>JAQUJC010000002.1 GCA_028681135.1 Kiritimatiellia bacterium | reverse complement strand
CGCTCCAAAAGACTGCCCAGCGGCCGGGGCATGGTCGTTGATCGCCGCCGGATGGCGGAATTGATGGGGGGCGGTTCAGGGGGATAACCAATCAGGTCCCACCATTGCAAACAGCCGCCCCCCCCCCCCCTTCCCGCAGTCTTGGTGAATGGCCACGGGTGACATTCTCGATGACGTTACGTTGCCTGCCAGGCCTGTTCCCAGAAGTCGACTTCGCACTGCATACTGGCGGCAAAAGCCTCCAGGGCGCGCTGCTGTTCGTCGGTGGCCGCCTCCAGCGCCCAGCGGTCGAGTCTGTCCTTCCAGCGGTCGGCGAGAACCTGCACGGCGGCATCCGCATACAGTTCGAGCCAGGCGCGGAACGGATGCTCCGCCCGGGCCGTGTCGGGTTCGGCCTGCAACCGCTGCCCCACCGCGGCATAGACCACGTTGCAGGGGGTCGCCCCCGCCAATGCGACCAGCCGCGAGGCATCCTGTACGGCTGCCTGCTCCTGGTTCATATAAGCTATTGTCGCCGGCAGCGGTGAACCGGATAGCGACGAAATCCCCAGCGCTTTTGCAAGCCGCGCCTCCATGTCGCGTTCGGCCTCTTCCGACAGCCGCGCGGATTCCTCAAACAGGGCCCGGTCGGCATCGGTGGCCGCCCGTTCCATCAGCGCGCGGCAAACCTGCACATAGCCCGTGAGATAGATGCCATCCTGAATCAGATAGCACTGAATCTGTGCCAGGCTCAAGGTGCCCGTCGCCAGCCCCCGCACGAAAGGATGCGCGACCGCCTGCTCCCACAGCGAACCGCAACGGTCCAGGCAACAGGAATAAAAAGACGGGGCAGACATGGGGTGAGCCTACCGTTTCACGCCGCTCACCGCCACATAATCTCCAGAGTCATATCCGGGAATGGGGTCCTGCGGCGTGATGTCGGAAAAACACGGATGACGCGTGAGGGTCTGCGCATAGGTCAGATTCGTGAAGCCCGCCTTCCGCGCGCAATCGATTTTGTCCTGCGTCGGCCGCCAGTTGGCGCCGCCGGCCAACTCGACGGGGTAGGGGTTTGTGGGCAGGACGCCGCGCAACCGCTCATCCGCCCATGTGCCATAGGCCCCGCCTAGGCGATACAAAAGCCCATACGAGCTTTCGGCCGGCACATCAATCAGCACCAGTCGCCCCTGGGGCGTCAGTACCCGGTAGGCCTCATAAACGGCGGCATCCAAATCGGCAATGTATCCCGACGATCCGTTAAACATCACCGTGCTGAAACGGCCATCCTCAAATGGCATCTTTTCGGCACTGGCTTCGATAACTCGCAGGCCGCGCTTGCGCGCGATCTCGGCCATCGGCCCCGATGGCTCCAAGCCGTCAGTCACGGAAATGTCATGCTGCACTTTCAAAAGCTGCTCGAACAGGCCCGTTCCGCAGCCAACACTCAGCGTCCTGCCGGGCGTTGTCCCGAGCACATGCGCCACGAGGCGAAGCTCGGATTCAAAAATAACCTGGTTTTGCTGAAACCAATTATCATAGGCGTCAGAATAGTCGTCAAATGTGATCATGGGCGCATATGTTCCATAACGTGTGGGCCTGTTACAACGTTATTTTGGGTGCAGCCCAATGGCGGGAGTGGCTCCTGAATCTCTCCCCCATTTTTTTGCTCTGTCCTCCTGACTTTCAACTGCATTCTCCGGCTGTTTCCTATTCGCTACTCTGCGCCATCCCCAGCGTCTCCGCCGCGTCTTCCTCAAAAACGCTTGCGCCGCTGCTGCCCACCCCCTATGCTCGCCTCTGTCCAATCAACGACAAGGAGAACTGATATGCCCAAAATCGATTTTGGCGGAGTGAAAGAAGACATCGTCACCCGCAAGGAATTTTCCCTGAAGAAAGCCCAGAAGGCTCTGAAGAACGAAGTGGTCGCCGTGATCGGCTACGGCGTTCAGGGGCCCGCCCAATCCCTGAACATGCGCGACAATGGCATCCAGGTCATCGTGGGGCAGGATAAACGGTTTGCTGCCGACTGGAAGCGCGCCATCAAGGACGGCTTCAAACCCGGCAAAACGCTTTTTGATATCGAAGAAGCCTGCGAAAAAGGTACGATCTTGATGATGCTGGTGAGCGATGGCGCCCTCAAGCATGTCTGGTCTCGCGTGGAACCTTATCTCACCAAAGGCAAGGCGCTGTATTTCTCCCATGGCTTTGGCTGGGTCTATCGCAATCTGACCACTGTGAAGGCGCCCAAGACCGTGGATGTAATCATGGTGGCCCCCAAGGGCTCCGGCACCTCCGTGCGCCGTAACTTCCTGGCTGGCGTCGGCATCAATTCCAGCTTTGCCATCGCCCAGGATGCCACCAAGCGTGCCCGCGAACGCACCCTCGCCATCGGCATCGCCGTGGGCTCCGGCTACCTCTTTCCCACCACCTTTGAAGGCGAAGTTACCTCCGACCTCGTCGGTGAGCGCGGAGTGCTGATGGGGGCCCTGGCCGGTATCATGGAGGCCCAATATGATACCTTGCGCAAGAATGGCCACAGCCCCTCCGAAGCCTTCAACGAGACGGTCGAAGAACTGACCCAAAGCCTGATTCGCCTCGTGGATGAAAATGGCATGGATTGGATGTATTCGAATTGCTCCGCCACCGCTCAGCGCGGCGCGCTCGACTGGAAGCCGCGCTTCAAGAAAGCCGTTATGCCGGTATTCAAAGAGCTGTATACGGCGGTGAAGAGCCAGGCCGAGGCCAAACGCGTCATCCGGGTCTGCGGACGAGCCGACTACAAGAAAAAGCTCGATGCCGAGTTAGCCGTCATGGGCAATTCCGAGATGTGGCGTGCTGGCGCAGCAGTGCGCGCTCTGCGGCCTAAGGAAAAGGTCAAGACCAGCACCGTCGGTATCAAGGGCCGCGGCAAAAACTAACGGGTTCCCGCTGCCCCCTGCCCGCCGTCTTCCCCACGGCGGGCTTCTTTGTGCCCCGGACGGCCTGCTTTCCTGTTCATCCCCTCTGCCATTACCCCCCCCCCTCCCCCCGCCCTTAGCTGCGCTACTCCGGGGTGACTGTCGATTCACGCACCAAGATCAGCAGGCGGGTCGAGCCATAGCGCTTGTCGCGGGTTTGTCGCCAGCGCGGCAGGTCCGGCAAGGCATCGTTGCCTTCTGTCTCATAGACCAAGATACCGCCCTCTTTGATCCAGCCGTTGTCCGCCAGCAGCCCAGCCACTGTTTCGAGCCACCCCTCGCCCCGGGCCTGGGCGTAAGGGGGATCGGCCAATACCAGATCAAATCCCTCGCCTGGACACGGCCGGGCCAGCCGTTGAAATACATCGGCCGCAATGATCCGCCCCGCCCCGCGTGGCACATTCAGCGCGGCCATGTTGGCCCGCAAAGCGCGCAGACTGGCAGGGGCGGATTCAACCCACTCCACCCACGCGGCGCCGCGACTCCAGGCCTCCAACCCCATGGCGCCTGTGCCGGCAAACAAATCCAGCACGCGTGCTCCCGGCACGTGGGTGGCCAGCGATGAATATATCGCGGCACGGACTTTATCCTGGGTGGGGCGCATGCCGCTGGCCGCGACACGCAACAACCGTCCGCTGTGTTCCCCGCCGGTCAGTCTCACCAGGCCGCCTCCCGAGCCCATTCACAAATCGCCAGAGCTAATTCCACTTGGCACTCGTGAAACCCGTGATCGGCGGCGGGAACCAGCCAATCAGTAAAATCGACAGATGTACTTTTACGGCGCAAAATGGCCAGCATCTCCGCGGGCGGAATCACGGCAAACTCCTCGTTTTCGCCAAATACGGCCAGCAGGGGGCAGCGAATGCGGCGGAAATACGTCAGCGGGCCATCGTAGCGGAATAGGCCGGCTTCCGTGGCACGCGGATTGGCCACACTGAGAAAGCGGGCGGCACCGAAGGACTGGTATAAGCCGGTGACAAGAGCCTCGGGACGACCGGCCTCCACCTGGCGGCGGGCCCAGGCCACTTTGCCATCAAAACGCCGGCCAAAGTCACGCCGCAAAATGGCATGATCGTCTGCCGGTGCCAGCAACACTAGACCGGCCACTGCCGGATGCTGACGACGGGCCTGCCAATAGACGATTTTTTGACAGCCCGTGCTGTGGCCTACCAGGATCAGGGTCCGGTGGCCGCGGCGCCGAGCGAATTCGGCGGCCCCATCCAGATCGTGCAGACAGGCGCCGAAGCGTTCGGTTTCTGTCTCGCGTTCGGCGCCGGCATTATTGAACGACAACACGCCCATGCCGAACGCGGGAGCCATTTCTAAAAAGGCCTTCTTAAGCTCGGAGCGATAAAAATTACTCCCCATGCCATGCACAAATATGAGCAGCGGAGCATCGGCCTGCGATCCCGGTCGGTAGAACCCATCCCGCCGCCGGAGCATGCGCCCGTCGGCAACCGGAAACGCAACCAATTGCCCATCTATGGCCCAATCCATAGGGTGGTCCACGGGTGTTGCTTTAGTCTTTTTAGTCGTCATCGCATTCACTTGGCTTGCATCTCATCGGTTACTTTTATACGCTTGAACCACTATGAATACCACGAAACATGCCTTCTGGAAATACTTGGTCGCAGTGAGTTGCCTGGCGTTGGCGGGGTGCAGTCAACCTCAGCCCGAACCGGCCCCGGCGCCGCCCGCCGAACGCATGGCGGACGATTCGGTGGCCCCGACCAATACGGATGATCAAGAGCAAGCCATGATTGAAGCATTCGAAGAACAGCAGTTCGAGGATGCCCCGGTTTCGATTGAGTGGTAGCCCACGCTTGACATCGCGCCGTCTACTCACGCCGCGCCTCGTTGCGCTGGCAGCCATGCTGCTGGCGCTGGTGGTGGTCCCGGCGTATGCCGTGGAGATGGAGGATGTCGCCCGCGACGCCGTCGATCATGCCGGGCTCCTGCCGGCTGATGTGGCCATGCTGGAGCAGGCCGACTTTCGCTGGCGACACCTGCAAACGCGCCATTTTGTCGTTCACTATGAACGTAAAACTTTTGCCACCCGGGTGGCGCGCATGGGGGAGCAGTTTTATGACGCCATTTCGGGCGATCTGCCAGCGCTGCAGGACCGCATGGACCCGCGGCGGTCCCATATCTTCATTTTCCGTAAACCGCGCGACTGGCAAACCGTGGTGGCGAATACGCCGGGCTTGGAACCGTGGGCGGCTTCGTTTGTCCGTGGACAGGCCATGTACCTGCAAGAAATTGGCCGCGGTAAGGCCGATAAAATGAGCATGCTGGCTCACGAAATGACCCATCTGGTGGTCAATCGCTTCCTGACCGTGCGTCTGCCCTTGTGGCTCAACGAAGGCCTTGCCGAATATTATGGCGAATTCGCCTATCGCCGCGCCCGGGGCTTGACCCACCGGGAACGCAACGTATTCAAAGCCCTCCGCGACCGCACCCCCCTGGCAGACCTGATCGCCGCCACCGACTATCCCGCCGATCCGGCGGAGGTTGCCCGGTTCTATGCCACCGCCAAACAACTGGTGGGCTGGATGCTCTGGAAGCTGCCGCGCGAAAAGTGGACTGCCTTCCTGACCCGCATCATGGCAGGCGAAAGGGCTACCGCCGCTCTGCTGGATACCTATGGGTGGACCGATATCGACGACTTGGCAACAGAATTTGCCGACTTCAACCGGTAACGCCCCCCCCCCCCATGCCAGGGCGATTCGTGCTTCAACGGGTCTGGCTGATCCAGATGACGCGGAAAGAGGCCAGTATCTGAGCGGCCTCATCAAGATACAGCCGGGCTACGCCAGGATTGTGGATGACCGCCAGCAGGTCGTGGGATAGCACGGAGGTGTTGTACCAATTGAACGACCCGTCGATCACGATGCGCTCGTCAATCACACACTGTTTGGAATGGATCGGCGAATACGGGACGGGGCGGTCGTGGACGCCATAGACCAGGGCAATGGGCAGGCCGGCTTCCTGCAGGCGGCGCACGGCGGGCAGCAGAGGGCGGCGCAGTTCCTCGACCAGAGAGCGTTCCCGTCCGGGATCGCCTTCCCACGCCAAATGGCCGTTGAGAATCACCCGCACATAGACGCCGCGGCGCCAGGCCTGAATCAACGCATCAATCACGCTGTCGCCATGTTCCCCGCGTAACTCGCCAATCAAAAATAGGCACAGGTGGATGGACTGTCGCGCCCGGTTGATTTCTGCCAGGATCGCATGGTGCGGACGGTAGTAGCGCCCATTCAGCATCGCGGTGCGCCCAAAGGTGTAGAGCAGATTGAAGGACGCAAACGGATCAATGCCATAGCGCTGCACCACCCCGCCCCGGCAGGCCTGGAAGATATTGTCCAGCAGCCGACACACGCCCTGGGAGCGGAAGGTCATGCCCGACTCCCAATTGCTGCCCCAGCGGTCGAATGTAATATTGAAAGACCCGACAATGGCATCCTCGTCGCCAAAGATAATGAACTTGTTGTGCATGTCGGTGGCGACCTCGGCCAAGGGGTCATGAGTGGTGCAAATTTCGCCCAGCAACTCGATGCCCGAGCGTTTCAGCGCCAGATAGTTGTCGCTGTTGGTCAGCGTCATTTTGCGCCAGTCCACGATGCACTGCACCGGCACTCCGCAGCGGTGAGCATGGATCAGATGGCGGATGAAGTCGGCATCGTCAATGCAATCCACGCAGACCTTGATGCCACAGGGCCGACCAGGGGCGGTTTGCTGGCGCCAGACCATGGCATCGATCTGATCGTGAATATACCGCTTGGGATGATAGGGGTGCCAGGCTTGCCCCTTGGTGAATTTGGGGGTCAGATGGAGCGATTCAAAATGGCGGTTGATGTGGTCCACGTCGCGCTGGAGCTGCCCGGCATCCACCTCGTGGGTGCGCCACAGATTTGGCGTGGCCCACTGCTCCGTCACGCTGCGACGCACCTCGCCGGGCTGATGAAACTCGGGCCCGTCCATGAACATATATTCCAGGCGCGACGGAATCGAACGGCCCTGATGATGAACAAGATAGGAAAACTTGACGCCCGTGATGTGCCCCTGGTGCATCGGCCGGGGGTGCAGAAATAGGTCGCGGGTGGCGCGGCGATGCCGATCCCATTGCACCTCGCACGGATCGGTGTGGGCCAAATACTGCTCGCAGGTGCCATCGGCATGGAACACCTTGAGCAGCACTTTGAGATTCAAATCAACGCCCCAGTTCACCTGGAAGTGTAGCCGCCCCCAGCGCAGGACAAACAGATCGCGAAAGTCGTTGCGGCGGGCATAGGGCGCACTCAGGTACGCCTCGGTTGGCAACGCAAATTGTTCCGCGTAGTCCATAACCGCCTTCTTAGCGCAGTTCAAACTCCACCAGGTAACCCGTATGGTCGGAGACCCGGCCGTAGGTCGTCGAAGTGAACAACTCCTCGGCCGCAATGGCGCGCAACTGTGAGCCGCGGCTCAGCCAGATGTGGTCAATCCGTCCGTCACCCGCCAGAACCTGCATCGATGTCTCCTGCCGATCACGAAATACACGCTGAAAGGCCGGTGGATTCCATATCTTCAAGACTTGTTCTTCGAATGCCTCCGTCTGCACAATCTGCCCAAAGGCCTCGCTGTCAGCCGCGATGTTAAAGTCTCCGCACAATAGCGTCCCGATCACTTCCGGCGTGTGCCGCTCGGCGGCCCAGCGGCGCAAACGCTCGAATTGCACCCTGAAACCATCGGCGGGCCAACTCAGGTGCGCGCTGAAAACATGGAGCATTCCCATAAAGGGCACGCTCACCTGGGCCATTACGATTTTGCGCGCATGGATGTCATAGGGATCGGTGCTGTCGGATACATAGCCGGCATCCGTGCCGCGGAACGGATGGCGGCTGAGAATTGCGACGCCTTCGCGGAAACGATCAAAGCCCCGATGCGACCAATCCGTGTGCAGATGATAGGGCCGCGGCAACTGGTCGTTGATGATGCGTGCCGCATTCGAGGCCCAGTCGCCCTCTCCGCCATTCCAGTTTTCACCCACTTCTTGCAAACAAACCAGATCAATGTCCCGCTCGCGGATCGCGCGGGCGACGGTGGCCAGTTTTTCCAGGGCCTCCTCTTCTTGATAGGTATGCAGATTCAAGGTCATCACCTTGAGGGTATCGCGCTGCACGCGGTAGTTGCCCCCGGCGTGGTTGTCCCAGACCACACCGCTTGCGGTGTGGCACTCCACGACAAATTCAACCCGATAGGCCTGCGGCAGGGCCAGGCGGGCGGCCCATATCCCCCACCCATAGCGATTGGGGTTGCGCGCATTGCTGCCGACACTGCGGTCCCAGTGATCGCGCCGAAAATAAGCCGGCGTGGTTTGGCGCGTCGCCCAGCCATCCGTGGTCCAATGAATGATCACAGAGGTCGGCTCGATCTCCTGACGCACCGCGACTTCTAGCGGCAGCGACACCATCGCTGCTGGCAAACAGGGGCGGCAGCCCACCACGCGCAGGTCCAGCGCATCAAAAACAATAACCCCCGAATCCGCGTCGGAGCGGTAGTTGCTGCCAAAACGGCTGTCCCAATAGCGCTCGTCGCCGCGTTCGAGGCAGGCGGAAAACTGAATGTTGCCCGGGATGGAGGACTCCATGGTCAGCGGTACCGCTACCTCCGCCACCCAGACCTCGTCGCCGCCGGGCAGCGTGCACCGGTAGTCCGCCGGGCTTTCCCGCCAATCTCCGTCTTCGCCGCACCAGTGAATCCCAACTCGCTTGCCATGGCCAATGTTCAACACCCGAACCGCAAATGCGATCTCCTGAAAGGTCCCAGTAACCGTCCGCGAGACGATGTTCCGAACATAAATAAAGTGGAGGGGTGATAGCATCCCGGGCAACCTAGCATAACTGTTCTGGCCAACGCAAAGCCACGATTGGGGTCAGCCCTTAAAATATGAATTTAGCATCAAATTCATATTTTAAGGGCTGACCCCAATGAAGTCCATGCCCGTAGAATGGCATCCAAGACCTCCCCCAACCGATCCGCAATATCGTCACTGAGAAACCGCAGCACATGATACCCATTCTCCTGCAGCAACGCATCCTTACGTCGATCCCGCCGATAGGCCTCTGCCCCGGCAAAATGGTGCGGGCCATCGATCTCGATCACCAACCGTCGCTCGGGGCACAACAAATCCACCTCCATGCCCCCCGTCCCATCGAACGGAATACCCAATTGAGCATTCAACTGGAAATGCCCAGAAGTCGCCGGCAACGTTTCCAGTCGGCGATAGAGAAAAGCTTCCACTGCGCTGCGGGCGCGTGCCACTCCCGTCGTCATCCCCTCTGGAACCTTTCGTTGTGTGGCCTCGACAAACAAGCCCGCCAACTCCGATTCAACCCCGTCGCGCACCAGCCTTCGCACACTATCCGCATAGGTTTCCTGCCATCCCGATGACACCGGCATCGGCACTTCCTCTGGCCAGCCCGGCACGGTTTTCAGCGGCAACAGAATGGAATAGCCTAGCGCGCGATACCCCTTGCAACGGCGGTCGAACATCCGCGCCAGCATCGGCACATTCAGGTCGGCATAGTCACAAATCCGAACCTCCCGCTTCCCGGCATGGGCCCGGTGCAGCCGCCCGGCGTACTGCGCAATGCGACCGCGCCACGAGATCGGCATGGTCAAAAACAGCGTATCCAGGCGCGCATCGTCGAAGCCCTCGCCCAAATAACTGCCGGTTGCCAACAGGACACGCGGTTCGGTATCCGGAATCGCGGCCAGTTGCGCGTCAATGGCCGCCAGTTGTTTCCGCCCCATCCCCCCGCGCATTATGACCAAATGCCGAACCGCCCCATCCAGCCGTGCCGCCAACTCGGCGAGATGGTTTCTGCGTTCTGTCAACACCACTGGTGAGCGCCCCTCTTTCACCGCTGCCAACACGTCCGCCACAATCAGGCGATTGCGCGCTTCGTTGTGGGACAAATCATCGCACAGCGCGTGAAAAGGGGGCGGCTGACTCTCCGCGCCCAGGAATGAATCCCCGCTATAAGTCGTGGGACGCACCCACACGGTGTGGCGAAACGATTGAATTTGCCGCATTTTAGCGGGATTCACCCGATGCCGCAGCGGCCCGCATTGCATAAATATGATGGGGTGATGACCGTCCTTACGGACCGGCGTCGCCGAAAGCCCGGCCACATAGCGTGCCTTACAACGCCGCGCGACCCGTTCAAATGCTGGGGCGGAAATCGTATGGCATTCGTCAACAATCAGGTGGCCGTAGTTGGCTACGATGTCGTCCACATCGCCCTTGCGCCCAAGGCTCTGGAGCAGGGCTACCTCCAACGTGCCTGTAATCTGCCGCTTGCCACCGCCAATCCGACCAATCTCATTTTGGGGGATGTCCAGGAACGTCGCCAACTGCGCCACCCATTGCGCCTGCAACTGGCGGCGATTCACCAGCACTAGCGTATTGACCCCGCGCTGGGCGATCAGCCACGCCGCCAAAACCGTTTTTCCGAAAGCCGTGCCAGCCGCCAGAACCCCGGTGTCATGTGCCAACATCGCCTTACCGGCCAAGGCCTGCTCAGGGCGCAATTCTCCGCAGAATGTTGCCGCCAGCGGCGTTCCTGGGTTTCGCTCGTCCCGCAAGCGCATCCGCACTCCGCATTCCTTCAGGCACATGCGAATGCGGTCCAGGCACCCCCGCGGCAACGCTACATGCTGGGGATAGTCCTCCGCACAACAAATGACCCGAGACTTGCCATAGGTATTCATCCGCATCGCCTGGGCTTTGTGGAACTCCGGATTTGCAAATGCCGCCAGCCGAATCAACCGGCCCCGTAACATGGGGTTCAAGCCCTCTTTCAAAATGTAAAGCTGATCGCTTAACACCACTTCGATTTCTTCTGGCAAGGGGCCTATTATGGGACGCAATACTCGCGCCCGCGAAGGCGGTAAAAGCCAAGGGGTGTCGCTTTCTTCGGACAACACTTCATCCACCGCCAAAATGAGATTCTCGCGCCGCGCGGGTTCAACGATGCGGTTCACATCTCCTATTGTGAGCCGCCGCACCCCGCTCAAGAATGCCCATTGATCTTCATAGGGCTGAAACTGTTCATCCAGAAACACGCTATTGCCGTTATCTCGCGCCATTTTCTGCAAAGGCAAGGCGATCAGATTCCCTACCCCCCCCTTCGGCATCGTATCTTGGTTTGGAAATAGGCGATCATACGAATCCAGCCCCACGTCAGGATAGTGTTCCATCGTCGCGGTTAGCAAAACCGAGCCAAATTCGCGCGCCAGCCGTGCCGCCACAGGCTGATTGAAAAAGAACCAGAGGTGGGCTCCGTTGCCGGACCGCGACCGCTCCACCGCCACCGGGATGTCTCGTTCCCGACAAATCGCGGCCACGGCCGCGATATCCTCACGCCACGATTCCTTGTCGAAATCCGCCGCCAAAAACCAGCAGTGCTCGTTCGCCAGGAGCGGATATACCCCCATCACGAAGGGTTTGCCAAACTTATCCCTTCCCGTTAAATGCCATCTCACTTCCTCGTCCGTCACCGACATGAACCGCCGGTTCGGACACGCGCCGCACTTCACTTTTGGTTTGTCGCAAAAAAGCCGATTCCATTCATTGGCGCACGCGGGCTGATATCCCGAGCGTCCGGTCTTCACGCTTTCGAACCGCCGGGGGTACACGTCTTCCCGTCCCCGAAACAAGGCGCGGAAGATGCGTATCTTCTCAGCAGCCGGAGACCGATTGGTCACTTTCATCGCCCCCTCCCCATTGGGGTCAGCCCTTGAATCTTGAATCTAGCGCCTGCTGCCACGCCACCACCTCGGACGACGCCATCGCACTTCTGATCATGTGGCTGACAGCCGACCCTGTTCCCACGCGGACGCGATCAGCGATTTCCCGCTGCGTCAGTCCCGCATATTTTCGCAAGGCCCAGGCCGTGAATCCGCGCACCACCCGCCCTGCTTTATAGGCCTCGAATTGCCCCCAGCGATCTCCGATGATCTCCTGAACGGCGGCTTCCACTTCCGTTACGCTTTTGTGGATTCGTATCTGGCGGAACGACACATCTTCGCGTTTCAGAGATTCGGCTGCCTTCTGTCCATGCAGATTTTTTATGGTTTCGATAAAGCTATCCGACCCGATAGCCACCCCGCGTTCATCCATCAGGCGGACGAAATCGTCGTCGGTCTTCGCCAGGCCTGATTCAACATAATGGGCATAGGTCTTATTCTGGTTTGCCGCGTTCCCTCCCGTGATCATGGCCAGCACCGGCCCCATGGCTAACCAGCCGCTGAGCTTTGCGGTGCCCGCATACTCCCGGAAACTGCTCCAGCGATAGTTCCGCAACAGGCGCAGCCGTTCAGTCAACGGCCATTCCCTGATATCATGAACCTGCACCGGATTGAGATGAATATAGCGACTCAATTTCAGCAGGTAATCGTTACCTTCCACGACCTGCGCACCATAGCGTCCCTGCATCAGATGTCCCACACGCTGGTGGCGGCGATTGAAATAGACCGTGTAGCCAGTCAACAGGCGGCCCATGAAGCGATCCAGATTCCCCTGCGGTGTCTCCACCAACAGGTGAAAATGGTTGGGCATCAGGCAATACAAATACACGCGCACCTGATCAATTACCGCGCTGTCCGCCACGCTTTCAAGAAACTGCTCCCGATCCTGGTCGTCTCGAAAGATGGCCTGCCGTTCGTTTCCTCGGCTGGTCACATGGTAAATACCGCCCTTGATCAACGCCCTGGGTTTTCTGGCCATGACGCAATCATGACGGCTTCTCCCCCCCCCGTCAAGATTCAAGATTCAAGGGCTGACCCCATCGCGGATGTCGGCGGGGAGGTGTGCTTTCAAGGCGGTATTTACTTTTTCTTGGAAGGCGTTGGCGGCCTCATCGGTGAGGGTGCCGGCTGGGGCGCGATAGGTAAAGGCATAGGCCATACTCTTGCGGCCTTCGCCCAGATTTTTTCCTTGGTAGACGTCGAAGAGTTCGATGGCTTCGAGTTCTGCGGGGGCCGCTGCGCGCGCGACCTCCAGCACCTGCTCGTGGCGCACGTCCGCAGCGACGATCAAGGCCACGTCGCGGCGAATGCTCGGATAGGTCGGCGGCGGAGTCAGTTGGGGAAGGGCGCCCACATCTTTCAGCAGCGGGTGCACGGCTGCTTCCAGCAACCCCACCGGTTCGTGAATGCGCCATTCCTTGGCAATGGCGCCATTCAGCACCCCCAGCCAGCCGATGACTTCGTCGGCCGTCACAATCTCCAGCCCCCTCCCCGGCTCACTCCAGGGGCGGTCGGCTGGTTGCAGCGAGGCCCCACGCAACTGGAGCGCCGCGGCCGCCTGCTCCCAGAGTCCCTTGATCCACAACATCATATCCCGTTCGCTCACGGGCTGGAAGCGTTCCAGACCGGTCCGTCCCACGGGCCCCAACAAGCCAATCGCGATATGATCCTGTTCGGCCGGCAGATTCTCCGGGCCCTGGCGAAACACCCGCCCGGTCTCGAAAAAGGCCACTTCGTCCACCTGGCGGGACACGTTCAGTCCGATCGTCTCGACCATCTGAGGCAGGAGTGAATCGCGCAGCACGGTATGGTCGGCGGTCAACGGATTGGCCAACTTCACGCGCTCTGGGGCACTGTCTTTGTTCAGCAGGTCCAGGAGGTCCTCGGCCAAAAAGCTATAGTTCATGATCTGCTGCAGGCCCAGGCCGACGAGCACATCACGCAGCCGCGCCTGCGCCTGCGCCGGTTGGTCATCGGCATCGGGCACGATGGTCGCCATTGAGCGCACCGGCGGCAACGCCTTCAGGTGCAGCCGCGCATATTCCTCGATCAGGTCCGCTTCGCGCATCAGGTCGGCGCGGAAAGACGGCACGGTCACCTCGACCGCCTCCGGGGAGCAGCTCACGACCGTCAATTCCAGGGACTCAAAGACCCGGGCCATATCCTCGGGCGTTGCGGAAAAGCCCAGCAGAGTGGACAGGCGCTGCGGGCGGCAGATCACGTTCCACGACGTGGTTGCTTCCGCGCGCACATCCAGACATCCGGCCAGCAGGGTCGCACCCGCCAACTCGCACATCAGGTGCGCCGCCCGACGGCTGGCAAACTCCGCCACCTCGGCATCGACCCCGCGGATGAAGCGATAGGCCGATTCCGACATCAGCCCCAACCGTTTACTCGTGGCGCGAATAGCCGCGGGACGGAAGTTGGCGCTCTCCAGCAGCACCTCCGTCGTCGCGTCGTTAATCCCGCTATTCTCGCCACCCATCACCCCCGCCACCGCCATCGGTTTTTCAGCATCGCAAATCACCAGCATGGCCGGCTCCAGTTTACGCTCGACGCCATCGAGCGTCAGGATGGTGTCACCCGAACGCGGATGCCGCACCACGATCCGGCCTTCCGCCAGCCACTTTTGGTCAAAGGCATGCAGCGGTTGACCACACTCGAGCATCACATAATTGGTAATATCGACGATATTATTGATGGCCCGAATGCCAGCCGCTTCGAGGCGGCGCTTCATCCAGGCGGGGCTCGGGCCCACCTTCACATGACGTAAAACGCGCGCGGTATAGCGCGGACAGTCCGTCAAATCCTCGACAACAACGCTGGTTGCTTCCTGCACCGGTACATCCGACTCCGACAAATTTATGGTGGGCAATTTCAGCTTGGTGCCGTACAGGGCCGCCACTTCGCGCGCCACCCCCAGCAGGCTCAGGCAGTCGGGACGGTTCGGGGTAATCTCGACCTCGATCACGGTTTCGGGCGGCCCCATGACCTCGGCCATCGGCGTCCCCGGCGCCCAAGTCGCGTCCAGTTCCATCAGGCCTTCGTGGTCGTCGGAAATGCCCAATTCGTCTTCGGCGCAGAGCATGCCCTCGCTGAGCACGCCGCGCACCTTACGTTTCTCGATTGTGAATTCGCCCGGCAGCACCGTGCCCACCGGTGCGAAAGGATACATCCCGCCCACCGCCACGTTCGGCGCACCGCAGACCACCGTCAGTTCTGCCGGCCCGCCAGCATTCACCTTACAAAGCGTCAGCCGGTCCGCGTTCGGATGCCGCTCAATCGCCGTGACGGCACCAACCACCACGCCTGGCACTCCGCCGCCTACGGTGGTAATGCCCTCGACCTCAATTCCGGAGAACGTCAGCTTGTCTGCCAAGCCCTCGACCGTATCCTCGAAGTCCACATAGTCCTTCAACCAACTCAGCAAAATGTTCATGGGTAAATCCTACTTATTATTAACGGCTAGAATTGGGCGAGATACCTCGCGTCATTTTCGTAGAGGCGGCGGATATCATCGATGCCGAATAAGATCATAGCCAAGCGCTCGATCCCCATGCCGAAGGCATAGCCCGTCACGGCCTCGGGATCATACCCCGCCAACTCAAACACATTGGGATCGACCATGCCCGCGCCCATGATTTCGATCCAGCCGCTGTGCTTGCACACCCGGCAGCCCTTGCCGCCGCACATATGGCAGGAGAAATCCACCTCCACGCTCGGTTCGGTAAAGGGAAAGAAATGAGTCCGGAAGCGCGATTTGACGCCCGGCCCCATCAGTTCTCGGGCGAAGTGGTCCAGATCGCTCTTCAGATCCGCCAGGCTGACTTTTTCATCCACATACAGCCCTTCGATCTGATGGAAATTGGCGCTATGGGTGGCGTCGGTGGTGTCTCGTCGGTAGCAGCGCCCCGGACACACAATCCGCACCGGCGGCGGATGGCACTCCATGTAGCGCGCCTGAACGGCGGACGTTTGCGTACGCAAGAGCATGCCCCCCGGCAGATAAAAGGTATCGGCCAAATCCCGCGACACATGATCCGCGGGCGTATTCAGCGCGTCGAAATTATAATACTCCGTCTCGATGTCCGGCCCATCGGCGACCGTGAAACCCATCCGGCGGAAAATTTCCGTCGTTTTATCGATCAACTGAGTAATGGGATGCACGCGCCCTCGGCGCGGCCAGCGCCCCGGCAGGGAGAGGTCGAATGCGCCAGCTTTGGCCGTCTGAGCCACGGCGGCCAACGCCGTCTTACGCTCGGCCACAGCCGCCGTCACTCCCACCTTAAAGCGGTTCAAAGCTTGGCCCATGGCGGGTTTGTCCGCCGGGGGCACCGCCTTGAGGCCCTGCATCAGTTCTGGCAGCAACCCATTGCGGCCGATGTACTTCACCCGCAACGCCTCCAGGGCCGTCTGATCCTCTGCCGCCGCCAGCTCGGTTAGTGCGCGGGTTGTTACGTCATCAATGTCCTGGATGTCCATGAATCTCCTTACCTGCCAAAGTTTCCACACTGTGGAAAAAAAGTTTCCACGCTATGGAAAAATGGTGTGTCTTTTTTCCACACCATGGAAAAAGCGAGCCCCATTTTTCCACACTATGGAAAAATAGAAAGCACGAAAACGGATGGGGGGTTGTCGTTCGGCTGTTATGACGTCGGCGGAGAGGGAGCATCCGCGACCTCGCGCCCGATGATTTTCGAGACCATCAGGGCATCGCGGAGGCGCCCCGGGACGAAACGAATGGCCAGTTCGCCCAGCCAGGCGGCACCGGTGACCGGATAACGCGCATGCGGAAACCTGGCGTCCAGCGCATGGACAATTTTACGGGCCACGGCGGTGGGCGGCTTGCGAAAGATATCGGTCGGGCGTGAATAGGTACGCTCTGGCTCGCTCAATTCCTTGGCATAGTGCTGGGCGAAGGCCGACTGTTTGATCACCAGCCCCCGTGTGGTTTCGCTGATCACCCGTTTTCGAAAATCAGTTGTAATGGGTCCCGGCTCTACCAGCGACACTGAAATTCCCGCCGGCCCCAGTTCCATACGCAACCCGTCGCCGATGGCCTCCAACGCATATTTGCTGGCGCAATAGGCCCCCATGAAGGGCAGAACCAGCCGCCCCAGCACCGACGAAACCAGCACGATGCGCCCGTTGCCCTGCGCCCGGAAGAGGGGAATAAAGCGGCTGGTGAAATCCAGGGTGCCCAGCACATTGGTTTCCAACTGCTTGCGCATGGCGGAGCGCGAGAGGTCCTCCAGCGCGCCCGGCTGGCCATAGCCTGCATTGTTGACCACCGCTCCCATCAGGCCCTGGGTCAATTCGAGCACTTCTTCGGCGGCGTGCTTTACGGAATCCGGATCGACCAGATCCAATTCCACGGGCTGAAAGCCTTCGCCCCGCAACAAATCCAGATCGGCCCGCTGGCGTGCCGTCGGAAACACCCGCCACCCCCGGCTCTTGAGCATTCGCGCCGTTGCCCGGCCAATACCGGTCGACGCCCCGGTCACCACCACCACTTTGTCACTGACCCCTGGATACCGTTTCATGCGCCCCATCCTACGGCCTTGCCCGCGCGGCGACAATCCCGGAATGCCCCCCCCCAGCCGCCCCTGCCCCAAAATGGGGTCAATGCCGGCCCCCCGATGCCGAACCACAGTTGACTTTTCAGCGCCCCCCTGATAGACACCCCATCCCTTGCGGATACCCCCGGGCAGGCCGGGCCATCCGCAAGCGTATAGGTCAGCTACACAAGAGGTGTCCCATGGCAAAAACAAACGCATCGCAACCGACGAAGAAATCCTCCTCCCCCTCCCGTAAGGCAGCAAAACCGGCGGCAAAAAAAACATCCCCCAAGAAAGGGCAGCTAAAAAAGACTACGGCGAAAAACACCGCGGTTAAAAAGCCTGCCGCAAAAAAGCCTGTGGCGAAGAAGCCTGTGGCGAAGAAGCCTGCGGCGAAGAAGCCTGCCGCAAAAAAGCCTGCGGCGAAGAAGCCTGCGACGAAGAAACCCGCCGCAAAAAAGCCTCCAGTAAAAAAGACCACCGCTAAGAAGTCTGCCGCCAAGAAGTCTGCCGTAAAAAAGACCGCCGCCAAGAAACCTGCGGTAAAGAAAGCGGTCCCTAAAAAAGCAGCAGCCCCCAAAACCGCATCAGTGAAAAAGGCTAAAGCCCCCAAGGCCCCCCCAAAAAAGGCTCGGGCCAACGCCCCCAAGGGCCGCGCCTTCCGCAAAGAAGAACTGGCCTCGTTCCGGGCCATGCTTCAAAAGCAGCTAGAGCTGATCCAGGGCAACATCAACGCCTTGGCCGGCGATAATCTCAAGCGCTCGCCGCTCGATACCACCAACGACATCAGCAGTCACTCTACACACATGGCCGATCATGGTACCGAAAACTTCGACCGTGAACTGGCGCTGAGCCTGGCCTCCAGTCGCCAGGACTCCGTCTACGCCATTGAAGATGCTATTCGCCGGATCGACGAGGGCGAATACGGCACCTGCCAAGTCTGTGAAAAGCCGATTGAGCGTCCGCGCCTCAAGGCATTGCCCTTTGCCAAGACGTGCGTCACTTGCCAGAATGCCGCCGAACGCGGGCGCAGCCGCTTGCAGCCCTTCAAGACCCACTACACGGCAAAACCACGGTTCTCGGACGATGCGCTGGACATGTCCGACTCCTGAAGGTCAGCCCCTCTTTTGTCATGACGCCGCTGCTGGTTGCCCTGTATGTGCTCCTGCTGGACCAAGCCTCCAAGGAGTGGGTGCGAAATGCCTTTGACTTGCATCAATCGGTCGAGCTGATCCCCGGGTTTTTCAACCTGACGTATATCCGCAACACCGGTGCCGCCTGGGGAATGTTCAGCGGTCAGAATCTCACTCTGGCGCTGTTGGCGCTGACCATGCTGGTGGCCTTGGTCTTGTTTCGGCGTAAGATTCTACCGCCGGGGGCGCTTCACCGCGTGGCGCTGGGCCTCCTGTGCGGCGGCATCACGGGCAACCTTTTTGATCGCCTTCGCCTCGACTACGTCACCGATTATCTCGACTTCTATATCGGCACTTGGCACTGGCCGGCATTCAACATCGCCGATTCCGCCATCTGTATTGGCGTCGGTATCTATCTGCTGGGGACCCTGTTCACTTCCCCGTCCCCTGCGCCCCCCGCCCCCGCGCCATGAGCGCATGGGTGGCGCATGTTCTCGTTGGGCCCACTGCCTCCGGCAAAAGCGCCGTGGCTCAGCATCTCGCCTGCGCCAACCGCCCGCCCACCCCGATTCTCTCCGCCGACTCCATGGCGATCTACCGCGGGATGGATATCGGCACGGCTAAACCGACATCGGCGGAACGCGATGCCGTGCCCACCTTCGGCGTTGATCTCGTCGATCCCGATCAGCCCTTTTCTGTGGGCGACTACCTCGCCGCCATCCGTACGACGGCCCCGGCCATTGCCGCCTGCAATGCCACGCCCATCGTCGTGGGCGGAACCGGCCTCTATGTGAAGGCGCTGCTGGAAGGTCTCGATAGCACACCATCCAACCCCGCCCTCCGCGCCACCGCCGAAGCCCTGCTGGCGACGGAAGGACTCGCGGCCTTGCAGGCAGCGACCCGGGCGTTGAACCCCGCTCAATATGAGCGTCTGCGCGACCCCGACAACCCGCGCCGGGTCGTGCGAGCCTATGAGCGGCTGGCCGCCGGCCAGCCGCTCCCCACTGCAACGGATCGGCCCAAACCGCGGATTGCCGGGTTGCGCCTGCCGCCAGACGAGTTGCGGGCACGCATCGAGCGCCGTGCTCGCCAGATGTTCGCTCATGGCCTCGTCGAAGAAGTTCGCGCCCTGCGAGGCCGCTACCCACAACTGTCCGATACAGCACAGCACGCCATCGGCTACCAGGAAGCGGCCGGGGTGCTGGATGGCCAACTCACCGAGGAAGAGGCGATCCAGCAAACGGCAGTCCGTACTGCCCGGTATTCCAAACGCCAAATGACGTGGTTCCGCCATCAAGCCGACGTCGTCTGGATTGATGTCGGCCCGCATGACGCCCCCGAACGCCTGGCCGGTCACATTCGCCGCATCTGGTCCAGATACGGCCCCGCCGCGCTGCACCTGTGAGCCCGCGTATTACAAATTGTAATATCCTGCCGGATATTCCATCCTGCCCATGATGTCGTCAAATATCTCCAAGCACTCCACGAAAACAACTTCCGCCCAGGATGCCGAGGGCGGGTCCCCTCTATTTCTTGTTTATGGCACCGACGATCTGTCCGCCACCCGTAAAGCCGATGATATCGTCAACCGCCTGTGCCCGCCGGAAGAACAAGCGTTTGGACTGGAAACCTTCGATCCCGACGCCGACCTCAATGCGGATGCGGTCTGCGCTTTTCTGCGCAACGTGACCGAGGCCCTGCTAACCCCGCCCTTTCTGGGCGGTGCCAAGACGGTTTATGTCCGCAATGCTCCCTTTTTTAATCCGTTAGTCGACCCCGGCAAATTTTCCAGCGTCAAGGAGGAGACCACCCGTCTCGTGGGCCGACTCAAGGCCGGCCTGCCCGAAGGCGTCCGACTCGTGCTCCTAACGCGCGCCGTTCACAAAGCCACCAGCTTCTACAAGACGTTTCAGTCACTCGGCGAAGTCCATGCGTTCGACTCACCCGAGAAGGACAAGGAGATTGAGCGCGAATTCATCCCGCAGGTGGAGAAACTGCTTGCGGCAAAAGGAATCACGATGTCCGGCGAGGTCCTGGCCCTTTTTCTTGACCGTGCCGGCAGCAGCCTGCGCCATGTGACCACCGAAATTGAAAAGCTGTCACTCTACCTCGGCGACCGCACCCGCGTCACCGCCGAGGACCTCACCCTCATGGTGGCACCCATACGGGAAGGCAAGTTCTGGGAGTTTGCCGATGCCTTTTGCACGGGTGATCTGGCCCATACGTTGCGGGTCATGCACCGCCTGCTCGGCCAGGGCGAAAACGCGGTGGGCTTGATCATCAATCTCCAGAACCGGCTACGCGATATGCTGGTGCTGGCCGATTGCTTGAAGCGCGGTTGGGCGCACTTGTCGGGCGGCGACCGCTGGCGCAAGCTATCGTGGTCGGTGCCCCCCGATGGCGAAGCGCTGCTCAGCACTCTGGAAAAGGACCCGCGCAAGGGCAATCCTTATGCCGCCACCATGCTTGCCGCCCAAGCCGCACGCTTCCCGGCCGGCCGCTGGTTCCGCTGGCTCAATGCCGCCATTGATGCCCAGGCAGCTATGACCGGCGGCGAAGCCATCGACCCCGCCGCATCCCTGGAAATCTTCACTACCCGCACCCTCGGCGAGCTGGCCGTCCGTCATCGCTCATGCTCTTCAACTCGCTAGACTTTGCTCTCTTTTTCCTGGTGGTCTTTGCGGCCTATGCGGCCCTGCCGCACCGAGGCCAAAACCGTCTGCTCCTCGTCGCCAGCTATTTCTTTTATGGCTGCTGGGACTGGCGTTTTCTGGCGCTGATTGCGTTGTCGACGTCTGTCGACTATGCGGTTTCGCACGGGATCGCGGCCAGCGACGACTCGCGCCGCCGTCGCCGACTGCTGGTGGTCAGCATGGTGATCAATCTCGGCATCCTCGGCTTTTTTAAATATTTTGATTTTTTTGTAGAAAGCGCCGAGGCACTCGCCCAGATCATCGGGCTGAGTCCTCCCCACCTGCGTCTCGGCCTGATCCTGCCCGTGGGAATCTCATTTTATACCTTTCAGTCGATGAGCTACACCCTCGATGTCTACCGAGGGCAGTTGAAACCCGCCCGGAATTTTTGGGATTACGCCCTGTTTGTATCCCTGTTTACCCAACTGGTCGCCGGGCCGATCGAACGGGCCGCACACCTGCTGGGACAAATCACACGCCCCAGGACTCTGTCGTGGTCTGGTCTTCAAATTGGCGCTTGGCTTTTTTTCTGGGGGCTTTTCAAAAAAGTAGTGATTGGCGACAACGTAGCCGTCCTGGCAGACCAGGTGTTTTCGGGAACGCTGGACTGGACGGCCGGCTCGGTGATGCTGGGGGTGTATGCCTTTGCCATTCAAATTTATTGCGATTTTTCCGCGTATAGCGATATGGCCCGCGGATTGGGGCGAATATTGGGCTTCGACATTATGGTCAACTTTCGCAATCCGTATTTTGCGCTAGGCCCAAGTGACTTTTGGCGACGATGGCATATCAGCCTGTCGTCGTGGCTGCGCGATTATCTTTACATTCCTCTGGGCGGCAATCGGCTGGGATCACGGCGCACGTATCTCAACCTGATGCTGACAATGGGCCTGGGAGGCCTCTGGCATGGAGCCGCTTGGACGTTCGTCTTTTGGGGCCTATTTCATGGTGCTTGGCTGGCCTTACAGCGCTTGCTGTGCGGGAAGCGCTCTAAACCCCTATCCGGGTGGGGCAAGATTTGGCGTATGGTGGCGACGTTCCATGGCGTCTGTTTGGGCTGGCTGCTGTTTCGCGCCGAAACCATGCACGATGTTGTCGGCATGTTGGCGGCCATTATCCACAAGCCGGTATGGTTTCCAGGAGCCGCAGCGTGGCTCTTTCAATTGGCCGTGTTGTGCCTGCCGCTTATAGGAATCCAACTGCTCCAGAAACAAACGGGCGACATGCTGGCCCCTCTCCGGCTTTCCGTGGTTCCTCGTGCCCTGTTGTATACTGGCCTGGGCGTTATGTTACTGGTGTTCGCCAATACGGGGAGCCGTGCCTTCATCTATTTTCAATTTTAACTCTATCAAAGCTAATTATGTCATCTTTTGAAAAACCATATGCCCCCCTCCCTTGGGAAAGAGAGTGGCTCCGGCGCCACAGCCTATGGCTTTCCCTGCTGGGGGTCGGCTTGGGCCTCGTGCTAGGCCGGCTCGTGTGGCCCATCGTCCTTCTGAATCGTGCAGACGTGCCGGGTCTCAGCATGCAGTGGTTTACCGCCAAAGGAGTTGGGCTGGGCTTCGCACTGGGCCTGCTGCCCTGGATTTGGCGCGGGGGGATTCGGATGGAACGTGAACGGGGCTGGAGTCTACGCCGATGGCCGATCGCCCCCTTGCTCGCCGTGCTAGGAGTGCTCGCTATCGAATTAGCCCTACGCTCGTTCACGGGACAATCCCTTTTCTGGCAAGCCGTACGGGCACGCTCTGGCAATCAGCATCAGGCACGGGAAGTTAGCCTCTTCCGCGAAGAGGCCGCCGCTTGCCGTCGGGCGAATGCCCCCGCCCCCGGCATTGTTCTGCTGGGCTCCAGTCAACTTGTCTATGGCGTGGACACACCAGAATTGGCCCGGCAAACAGGGCAACCCGTGTATCGTCGGGCCGTGGCGGGCCTCTTCATCGCTGAACTGGTCGCCAGTCAGGAATTTTCCAATTTTCATCCCGATAATCATCTGGCCCTGATGTTATCGGCCTTTGACTTCGGCGCCCGCGATGGTCTCTACGTTGACGCCATTCGACCGCAAGCGACGTCGGCAGGCATTCAGCACTTGTGGGCTGCAGCAGATTGGCCCTTTCGGCTTCGCTATTGGCGCACCTTCATGGATCTGCACCTGGCGGCCAGATGCGACTTATGGCGCTCACGCGATTATGCGCGCTTTCTGCTTGAGCATCCGTTTTCGCCCGCTCATATCCCGGCCGCTCCGGTCCAGTCGGAGACGCTGACCGAACAAAAACGCGCCTATGGGCACTTGGGGAGCAACCCCGCCATGGTTCACCTCTGCTACCGGGCTTTTGCGCGTTTTCTGGCCGATATGGCATCCAAATGCCGACAGATCACGGTGCTGGAAGGCCGTGTGAACCCCACTTATCCATCGCCGGAATTTGCCCCCCTTGCGCTCGACGTTAGACAATTTCTGGCGCAACAACAGCAGTTGGGCCATATCCGCTTTATCCCGATTGAAGAACAACACGTCGATTTGCCTGTGTCTGTCTGGCGCGATATGACACATGTGAATGCCATCGGCCGCAAGCGCCTCACCCGGCTTTTTGCTCAATGTCTGGCCACGGCATCCAATCCGCCCCCCCGCCCTATTACACCACCTTAATCTTGATCATCGGCAGGTGGCGTTGTTCCTGTGGCAAAGTCATGCGGGACAGCCTTACCAACCAACGCGCTGTAGATGTGGCGGGCTATTTCCTGCGACGCTTTTTCATCAGGATGAATTTGATCGGGGAAACGCTCGGGACGCCCCACAAATGGGGTATACAGATCAATGAGAGGGATACCCATTTTTCGCGCCACGCGTCGAATAAGCGGCTGCATTTCTCTTAACCGTTGGTCATCAATCCCCCATTGCCCGGGAAATGCAGGTGGCGGCAGACAAATCCAAATACGCGGGGACGATTCCAACCCTTTAAGTGCAGCCAGAAGCTGGCGGTAATCCCGCGCCACTTCTTTCTGATAATACCAATGCCGTGGCTTGCTGTCATTGGTGCCCAGCAAGACCACCACTACATCAGGGGCGTAGGCCAGCACGTCCGGTAATTTCAAGCTGAGGTACGGATAATCGCCAAACGATAATAGGGTGCCTCCGCCCAAACCAAAATTCCGGACCTCCCAGCGCGGCCCCAGCATCTTGGCAATCGGGTTGGGCCAGCAGCCGGGAGACCCGGTGATGCTGTCGCCAACGCAAGCCAAACGTATCTTTCCTCTATACGCAGCGCTATCGATCGGCGTGTCGTCAATGGCCGGAGCACAACTGGTTGCGACCAGCCCCATCCCCACCAGCCACGACCAGATTTGAAAAACGTGTCTGCGCGCGCTAACCCATTGCATGCGTTTTGTATTCATGAGCTTGATGCCTACCATAGGGTTAATCGAATGGAAAGCCACTCTGCTCATCACCCTCACCCACACGACACGCCGATGATCCGCTCGTATCACTAGGCACAGATCATTTCCGTCTTGCGAAGCGGTTGACGAAACGCGACTTCATGCGTATCGTCCAGCTCTTGATATGACTAAAAAACATTCTCATTCCAAACAAAACTCCCCCGCTCCGGAAGAAAACGGGCACGAAGAAAACGGGCACGTTCCACCAGCGGACGATGTCGCAGCTGAGGCTGCAGATGAAGCCACGGTGGAAACTGCTGCTGAAGCCACGCCCCCCCCCCCCGAGCCGCTGCCGCACCAGATGCTGCGCTTGCAGGCTGATTTTGAAAATTACCGCAAGCGTATGGCCCGCGAAAAGCTGGATTGGATCGCTTTTGCCAGCGAAAAGCTGGTGATGGACCTGCTGCCAGTTTTGGACCATTTTGAACTGGGCCTGGCTGATTGCGCCAACAATGGTGCCCCAAAAACCTTTACCGAGGGCTTCCATCTCATCTATACCCAACTGCTATCGGCGATTGAAAAGGCCGGTGTGCAAGCCATCGATGCCGAGGGTCAGCCCTTTGATCCGAATCTGCACGAAGCCATGTCGGCGCAACACTCCGACACCGTGCCAGTCGACCACGTCATGACCCAGACCCGGCGCGGCTACAAAATGGGCGAGAAGCTGCTGCGGCCCGCCCAGGTCATCGTCTCTTCCGGCCCAGCCGCGGACTAGGGCCCCTTCCTCATGAGCAAAAAACGTGATTGTTACGATGTGTTGGGCGTCGCCCGCACGGCTTCCGAAGAGCAGATTAAAAAGGCCTATCGCAAACTGGCGATGAAGTATCACCCGGACCGTAATCCGGGCAACACGGAGGCCGAGAACAAGTTCAAGCAGGCTACGGAATGCTATGAAATTCTCTCCAACCCCGATCTGCGCCAGCGCTATGATCAGTTTGGCTGGGATGCCTTTGAGCGTGGCAATGGTCGCGCCGGCTTCGGGGGAATGGGCTCCATCGATCTCGAAGAGGCCCTGCGTGCCTTTGCCTCTGCCTTTGGTGGCGGCGGCGGGGGGGGCGGCAGCAGTTTCTTTGAAGGCCTCTTTGGCAGCATGGGCGGCAGGCCCCGCGACCGCAGTGGGCGTGCCCGAGGGGCTGACTTGCGTTATGATCTGGAAATCGATTTTGAAGAGGCCGCGTTTGGCTCCAAGCGTGAACTGAGCCTCAACATCGTGGAAGATTGCGCGGCCTGTAAGGGCACCGGTGCCGATGCCAACAGCCAACGCGAGACATGCCCCAAATGTGGCGGAAGCGGCATGGTGGTTCACGCCATGGGCCCAATGCAATTTCGCCAACCCTGTGGACAGTGCGGCGGCACAGGCGAATTTATTCGTCATCCCTGCCGCGCGTGTCATGGCGAGGGCCGGATCAAAGCCGCGCAAACAATCAGCCTGACCATTCCCGCCGGAGTCGATACCGGCTCGCGAATGCGCCTGGCCGGTAAAGGCGAGGGGGGCGCCCGCGGCGGACCGCCGGGGGATTTATTTGTCGTCCTGCATGTTCGGCCCCACCCGCTGTTTGCCCGTCAAGGTCAGGATACCCATTGCGAAATCCCTATCCCATTTCATATTGCCGCGCTCGGGGGCGACATCCAGGTGCCCACCCTGAGGGGTGACGTCCCGCTTAAAATTCCCGCCGGGACGCAAGCGGGTCGGGTATTCACATTGCGGGGACTGGGACTGACGGATGTCCGTGGCCGCACCACTGGCGATCACCACGTGGCGATCACGATTGAGGTTCCCACCGGTCTGTCTCGAAATGCGGGCGACCTGCTGGCAGCCTTTGGCGCCGCGGTCAAAGAATCCAACCATCCGCGCCTGGTTGCTATTCGCAAACAAGCGGCGGAATTTTACGAACGCAAAGCCGCGATGGATGCCGCCAAAGGTGACACATGACCCGCCCCGCTCAGGCCCGGTCAGACGCCCCGGCTCGCACCATGCACTTCATCCGCGAGATCATCGCGGAAGATAACCGCACCGGCACATATGATGGCCGGGTGGTAACGCGCTTCCCGCCCGAGCCCAACGGCTATCTGCATATTGGCCACGCTAAGGCCATCTGCCTGGATTTTGGCATGGCGCTTGAAAATGACGGCGTCTGCCATCTGCGAATGGACGACACCAACCCCATCAAAGAAGACATCGAATACAGCGAATCCATCAAGGCCGATGTGCGTTGGCTGGGCTTCGACTGGGGCCCGCATTACTATCACGCCTCCGACTACTTCGAGCAAATGGTGGATCTCGCCTGCGGCCTCATTCGCGAAGGCAAGGCCTATGTCTGTGAACTGTCCCCCGAGCAATGGAAAGAATATCGGGGCATCCCGACCGAACCCGGCCGCGAATCCCCCTACCGCCAGCGCTCGCCAGAAGATAATCTCGATCTCTTCCAGCGGATGCGCGCCGGTGAATTTCCCGATGGTGCCAAGGTGCTGCGGGCAAAGATTGATATGGCCTCGCCCAATCTCCACCTGCGCGATCCGGTGATCTATCGCATTCTCCACACCCCCCACCCCCACGCGGGCGATTCGTGGTGCATCTATCCAATGTATGATTTTGCACATCCCATCGAGGACGCCATCGAGAAGATTACCCACTCGCTGTGTACCCTGGAGTTCGAGGTTCACCGCCCGCTATACGATTGGGTCATTCGCAACTGCCACCTCTTCCCTTCCCGGCAAATCGAGTTTGCCCGGCTCGAACTGACTTATACGGTCATGAGTAAACGCAAACTGCTGGAACTGGTGCAACTCAAGCGGGTCAACGGCTGGGATGACCCACGGCTGCCAACGCTCTGCGGCCTGCGCCGTCGGGGTGTCCCCCCGGCCGCCATTCGCGAATTTTGCGAACGCGTGGGCATTACCAAATACGATTCCCTGACCGATGTCGCCCTGCTGGAGCATTGCATCCGAGACAATCTCAACCGGACCGCCCGGCGGGCGATGGCCGTTTTGAATCCGCTGCGCGTCATCATCGAGAATCCAGAGGCCCTGCCGGCTACCATCCGTAGCCGCAACAATCCCGAAGACCCCGACGCCGGCGAGCGCGATATCCCCTTCGGCCCCGAACTGGTGATCGAACGTGACGATTTTGCCGAAGTCCCCCCGCCCAAATTTTTCCGTCTCAGCCCCGGCAAATCTGTTCGTCTGCGCAATGCCGGCTTTCTGACCTGCACCGGCGTGGAAAAAGATGCCGCAGGTGTTCTCACGGCTATTCGTGGCACCTTCACGCCCATGAGCGAGCCCCTCAAGGTCAAAGCAACCATCCATTGGGTCGCCGCCCACACGGCCAAATCTGTCGAAGTCCGGCTCTACGACCGCCTCTTTAATGTCCCGGAACCCGATGGCGACCGGAACGTAGACTTCAAAACCCATCTGAATCCCGATTCGCTCACGGTTACCACCGCGTGGGTGGAGCCCTCGCTGCTCACCGCCACCGCCGGCGATCGTTTCCAATTTGAGCGCATCGGCTACTTCGCGGCGGATTCCGACAGCCAACCCGGTGCGCCCGTATTTAATCGCACGGTCCCCCTCCGGGATTCCTGGAAACGCACCTGACACACCATGCCGTGCGGGGACTGCGCTCAGGGTGAACCTTTTGAGGAGTCCCGGCGTTTGGACTAATATAGAAGATTATGGCCACCCGCAAGAAATCATCCTCATCCGCGCACGTCCACCTGCAGAAAATCAGTGTCGAGCATACCTTTCCGGTCGTATTTACACGCCACCTGTTTTCGCCAGGTAACCTTGTGCTGCGCAAGGCGCTGACCCGCATCCCGTCCACCAACCGCCACCGCGCACTCGTCCTAATCGATAAGGGCGTGCGTACCGCCTTTCCAGAGTTGCCACAACACATCCGCGCCTACTTCAAAGCCCATGCCGAGGTGCTGCATCTGGTCCGCACTCCCCTGACGCTGGTCGGTGGCGAATCCATCAAGCAGTCAACCGCGCCCGTCCAACGGATAATCGACGCCTTGCGCGCCGGCAACATTTGCCGCCATTCCTATTGTGTGGCGGTTGGCGGCGGGGCCTTTCTCGATGCGGCGGGGCTGGCGGCGGCCCTATTCCATCGGGGCGTGCGCCTGATCCGCATTCCAACCACGGCTCTCGCCCAATGCGATTCCGGCGTCGGCGTGAAAAATGCCATCAATTATGCCGGGGCCAAAAATCTCCTCGGCACCTTTGCGCCGCCCAGCGCCGTTCTCAATGATAGCGCCTTCCTGGAATCGCTGCCGCTGCCGCTGCTGCTCGATGGTATCGCGGAATCCGTCAAGGTGGCGGCGATCAAAGATGTGGCGTTCTTCCGTGCCCTCGAACGCGGTGCCCCAAAAATTGCCCGCGGGAATTTACCCACGATCCAACGCCTGCTGAAGCGATGCGCGCTGCTGCACCTCGACCACATTGCGACATCGGGGGATCCGTTTGAACAGGGTGCAGCGCGTCCGCTCGACTACGGCCATTGGGCGGCGCACAAACTCGAATCCATGTCGAAACACCGCCTTTCCCACGGCCACGCGGTGGCCATCGGCATCGCCCTGGACGCCCTGTATGCTGGCTGTCTGGGCCTGATGCCCGAGGCGCAGGTGCGGCGCTTGATCGATACCCTGCGCACCTGCGGCCTGCCCGTCTTTGCGCCGGAATTGGCGCAGACGGATCGCCGCGGACGCCTGACCGTCCTCGATGGCCTCGAGGATTTTCGCGCTCATCTGGGCGGCGACCTGACGGTCACTTTTCCTGCGCCGCTGGGCGCGCGGATCGAACTGCATGAGATCGATAACACCCTGATGAGCGATTGTATCGCCGCCCTCGGTGAATGGGAATGACGCCAAGACCCCTTATCACGCCTACGCCCGATCCAACGCTCACCCCATTCCCCCTGCCCTATTGCCTGAATGTCCACGACGCCTCGACTTGGGCGGCGGTGCAACACGCACTCGACACCCATGCCCTGGCCGTCAAAGCACTCGTAGCGCCGGACCACCCTTTCCCGCTCAGCCTGCATCTGGGCCAGCGCGCCCTGCGCGAAGCTACTGCGGCCATTCCCCGCTTACGCGAGTGGCTCACCCAACACGACTGTTTCATCGTGGCGCTCAACGCGTTCCCCTATGGCCCCTTCCAAGGCGTAGACGTCAAAAAAGAGGTCTACCGCCCCAATTGGAGCGATCCCGCGCGAGCTGACTATACGCAGGCGGCAGCGTCCTTTCTAGCGCGGGTAGTGCCCGAAGGAATGAACGCCACCGTCACCACGGTGCCTGGCGGATGGACCCGCGACTGGAATTCGCCCGCCGACGATAGTGCCGCCCTAAGCAATCTGCGCCAGGCGGCCCGCTTCTGCCGCCGCCTCCAGGACGACACCGGCCGCCGCATCCAGATCGCCATCGAACCCGAACCCGGTTGCGTCTGGACATTGTTCGATCCGCGTATAACAGACCTCGGCCCCGAAATCTGCTGGTGCCTCGACACCTGTCACGCCGCCGTCGAGTTCCAATCCATGGACGGCCTCGACTGGACTCAGATTGGACGGGTACAACTATCGGCTGCCATCGAGTGCGACAATACCCCTGCGGCCCGTGACGCCCTGGCCCCCTTCGACGAATCCGCCTATCTCCACCAGACCCGCGCCGCGCTTCACGGTGAAATCCTTGGGGCGTGGGATGACCTCGGACCGGCCTTGCACGACTTGCCTGCGCTACCGCGCGAAGCCACCGTGCGTACCCATGTCCATGTCCCCTTGACCTGGGCGGGCACCGGCCCCCTGCGCTCCACCCGCGGCCACCTCACCCCGGCATTCTTTGAAAAAGCGCGGCAGACCTTTTGTGAAGTGGAAACCTATACCTACGCCATTCTCCCCCCCCCCCTGCACCCCCACCCACTGGCAGAGTCCATTGCCGCCGAATTGCGCTGGGCGGCAACCGCTATGGCTCCTCGGCATCCATAAAACGGAAAATGGTCTCGCCAGGTTTGGCATAGCCCAGCTTTTCACGCGCAATCTTTTCAACAAATTGCGGGTCTTCCTGCAACCGCACCTGCTTTAAGCGCAGCATCCGAAGGGCCTCGGCTTCCTGCTGAATCTCCATCCGTAATTCCGCTTCGCGCGCCCGCAATTCCTTCTGGCGAGCAATCAGCGGCAAAAACAAGCGCACCACAATGCCAATCAACAACAGGACTATGGCAATCTGGCAAACCCTCTGGATGACCTTCAAAAAGTCCATGGGCCGCCACTTTACCCCGCCCCACCCCACCCGCCAAGCTTCTTTGAATGTCATTAGTTATATTTTAAGGGCTGACCCCACAGTTGGGGTCAGCCCTTAAAATATAACTAATGGTGTTTGGGTTGCACTGAATCACCGCTAGGAGTCCGCGTTTGCCGAGTTGATATTTGTTGAACTTAGCGTTGTTACCGACGCACCAATGGGCTAGGTTACTGGAATGAATCCGGTGTTTTTACTTCCGGTCCGACAGGAGTCTATCCATTATGACATCGCCCCAACCTGAACCGGCTTTCACAGTGCTTCGCCCCCTGGCCCTTCCAGCGGTCTATTGGAAAGACGACGAAATTTCCTATTCCGACCTGCTGGCCCACTCGGCGGCACTGGCCTCACTCTATTTTTCCTCTCCTGGTGAACGCATTGTGCTTTTCTCTGAGAACCGCCCGGAATGGCTCACCGCGCTTTTGTCGATTTGGCGCAACCGCTGCATCGCCGTGCCCGTCGATGCCATGAGCCCCGCCGCTGAACTGGCCTACATTGTGGAGCAGACCGAACCCGTGGCTTTGTTCTGCTCGGATAAGACTCACCCGATCGTTCAAGAGGCCCTGCGTACACTCCCCTCGCTTTCCCCGCGCGTGGTGTGCTTTGACAAAGAAGATTTTCCGGCCCTGCCGTCGGGGGCTCTGGCCACGGTCCCGCTTGAGTCCGGCCCCGCCGATACACTGGCCGCCATCCTGTATACCTCTGGCACCACCGGCGATCCCAAAGGCGTCATGCTGACCTTCGGCAATCTGCTGGTGAATTTGGAGTCGGTTTGCGATCGCGTCCCCATCTTTCGCTCCGACAGTCGGACCTTTGCGCTCCTGCCCTTCCATCATATTCTGCCGCTGGTGGGCTGTCTCCTCGCTCCGCTCTATTCCGGCGGGAGCATCATCATGTCCCATTCCCTCGACCCGGCCGAAATGGTCGCCACCATGCGCCGCCACAAAGCCACGCTGCTCATCGGCGTTCCCCGTCTCTATGCGCTCTTCCGCAAGGCCATCATCGACAACCTGTTCAAGACCCCGGTCGGCCGCTTGCTCTACCGTCTATCGGCCGTGATCGATCGTCTGCCGATCTCGCGCATTCTCCTCTATCCCGTGCAAAAGAAGTTTGGCGGTCATCTGCGCCAAATGGTCTCTGGGGGAGCCGCACTCGACCGCGATGTGGCCCGCGACCTGACCGTCTGCGGGTTTGAAGTCCTGGAGGGGTATGGCATGACCGAATGCGCCCCGTTGATCAGTTTTCCTCGCCCCAAATCCGTTCGGCTGGGAGCCTGCGGCAATCCCTGCCTGCCGGACTCTGTTCGCATTGAAGCCGGTGAAGTGCTCGTTCGCGGCCCGCACGTTTTTCCGGGCTACTGGCGTAATCCCGAGGCGACCGCCGAAGCGATTCAGGATGACTGGCTGCATACCGGCGACCTGGGCTACCTTGACACTGACAACTACCTTTTCATCACTGGCCGCAAGAAAGAAATCGTGGTTCTACCCAACGGGAAAAAAGTCAACCCCGCCGAACTCGAAGAAAAACTGGCCAGCCTTTCAGGAGATATCAAGGAGGTCGCCGTCACATTTCGCGATGATCTGCTACACGCGCTGATTGTACCCCAGGCGGGATTTCTCGATGGCGTGCCGGCGGCCCAGGCCGAGCATTTCCGCTGGAAATTGCTGGAACCCTACAACCGCCTCGCTCCTCCCGCCAAGAAGATCACGCAACTGACTATCGTGGCGGACGAGCTGCCCAAAACCCGTCTCAGCAAACTGAAGCGCCATGAACTGGCTGCGTTGGCGGTCGGCACTTTCTCGGGCAACTCGACTCCGGCGCCCAAGCCCGAAGACCTCGGCCCGGCTTATGCCGCCTTTGATCGTTTCCTGCGTTCTGAACTGGAATGCCTGCGCGTAGCCCCCACCTCGCATTGGGAGATGGACCTCGCCCTCGATTCTCTGGCCCGCCTCTCGGTGCTGATTTTTATCGAAAAAACATTTGGCGTCAAACTGCCCGAAAGTGTCTTCACGGACTTCCCAACGGTGTTGGCACTCGCCCAGCATGCTGATGCCCACCGGCTCTTTTTCCGCGAGCGCGCCGGCACCTGGGATTCGCTACTCAAGCCCCAAGACAGCAAGACGCCGCTGGCCCTGCCCCGCTCCGGCTGGGTCCATCCATTCCTTAAGATGCTCCTCGGCGGGTTGGTTCGCCTGATGTTCCGTGTTCGCAGCCAAGGGCGCGAGCACCTGCCCCCTCAAGGGCCATGCATCCTGGTCGCCAACCACCAATCCTTTATCGACGGGCTTTTGGTCTCGATGTATCTGAAGAATGCATTCCTGCGCCGCACCTACTACTATGCCAAGCGCAAGCACGTGAAGAACGGCCTGCTTGAATGGCTCGCGCGGCACAGCAATGTCATCGTTGTCGAAGTAGGGCGCGACGTACAACTTTCGCTACAAATGATGGCCCAAGCTCTGCGTCAGGGCGGCAATCTGATCATCTTCCCCGAAGGCACACGCTCGGAAGACGGACAACTCGGCGATTTCAAGGGAACGTTTGCTGCGTTGGCGCTCGAATTACAAATCCCGGTCATCCCGGTCGCCATCAGCGGTGCCATACGCGCGCTGCCCCGCGGCCGCCGCCTCCCGCGCTTCCTCACGCGCATCACGGTCCGCTTTCTGCCCGCCCTCCCCGAGGCCGACCGCACAAATGAAACACGCCTGGCGGATGCTACCCGCGAGGCAATCGCGCGGAATCTGGTGTCGTAGCCACGTGGTATGCCCGTGAAGATGTCGTGCTCTGTCTGGGGCCGGCGTTTTCCCTTGCAGGGGCCCTCGTCGTTGTCATGGCCCCGACCAGCGGCATGGTCTTTGGAGCCATTGCTCCATAGAGGAATACCAAAACGGAATAGGAGCCCCCATGAAGACAATCCCTCTGACAGGCTCGCCACGTGGAGAGAACTGGGTATGGCACTAACATCTCCCAGCCCACGACTCCCATGAGCGGCCCCGTGAACATCCTCTTCCTCTGCACGGGCAATTCGTGTCGCAGCCAGATGGCCGAAGGCTGGGTACGTGCGTTAAAAGGCGACCAGATCAATGCATTTTCCGCCGGCATCGAAACCCATGGTCTCAATCCGCGAGCCATAAAGGTCATGGCCGAGGCGGGGGTGGACATCTCCGGCCAGCGGTCCAAAACCGTCGCCGACCTGCCAACGCAGGACTTTGATTATGTTGTGACGGTCTGCGACCATGCCCACGAGTCCTGCCCCCTCTTCCCCGGCAAGACACACGTGGTGCATGCGGGCTTCGACGATCCGCCACGTCTGGCCCGGGAGGCTTCGACCGAAGCAGAAGCCCTTTCCCATTACCGCCGCGTCCGCGACGAGATCAAGGCCTTTGTCGAAACGTTGCCGGACGCCCTGAGTTCGACAACCCCTGGTAGAGACGTCCCAACTCTCTGAGGGGTTGGGACCGGGTGAGCCGGGATCAGGAGTCAACCCGCCGCAGTTCGGCAGGAACGCCTCGCCCTACCGCAAAGCCACAGATGCGCCATCGCCATCTGCCGGTTCTTCATTTGGGCGAATCTGCCTGCGCACGCAGCACTGGTTCCCTGAGAAAGCGATCTGAACAGGCTCGAACAACTCTTTACCATCCTGGTTAGGGACGAATGAAGTCCCTTCTTTTAGGTTTTATGTAACAGTCAAACGTTTTTTCTCATTTTTTTGTAAATAAGGCTTGCCCTAGGCGCGCCAAGAGTTAAACATATGCGCCGTTATGTCTACACGTCCGCGCAGAATTGCCGTTGGCTCCGACCATGGTGGCTTTGAATTAAAGACCCAGTTGTCGGATTGGCTCAAGGGCCAGGGACATAATGTGACCGATGCCGGAACAAATTCCAAAGAGTCAGTTGATTACCCCGTCTTTGCGGCGGCGGTGGCCCGCGCGGTAGCTTCGGGACGGTGCGATCTCGGCATCATGGTGGATGGTGCGGGCATAGGCTCGGCCATGACAGCCAACAAAATTCCCGGTGTCCGCGCCGCCGCCTGCTATAATGAGGTCCTGGCAAAAAACTCTCGCGAGCACAATGGGGCCAACGTCCTGACCCTGGGGTCCGGGCAAACCACTTTTGAACAGGCGAAAGCCATCGCAGATGTCTTCATCGCCACGGACTGCACCGAAGAGAGGCACCTGCGGCGCGTCCAAATGATCCAGGACCTCGAAAGCGGACGAGCGGGCACCCCCGTCATGACCGCCATTAAGGAGATGAAATTGGAACTCAGCACCCAGGATGTCGCGCGGATCGCCGAGCGCGTGAAACAAATTGTCGGCGGGGGGGGCTCCACCTCGGCGGGCGGAGAGAACCTGACACCCGCCCAATTGGCGCGGATCATCGATCATACCCTGCTCAAACCGGAAGCCACCAAAGACGACGTTAAGACGTTGTGCGAGGAAGCCCTCCAGCACAACTTCTTCAGTTGCTGCGTCAACTCCTCGTGGGTGCGCTATGTGGCTCAGATTTTGCGCGGTTCCTCCGTCAAGGTTTGCGCGGTCGTCGGGTTTCCCCTCGGCGCTGGCGCGCCGGAAATCAAAGCCCTGGAAGCCCGCCGCGCCATCCGCGAAGGCGCCAAGGAAATCGACATGGTTATCAACGTCGGCCTCGTGAAGTCTGGCGATTGGGATGCCGTCATGAAGGACATCCGCACGGTGGCAGAGTCCGTCACAGATGGCGGCGCTCTGCTCAAGGTGATCATCGAGACGTGCCTGCTAACCCCGGACGAGATTGTCAAGGCCTGCGAGGCGTCCATGCGCGCCCGCGCCAACTACGTCAAGACCTCCACGGGATTCAACAAGGGCGGGGCCAAGGCCGAAGACATCGCCCTCATGGCCCGCACCGTCGCGCCCAAGCGCCTCGGCGTCAAGGCCTCCGGTGGCGTTCGCACCTATGCCGACGCCATGCTGATGGTTCAAAACGGGGCCACCCGTATTGGATCATCCAACAGTGTGAAAATGATGGAAGAAGCGGCCGCCGCTACCGGCGGCAAATAAGCAAGGAGCCCCCATGGCAGAACTCAGAACATACATATTCATTGACAGCCTCCAACCGCAGTTTGCCTCTTTTCTGGCCACCGTGGCCAAAGGCTACCTGCCCGTCGAGGGGCAGGCCGCGTTGTTCGTGGAAATTTCCCCGGGCATCGCCATTAACCAGGTCACCGACGTGGCGCTCAAGTCCACCCATGTGCGCCCCGGCATGCAGATCGTCGAGCGCCTCTACGGCATGCTCGAGATTCACTCGGACTCGCAGGCCGATGTCCGCCAGGCGGGCGCGGCCATCCTCAAGGACCTCGATCTTGACGAAGGCGAGCGCATAAAGCCCAAGGTCTATTCGTCCCAGGTCATTCGCAACATCGATGACCACCAGACGATGCTGATCAACCGCATGCGCCACGGCAACTTGATCACCCGCGGGCAATCGCTGTATATTATGGAGGTCGCCCCCGCCGCCTACGCCGCGCTCGCCGCGAACGAGGCCGAAAAAGCGGCCAACATCAACATCCTCGAAGTCATTACGTTCGGCTCTTTTGGACGGATATGGCTCGGGGGCGAAGAACGCGACATCGATGTTGCCTACCGCGCTGCCGAAGCTGCCATTGAGGCGGTCACGGGGCGTGCCGATGGCTCGGGCGCCCGCCACTAACGACGGGCAAATTTGAAAAACACAACCAACAACAAGAGGTATACAAATGGCTGAAGCATTAGGAATGATTGAGACACGCTCCTTCCCCGCAACGGTGGAAGCCGCGGATGCGATGGTAAAGGCCGCCAAGGTCGAACTGGTCACCTACGAAAAGACCGGCGGGGGCTTTACCTCCGTCATCGTTCGTGGCGACGTGGCAGCCGTCAAGGCCGCCTGTGACGCCGGGCAGATTGCCGGCGGACGCGTCGGCGAAGTAGTGGCTGTCCATGTGATCGCCCGCCCGCACGCCAACCTGGAAGTGGTGCTGCCGCTCGGCCGCGCCCCGGCCAAGGGCAAGTAGGCCCCCCGACTGTGGCGCAGACCGCATCCTCCCGGGTGCGGCTGCGCCCCCCCCCCTGTCCGTAGTCTAGCCCCGGAGTCCCCATGAATCTTGGCAAAGTCGTTGGCACAGTCGTGTCAACTCGTAAAGAATCCGTCTTGGACGGCATCCGTTTTCTCCTCGTCCGCCTGGTGGACACCGATGGCAAGGAAACCCCATCGTTTGTTGTCGCCGCTGATGCCATGGGCGCCGGCCCTGGCGAAATGGTACTGACCGCGGCCGGTTCATCGGCCCGCCAGACCACCCTGACCCAGAACAAACCCGTCGACGCCGTCATTTTGGCCATCGTGGATACCTGGGATATCGATGGCAAAACCAAGTACACCAAATAACGAAATGAACGGCTGCATCCCAGTCATTCAGGCTGACGCCGGCGATTTTGGAAGGACGACCTTCGTGTCGTCCGCTATTGGAAAGACGGCCTTCGTGTCGTCTGGAATGCAGCCCTCCCCTACCGCTGCCCCCCTTCACCTGCGGGAGATCACATGAAACTGACCGATCAAGACATCGAAGCCATCGCCCGGCGTATTGCCGGCGATCTCAGTGGCTCGCCCGCCCCTGCCCCCGTCGCGGCCCCTGCTGCGGCCCCGGCCCCGGCCACCGCCCCCGCGGCCATTGATGGCGCCCTGGGCGTATTTCAGACCATTGACGAAGCCGTGACCGCGGCCCAGGCCGCCTTCCCGCTCTTCGCCCGTTTGGCCCTATCCAAACGCGAGCAGGTCATTCAGAGCATCCGTGCCGTGATGCGCGAAAATGCAACAGCCCTGGCGAAAGCTGCCGCCGACGAAACCGGCTATGGCCGCTTCGAGGACAAAATCCTCAAAAACCAGCTCGTCATTGAAAAAACTCCCGGCACCGAAGACCTCGCCCCGATCGCCTGGACGGGCGATCACGGCCTGACGCTGATGGAATCCGCCCCCTGGGGTGTTTTAGGCGCCATCACCCCGACCACCAACCCCACCTCCACGATCATTTGCAATGCCATCGGCATGTTGGCCGCCGGCAATGTCGTTGTCTTCAATGTCCATCCCTCCGCCAAACAGTGTTCCATCCAGACCATCGCCTTGTTGAACAAGGCCGTCATGGCCGCCGGCGGGCCGCCCAATACCTGCGTTTGCGTGGCAGAGCCCACCATCGAAACGGCGGGTGCCCTCATGAAGCACCCCGGCATCCGCGTCATCGTTGTCACCGGCGGGGGCGGGGTCGTCAAGGCGGCCATGGCCAGCGGCAAACGCGCTATCTGCGCCGGCCCCGGCAACCCCTGCGTCGTCGTGGATGAAACGGCCGACATTGAAAAAGCCGCGGCGGACATCGTCCTGGGCGCGTCCTTTGATAACAATATGATTTGCGTCGAGGAAAAGGAGACCATCGTGGTCGCCTCGGTCGCCGACAAACTTATCCAGGCCATGACACGCAACAATGCGGTCCTGATCGACTCGTCTAAAATCCCCGCCATGGAACAGGTCATCTTTTCTAAGATGGCCGGTCCCCGCGAACATGCCACCATCAACCGTAAATGGATTGGCCAAAACGCCGACAAGATTCTCGCGGAAATCGGTATCTCCGCCCCCCCCACCACCCGCCTAGGTATTGTCGAGGTGCCCGAGGACCATCCCCTGCTCTGGACCGAGCAGATGCTGCCCATCATGCCCATAACCCGGGCACCCAATGTGGACGTCGCCATCGACATCGGCTTGCAGATGGAAGGCTTCAACTACCACACCGCGGTCATGCACTCCAAGAACATCGATAAGCTGTCCAAGATGGCCCGCCAGTGCAACTGCTCGATTTTCGTCAAAAACGGCCGCTCGCAGGCTGGAATCGGTTTTGGCGGCGAAGGACCGACCTCCTTCACCATCGCCTCGCCCACAGGTGAAGGCATCACTACCCCCCGTAGTTTCTCCCGCTGGCGCCGCTGTGCCATGGTTGACCACTTTAGGATTGTTTAATTAATGAAACCCCATCCCGCCTTTGCCTCCATCGAAATGACTAGCGTGCCGGCCGGGCTCTTTGCCGCCGATGCCCTGCTCAAAAAGTCACCGATTGGCATGATCCGCTCCGGCACCATCGGCGCGGGACGGTTTCTCATTTTGCTCGCCGGCACCACGGCCTCCGTCGCCGAAGCCCACGAAGAAGCCCTCTTCCACGGCGGCCTGCAAGTGGCCGACGACGCCTTCTTGCCCGATATCCACCCCGCGCTCTACGAGGCCATTCTGGGCAACAAACGCCAGATGGGCGAAGGCCCCCTGTGGATTCTCGAAACGCCCACCGTCTCCTGCAACATCCAGGCCATTGAGCGCGCCATGAAGGGCGTCAATGTCGAGTTGCTCGAATTCCGTGCGGGCGACCCGCGCATGGATGGCCGCGGGCTGGCCATTGTGCAGGGCGATCTCACCGATGTCGAAGCCGCTCAGGATATCGCGCTGGCCTCTCTGGAAACCCGCGGCATCCCCGCCCAGCACCGCGTGCTCACGTCGCCGCACGACGGCTTGCTTTCACAAATTGCCGTCTCCACCCGTTTCGATCTCGCCCACCCGCTTACCCTCGAGGGAGAAATTGCGTCCTAACCGACAGGAATCGCCATGCTGCTAGGAAAAGTTATAGGAACGGTGGTCTCCACTCAGGTCTACGAAGGCCTCGAAGGCGTCCCCATGCTCTGGGTTCAGCCCCTGGCCAAGGATGGCACCGACAAGGGGGCCCCCATCGTCTGTGCGGATGGCACCCGTATGGCCGGCCCCGACGAACTCATCTATTACGAAGGCGGCCGCGAAGCCGCGCTGCTCCTCGAACCGTGGTTTGTCCCCGTCGATCATGCCATTGTCGGCATTGTGGATGGCGTCGAGGCCCCCCAGTGGAAAGGGGGCCCCACATGATCCTCGGCAACGTCATCGGCAATATCCATTCCACCATTCGTCACCCCTTTTATGACCACCGCAAACTGCTGATTGTCGAGCAGATCAAACCGGATGGCACGATCACCGATGACTACCTGGTCGCCATTGATTGCGTCGGCGCGGGGCCGGGCGAAACCGTTCTCGTCCTCAACGAAGGAAATGGAGGACGTCAGATTTTAGAATCTAAAAACGGGCCGGTGCGCAGTGTCATTGTCGGCATAGTCGATACCATCATCGAAGAGAACACCCCGTGAAAACGGGGTTTTTATTTCAACCGCGCCATTTGCTTAATGAACGCTGATAGTGAATAATGTTGTGTAATGATGTTCCCCCACCGCGTGTAACGCACTAAAGAAAGAGGCCACAGATGAAAGCCATCCTGATCATTCTCGACTCCGTGGGCATTGGCGCCGCGCCCGACGCCGCAGAATATGGCGATGAGGGGTCCTCGACCCTCGCCAATCTTGCCACTGCCACGGGAGGCGTCCACCTGCCCACCCTCCAACAGATGGGCCTGGGCAATATCCCCCCGCTCCTGCACCATCGCCCCGCCCAAACCATCCTGGGCGTCGACCCCGTAGACGCCCCCATGGCCTCCTTTGGCGCCATGCGCGAAATGTCCGATGGCAAAGACACCATCACCGGCCATTGGGAAATCGCCGGCCTGGAAGTGGATCCCGGCTTCCACAACTTCCCCCTTGAAAACTCGTTTCCCCCCGAGCTGATTGCCGCGTTTGAAAAGGAAACCGGCCGCAACCTCATCGGCAACAAGGCCGCCAGCGGCACCGTCATTCTCGACGAACTCGGCCCCGAGCACCTCGAAACCGGCGCGCTCATCTGCTACACCTCGGCCGATAGCGTCTTCCAGATCGCCGCTCATGAAGATGTCGTGCCCGTCCCCGAACTCTATCGCTACTGCGAAATAGCTCGCCGCCTGTGCGACCCGCTGCGCGTCGGGCGCGTCATCGCCCGCCCCTTCATCGGCCAACCCGGCGCATTCAAGCGCACCGAAAATCGTCGGGATTTCGCCTTTTTGCCCGACGAGCCGACCGTCCTCGAACGCCTGGTGGAGAAAGATATTCCCGTTTATGCCGTGGGCAAGATCGAAGACATTTACGCCCACCGCGGCATCACCGAATCGAATCACACCGGCAACAACCTCGATTCCCAGGCGCTGGTCGAGAAATGGACCCAGGAGAAGGACTCAGGCCTAATCATTGCCAACTTCATCGACTATGACATGCTCTACGGCCACCGCCGTGATCCCAAGGGCTATGCGCATAGTCTCGAACTGACCGACCAGTGGCTGGCGACCTACCTGCCGCTCCTCAAGGAAGGCGATATGCTCATTCTCACCGCCGACCACGGCAACGACCCCACCTTTCAGGGCACCGACCACACCCGCGAATACGTGCCGCTGCTGGTGTATCAACCCGGCCAGCCAGGTGACAACCTCGGCATCCGCTGTGGCTTCTACGACATCGCTCAATCCCTCGCCCGCTTCTTTGGCATCCCGGCCATGCCGCGAGGTGCGTCCTTTGTGTAGCAGCGGAGGAATCCCGAAACCCCGGCTCACCCGGAGGGTTCGCCCTCCCACCGGATCGAAGGGTGGGCGAAGCGTCCCCGCCGAGCCGGATTGTATCTTTGGATATTGAATAGTGGACATTGAAAATTGAAGGAGTCCCCCATGGTCCCCCAATGGATAATCGAAAAGAAACGCGACGGCCACATCCTCACCGATGAGGAAATCCGCTTTTTCATCAATGGCTACACCCAGGGAACCATCCCCGACTACCAGATGGCCGCCATGGCCATGGCGATCTACCTCAAGGGCATGACGCCCGAGGAAATCGCCGTCCTGACCGATGCCATGATGCACTCCGGCGCTATGGTCGATACCTCGTCACTCACCGGGCCCAAGGTCGATAAGCATTCCACCGGCGGCATCGGCGACAAGGTCTCGCTGATCCTCGCCCCGCTCGCCGCCGCCGCCGGACTGGCCGTGCCGATGATTTCCGGCCGGGGCCTTGGCATCACCGGCGGCACCCTCGACAAACTGGAAGCCATCCCCGGCTTCAATACGAATCTCTCCGAAAAGGCGTTCATCGACATCATCCAGCAATGCGGCTTCTCCATGATCGGCCAAACAGGCGAAATCGCCCCGGCCGATAAAAAGCTCTACGCGCTGCGCGATGTGACCGGCACCGTCGCCTCCATCGCCCTGATCACCGCCTCCATCATGTGCAAGAAGATGGCCGAAGGCATTGATTCACTGGTCCTCGACGTCAAGTGGGGCGCGGGCGCCTTCATGCGCACCATCGAAGATGCCACCACTCTCGCCGAGTCGATGGTCCGCGTTGGCAAGGCCATGAACAAAGGGATGGTCGCGCTCATCACCGATATGAACCAGCCCCTCGGCCGCACCGCCGGCAACGCCTTGGAAGTCATCGAGTCCATCGAATGCCTGCAAGGTCAACACGCCGCTAGCGACCTGATGAATATCACCCTGGCCCTCACTGCCGAAATGCTCGTGCTTGGGCATAAGGCCGCCACAGTCGAAGAGGCCCGCGGCAACCTCGAGCAGATCATCGCTTCGGGCGCCGCCTTCGAGAAATTCAAGCAAATGGCCGCCCTCCAGGGTGCTGATGTTTCGAGCCTCGACGACCTCTCCAAGTTGCCGCAGGCCGCCATCGTCACCCCCTACCCCGCCCCCACGTCTGGCTACCTCGCCAAGGTGGATGCCGAGTCCATCGGCCGCGCCGTCCTGGTGCTGGGGGGCGGACGCCAGAAGACCGATGATGTCATCGACTATGCCGTCGGCACCTCGGGCCTCGCCAAGATCGGCGATAAGGTTGAAGCAGGCCAGCCGCTCGTCACGGTGCACGCGACCGCGCAGGACAAACTCGATCAGGCCATGGCCCACATCCAACAGGCCTTCGACATCGTCGCCGACCCCGTCACCGCCCCCAAACCCATCGTCGCCCGCATCACCGGGTGATGCCCGGGGGTTTCCACGCTATGGAACGCTGTTATGTGAGGTTTCCACGCTATGGAAAAAAAGGTTCCACACTGTGGAAAAATATCGCATGGGTTTTCCACGCTATGGAAAATTCCGGCCTGTTTTTTCCACACTATGGAAAACAGTTTTCCACACTGTGGAAAACTCCAGCCCCCATTCTCGTCCTTCATTAAACCTATTCATTGCTCATTGAAAGGAGCCCCACCCCATGATTAACCGTGACCCCCTCGATGCCTCTCTCGCTACTGTCAAAAAAGCCTTCCCCGAGGCCACCCCCCAACTGGGCATGATCCTCGGCTCCGGCCTCAGCGATATTGCCGACGCATTTGACCCTCTCGGCGTCCTGTCCTACGAAGAGATTCCCAGCCTGGGCAAGGCGGGCGTCGCGGGTCATGCCGGACGTCTGGTCTGGGGCAAATCCGCCGGGATCGAAACCCTCATTTTCCAGGGCCGCCGCCACGTCTATGAGGGCGTGGGCTGGGAAGCCGTGGCCACCCCCCTCTTCCTGCTCAAAAGCCTCGGCGCCAAAGCCGTCTTCCTGACCAATGCCGCCGGCGGCACCCATCCCGAGTGGACCCCCGGTGACCTGATGATCATCGACGACCATATCAATATGATGGGCGTCACCCCCCTGCTGGGCGCTCACGATCCCTTCTGGGGGGCCCGCTTCCCGGACCAGTCGTTCATCTATGACCGCAAGCTGCGCGCAGTCCTTTCGCGCGCCGGCGAAAAAACCGATGTCGCCCTGCGCCACGGCACCTATTTCGCCGGGACCGGCCCGACCTATGAGACTCCCGCCGAAGTCCGTGCCTGGCGTACCCTCGGTGCCGATGCCGTGGGCATGAGCACCGTGCCTGAGGCCATGCTCGCCAATGCCGCCGGGCTGCGGGTCGTCGGCCTCTCCTGCATCACCAACATGGCCGCCGGTATCCTGGACCAGCCCTTGACCCATCAGGAGGTCTTCGAGACCTCCCAAAAGGCCATGGCCAACATGAAAAAACTCACCCTCCAATTCTGGCAGGAACTGGCCAAGGAAAAACTTTAATCAGAAGGAGTCTCACGCCAAGCCGCAAAGACACCACAATTCAGTCACTTGATTATCTTGGCGTCTTCGCGTCTTTGCGTGAGAACATAATTTGCAATAAGAAGATCCAATCCTCACCATAAGGAATCCACCATGGCAAAAAAGGTATCCAAGAAAACGACCAGCAAGAAGGCACCGAAGAAGGCCACTGTTGAAATGCAGTATCACGTGCACCTAAAGCCCGGCGATGTGGGCCGCTATGTATTGCTACCGGGCGACCCCGGCCGCGTGCCGCTGATTGCGTCTTTCTTTGATAATGCCAAGGAAGTCGCCTATAACCGCGAGTACCGCACATTCACCGGCACCGTCGATGGCATCAAGGTCTCCTGCTGCTCCACCGGCATCGGCTGCCCCTCCACAGCCATCGCGGTCGAAGAGCTGATCAAGTGCGGTGCCGATACCTTCATTCGCATCGGCACCTGTGGCGCTCTTCAGCGCGAGGTCAAACTCGGCGATCTGTGCATCACCACCGGTGCCGTGCGCGAGGAAGGCACCTCCCGCCAGTACGTACCGCTATCCTATCCCGCCGTGGCCGACCTCGACGTGTCGCTGGCCCTGCGCCAAGCCGCCGCTAAACTGAAATTCCCCGCCCATACCGGCATTGGCCACTGCAAGGATGCCTTCTTCATCGAGGACAAGGACATCCCCATCCGTGAGGACATCGACGCCAAATGGAATGCCTGGTACCGCTCGAACGTCATCTCGACATCGATGGAATCCGGCGCGCTCTTTGTTGTCGCCAGTATTCGCCGCGTCCGCGCCGGCGAAATCCTGGCCACCATTGGCCTGACCTACGACGACGCACCCATCATCGCCAAGGTCGGCGTGGAAGAGGCCATCCACACCGCCATCGAAGCCATCAGAATTCTCGACGCCCAACCCCGCCGATAACGAGGGGGGGGGGGCGCACCCTCCCCTTGCGTGTTAGTCGGCGGGTGCGGCTATTCTTGCTGGTATGTTTGAAGCGAACATGCTACGGGTACCAGCATGAAGCCGCGGCCGCCCAACTCTACTGTCATCATAAAACCCAAGCCGAAGAAGACCCCCCCCCAACTCCGGCTGGGCGGCAGTGCAGACGCCCAGCGCCAGAAAAAAGCCCAGGCGCAACATGCCCGGAAGTCAGAAGCCAAAATCCGCGTTCACATCTATCGCGACCTTCTGGCGCTGCTAAATATTAGCGAGCGACTGACGCTGGACCTGTCGGGACACCAGGACCGTTTCGGTATCGAATGGCTGGGTCTGGCGCGGCATATCTTCTCCCACTACAACGCCGATCTCATCGACATCATCCCAGAATTGCAGGACAAAATTATGTCCAAGGAGGGCGCGCGGGGCCTGCCCCAGGGCCTCTACCGCCAATTGCTAGACTTTGCCGGGGAATGCGATGAGTTTCTCAAGACCACCCGCTCCGTCCATGAGACCCCACCCGACAAACAGGGCGCGGATTTCCTGGACGCCTGCGAGCATTTCAAAAAAACGTGCAACACAATGCGCCAGAACATCTGCATCTTCGAAAACGAACGCCCCCCCAGCGAAGAAAGCTTTTTCGAGTAGCCACCGGTTACGCCCATCTTGTTCCACGGTTGAACAGGAGGGGTCAGTCCTATGTTTTAATGTATATGACTTTGGGAAACGCGCATAACCCCACTCGCGATGACGAGCATTGAATCGCTTGGTATATGTGCTTTGCAGCCATTGCAAACAGGAGGGGTCAGTCCTATGTTTTAATGTATTTGACTTTGGGAAACGCGCATAACCCCACTCGCGATGATGAGCATTGAATCGCTTGGTATATGTGCTTTGCAGCCATTGCATACCCACCACAAGATTGGCCTCCGGTGTTTCCAGAAGCAGATGGTAATGATTCCCCATTAATACAAATGCATGAACCTTCCAGCCGGTACGCCCGCACGCCTCCTCTAAGGTATCTAGAAATGTCTCTCGGTCTCGATCTGTTCGGAAAATCGCTTGTTGGCGGTTCCCGCGGCTCATTACATGATAAACGGCCCCTGCATATTCGACTCTTGGTTTCCTTGGCATGTCCCCATTCCCCCACATCGTCTCCCTTCTTATTATTCCCAATACATCATTTCATAGGACTGACCCCTATTTGTTCAGGAAGTGCGCGACTTCCCGGCCTTGAGCCGTCTGGACCGTCCGTGTATTTTTTTACTCTCGGCGTCTCCTCGAATCGCCGCCTGTTCCAACCCGGCGAACAACTCGTTGAAAAGCTTCTGCACCTGGCGCCCTCTGGCCAGATCGGCCTTTACTTGCGCGATGGCTCCGGCGGGAATCCGGACGGAATGCTTGCGGCCATCGATCCAACGCTGCCACACGTAATACGGGCCGGTCCGGCGCACGGTTCCGTCCGCCGCCTTGCGCTCGTAGTACTGCTCGCTGAGCTGTCCCCGGCGCGCCGTTCCAATCGCCATCAGTTGGTTCAATGCTGCCTGCTTCTTCTGGTCCGGTGTGTCCATGGGGGCTCCTTCTTGAATCAGACTGGCCGACGCCCTACGGATTTGGGTGGTGGTGGGGGGTGATTTTGGTGGTTGAGTCTCGAGGTCTATTGGGCTAGAGTCATCGGACAGTGTAAGTTCAACCCGCTGCCGCTTGGCAGGAATCAAGGAGTACGCCGTATGACGGAGAACAAGCAGGCCTTGCCTGGACACGAGACTCAATCCAGCGAAATGAACTGCCCCAGTTGCGGGCGCTTCGTCGGCGCGGTTACCAAATGCCCCTATTGCGGCGCCAAGGTGGAAAAACGCATGAGCCTGACCGCGACCCGCTGGGCGGCCGTTCTTTTGGCCACCATCGGCCTATTTCTGCTGTGGCTGATGGCCGTCAAACGCGATGTCCCCGTCGTTAAATTGGGCGATATCCAACCCACCATGAATTTCGCTCAGATTCGGCTGGAGGGCGAGGTTAAAACGGATGCGCGTCCCTTCCGAACCGGCATGGGCATGAGTTTTCACTTCACCGACGGCACCGGGGCGGTCATTGTGTTCATCACCAAGAAGCAGATGGACGAGATGATCGAGAATAATCTCACGCCCAAGGCTGGCGATCAGGTCAGCTTCATTGGCTCGCTGAATGTCTCCGATGACCAGATGTCCATGCGCCTGCTGAGCGTAAAGGAATTCCACCTGACGCGCGCGGTGGCGGAATCAGTACAACTGGCCGACATCACCAAAAAGCTTAAGGGCTCTGCGATCACCATCGCCGGCACCGTCACCAAATTGGAGGTGCCGCCGGAGGAGTCCAAACGGCCCTATGCCTTGCAGCTCAAGGATGCCTCCGGCGAGCAGGTGGTCAACTTCTGGCAGGCGGAATATGAGCAGATCGAAAACCCCGACGCGCTGCCCGGTGCCAATGTGCGCTTGCGCGTCAACGTGGGTACCTATCGGGATAAGGTGCAACTCACCCTGGGCTCTGGACTGGACCTGGAAATCCTCGATGGCCCGCCTGCCACCGACGACTCCCGCACCCCCGCTCAACAGGCGGCCGAAACCTATCGCAAAAAAGCCCCGCCCCGCGATTTTTCGCGCGGCCGGGCCGCCACCGCCGAGGCCATCCCCTTGAGCGACATCACCGCCGATAAAAAAGGCCATACCGTCCGGGTGCAGGCCCGGGTGGCCTCCGTTACCCCGCCCCAGCCGGACAGCAAGCAACCTTTTGCGGTACTATTGCGCGACGGCGACACATCTCTGCGCGTGACCTACTGGTCTAATGTGGATGAACGGATCGCCGACAAGCCGGTGCCAGGCGCCCTCTTTGAAATGGAAGGCGTTGTCGATGTCTTTCGCGACCGCCCGCAACTGACGGTCGAAAGCGGTTACAAGGTCCGGCAGGTGGAAGCGGCTCCCGCCGCTCCCGAACCGGTCGCCATCGCGTCCATCTCTGCCGCAGACAAGGGGCAAATCCGCACCATCGAAGGCACGTTGGGTGCCGCACGCGACCTCGGCAAGGGCACCGCCTACACGCTGACCGACGACAGTGGCGCCATCGACCTGATCCTGTGGCACTCCACCGTGCCGGCGGACGTCCGCACCCCCTTGGCGGAAGGCCAGACCGTCGCGGCCACCGGCACCATCGGCGAATACGATGGACAGTTACAACTTAAGGCCAACGCCGGCCCGTCGGTTTACATTCTCCGCTGACCGGAAGGGAATCACGCTATGTCTGAATTTTGGATCGTTCTGCTATCCGTCAGTGCCGGAACCGTGCTGATGAGTGTGCTCTCCTGCCTGCCGGGATTGCATGTTTACAATCTGATGGGTGCCCTCGTCCTGGGCATCCTCGCGCTGGACGGCACCAGCTTTGCCATCCCCGCAATGGTCTATCTGCCGGCCTTCACCGGCATGATCGTCAGTTGGGCCATCCTCAATACAATCCCCGCTGTCCTGCTGGGCACCCCCGACGAATCGGCCTTATTTACCGTGATGCCCGGCCAAAAATACCTGATGGCGGGCCGCGGCTTCGAAGGCACCATGATCACCGCTGTCGGCGGCCTGGCCGGCGCGTTCTTCATCGTCTGCGTCATGGCCCCGCTGGCCCCGCGCTATCTGCCCGTTGCCCAGCAGGTGCTCAAGGGCCACATGCACTGGGTGCTGTGGATTATCATCACCTTCATGCTCATGTCCGAATGGCCCAAGGGCGGCAACCGCGGCCCCGCCGGGTGGGCCAAATTCTTCGACGCCTGGAAGACCTTGATTGCCGGGGTGATCACCTTCCTGCTCGCCGGTCTACTGGGATTCATCATCCTGACCCGTTCGCCGGTCAGCCATGTCGTTGCCTTTCAAAATATCATGCCCGCCTTTGTGGGGTTGTTCGCCATCCCCTGGTGCCTGCTGAACATCATTTCAGCGGCCAGCGTCCCCCCCCAGCACACGACCACCAGCCTAGGAATCAACGGCGATGTGGTCCTGCGCTCGGTCTGGTCCGGCGCCCTTGGCGGAGGCATTGCCGCCTATTTTCCGATCGTGACCGGCGGTGTGGGCGGCATGTTGGCTGGCCACGCCACCGCCCAGCGCGATGAACGCATCTTCATCATGGGCCAAGGCGTCTCAAAATTCATCTATTATGTCGGGGCGTTCATGCTGATGTTCGTCCCGGGCTTGCACCTGACCCGCGGCGGGGGGGCCTGGATGACCAAGACCCTCTTTACTCCCCTGGGCTGGGCCGACTATTACCTCGTCATCGGTTGCATCGCCATTGCAGCCGCAATTTCCTACCTGATGATGGAGCCCCTGGCCAAAGTGACCCTCAAGTTCATCAACCGCTTCAATTACCGCCACGTCTCGAGTGTCGCACTCGCCATCATCCTTCTGATGGTTCTAGGCGTCACCGGCTGGGTCGGCATGTTCATCGCCACCGTCGCCACCGGCATTGGGCTGCTGCCCGTATTGTTTGGCTCCCGCCGCCTGAATTGTCTGGGTATCTTGCTGTTGCCCATCGCCTGCAATATGTCTGGTTTCGGCGAAACGATCACAGGTTGGCTCGGATTAACCTGAGCAAAGGAGAACGATCATGAAAGGCTTCACACATTTTATGTCCGGCGTGGCCGTCGCTTCGTTTGGCCCCTGGGCCATTGAAGCGGCCATGCAAGGCAACCCCCTGTTCTTTGTCCTCGGCGGTGCCTGCGGCATTTTGCCCGACACCATCGATTTCAAGTTCTATCGCTTTTTCTATCACCACGATGTCTATGTCACGCCCGACCCGATCAACCCCGACCCGCAATTTGTGGCCGATGAAATCGCCCGTGCGGTAGCGATAGCCGTCGATGAAAAACGCTACGTCGATGTCAAGCTGGTCTCCATCCGACTGGGGGCCGACTTCTGGCAGCAGTACTCCGTCAAGTTGGATAACGAGAAGGGTGAAGTGCTCGTCAAGTTCGGCCCCGTGGTCAACACCGGGCAAGTCCCTGTCGAGGGCACCGAAAACCGGTACCCGGCCATTGGGCGGGCACCTCTCAAAACCAAGGTCATCCAGACGTATGACGCCCGCTTGAAAGTCGATATCTTTGATGGCCCCAGCATTGGCCTCAAGCCACTGGACAATGGCGATCTGGATCTCGAATTTTTACCCTGGCACCGCGAGTGGTCCCACTCGCTGACCATTGGCGCCATTCTGGGCGTTTTGGTGGGCGCAGTCGCCTGGCTCGCCTCCGGCTGGACCATGGCCTGGCAGTGTTTTGTCACCATTGCCGCCTGCTATGGCGTGCATGTCGTCGAAGACCAATTGGGCCATATGGGCTCCAACATTTTCTATCCGCTCACGAAGCTGCGCACCCCCGGACTGCAATGGATGCACTCTGGCGACGGCCTGCCCAACTTCCTTACCATCTGGATCGGGTGCCTGCTGATCTTCTGGAATCTCTATCGCTATCAACCCGATATGACCTTCCATTTTGGTTTTATGCACTTGATGTGGGTCGGCCTGATTGCCCCTGGCCTGCTCTTTGCCGCCATTCGCTGGGTCCTGACCCGCGGGCAAAATGTCGCCGTGGTCAAAGGGGACGGCGTGGACGACGAATGGAATGAAATGAAGGCCTCCGGCGCCTGACAACGCCCACGCGGCCAAGCGCTGAACACTGTTTTGTTTGTGTTAGCAGTGTCTGCGCCCATTGACAACGGACGGCATCGCGCTTACACTGACCCTATGTTGTTACTGGATAAGTGCTGGGGAAGGGCGTTATGGCTCGTATTTTGATTATTGATGATGATGATGCTGTTTGCGGCTATCTTGCAACTCTAGTCACCCGTCTGGGGCATGAGGCCGTCCAGGCCGCCACCTGCGCCGAAGGTCGTGCTGGAATGGCCGACCCCAGCATTGAGGTCATCATCGCCGACATCTATTTGCCAGACGGCCCCGATCTTGGCGAATGGGTCCATCAACTCAAAACAAATGCCGCCGGACGCCCCCTTATCCTGATCACCGGCGAGCCCTCCGAAGAGCTGGCGGCCAAAGCCCGGGGCGGTGAAATCACCGCTTTTCTGACCAAGCCCTTTGAACTGGCCTTCATCAAAAGCCTACTCGCCAAGGCCACCCAGTCGAAAACTTGATCCCTCCGATTATCGACACCTGGATTTCGCATGAGCGGACGTCCGCCTATGGTCATAATCAGCATGCTCTCCCACGCGAGCAACGGATACTCTGTACAGCCACATGATCGTTCATTAACCATCATGTCATGCCTACGCCCATGATTCAGTTTCTGCCCACCCCCACCCACCTCCAGGTCCATCCCGGAACCTTCACGCTGCCCGATTTGCCTACCATCGGCACGCCCGCCTCCCTGGACCCGCGCGTTGGCAAGATGCTCCACACGCTTTTCCCCGGTCTTCATCACATCGCCCACCATCCGCCCCATCCTGACCTGCGTCTGGTCAACGTCCCGGGCACGCCTGAATCCTATAGGCTCCGTATCACCCCTGAGGGCGTCCACATCGCCGCTTCCGACGCCGCCGGGCACTTCTACGCCCTCCAAACGCTGCGCCATATTCGCCGGCAGTCCGGCGTCGCCCTCCCCTGCCTTGAAATCGACGATGCCCCCGTGTGGCCTCTGCGCGGATACTATCTCGACATCAGCCGCGGCCGAGTGCCGCGCCTGGCCATGCTCAAGCGCCGCATTCAGCTCCTCGCCGCGCTCAAGATCAATCATCTCCAGCTCTATTTTGAGCACCCCTTCCGATTCCAATTCGACCCCGACATTGCCGGCGACGGCGACGCGGTCGACGCCGATGACATGATCATGCTGGACGCCTTTTGCCGCGAGCACTTCATCGAACTGGTGCCCTCCTTCACCTGCTTTGGGCATCTGGGGCGCCTTCTCTCGCTGCCCCGCTATCGCGATCTCGCCGAGGCCGAATTCCCGGCGCCCTCGTGGGAAGAGGCCACCTGGCTCCAGCGCCTGCGCGGCGCCACGCTGTACTCCCGCGACCCCGACGCCCAAAACCTGTTGCGGCGTATCCTGGCCGAATTTCTACCCTGTTTTTCCTCCTCGCGCTTTAATCTCTGCGGCGACGAGACCCATGACCTGGGTCGCCGGACCCCCGACGCCTCCCCCGCTGACCTGGCCCGCCAGTACCTCGACCATATCCGCTTTCTTCACAAAGAAGTCGCGGGCTACGGTAAATCGCTCATGCTCTGGGGCGATATGCTCCTGCAACATCCCGCCGCGATCTCCGAGCTGCCCGATGACTGCGCCATCCTCGACTGGGCCTATTTTCCCGGCAACCATTTTGAAAAATGCGACGCCTTCATCTCTCGCGGCCTCCCCACCGTTGTCTGCCCATCGGTGCGCGGATTCGGACGCCTTTTCAATGCGGTGGAAGAGGCCCGCGCCGTTCTGGTGGCCTATGCCCGCACCGGCCACGCCCTCGGCGCACAGGGGGTGCTCACCACCGACTGGGGCGACTACGGCCACTTCAATATGCCCCCCTGCGCACTCCATGGTCTCGCGCTTGGCGCGCAACTCGCCTGGAATCCGTTGAACGACGCCGGCCCCACCTTCGATCGTGCCTTCTCGCGGATGCTCTTCGACGCGCCCGATGCGCATCCCGCTGACTTGTTTTCGCGTGCCGGCTCCGTCGCCGACGTCTTGGCCGCCTGGCCCTTCTGGCCGTTGCGGGACATCCCTCCGTCTGCCGATCCCGTCCACGCGAGTGAGGTAGCGGAGCACGCCGCGACCTGGGCCGACGCCTTTTCCAAGCTCACCCCCAGCGAATGGGTCGACGAAACTGACCACGCCCAGTTAGCCCTCGCCTGTCGGTTTCTGCACTTCAGTGCCCGCGTCGCCTCCGGCGCCCCCGCCTCCGCCACCCGCCCCCTCCTCGATGAACTCGAAAAGGCGACCGCCCCCCTTTGGTTTGCCGAAAGCCAACCCTACGGACTCCTCGATCTGCACCAGCGTGGCTTTGAACCCATGCGCCACTACCTGGGGGCTATGGAAAAATAGTTTTCCACAGTATGGAAAAGGCCTATACTGGGCTGCATGCGTGTCACATTCCTGGGAACCGGAACTTCATATGGCATCCCCATGCCGGGATGCGAGTGCGCGGTTTGCCGTTCCAGCGACCCACGCGACAAGCGCCACCGTACTGCCATGCTCGTGGAATCCGGCGGCGTCACCCTATTGATCGATACCCCCCCCGACCTGCGTACGCAATGTCTGGCCCACGATATCCGCCACATTGACGGCGTCCTGATGACCCACGATCACGCCGACCACATTTTTGGCTTCGACGATCTGCGGCCCTATACCAATCGGATGCCGGAACCCATGCCGGTCTGGGCGTCACCGGGAACAGAGAAAACGCTGCGGCACATCTTTTCCTATCTCGACCGTCCACCCCTGCCCGGCACCTCGCTGGCGCGCATCTGCTTGCACACCGCCACCGGGCCCTTCGATTTCATGGGTTGCCATCTGACGCCCCTGCCTGCCGAACACGGACGCGCCGACATGATCGGCTGGAAAATCGAGCACGAGGGGCGGGTCTTCGCGGCCATTTCCGACTGCAAAGTGCTCCCGCCAGAAACCCTGGCATTATGCCGGAGTGCCGATCTCGCGGTGCTGGATGCCTTACGCATTCGCCCGCATCCCACCCACATGAATCTCGACGAGTCGGCCGCCGCGCTCCGGCACATTGGGGCCAAGCGCTCGCTCGTCATCCACCTGTGCCACGAAGTTTCCCATGCCCAGGCCGAGCGCCTCCTGCCCGCCGGCATCGCCCCCGCCTACGATGGGTTGCAAATCGAATGGTAGCCGCCCTGGCATCCTTTTCACTGCAATCCATCACGCTCGCCTATCGCGTATCCGCGCGCCCCAGGTATCCCCGCCATGCATGATGGCCTCCGTTTGCTGCTGGGGTTTTTCGTTGGCGGTCTCTGCGTGGCGGCCACCACTGCGGTCGCCGAACGCCATGGCAGTCGGTTGGGCGGCTTTATCGGGGGGCTCCCCTCCACCTTGGCGATTGCGCTATTATTTGTGGCCCTGACAGGTGGCCGGGAGCATGCCATCCAAGCTGCGGGCATTGCGCCATTGTCGTTCGGAATCAATGGGCTTTATGTACTGCTGTTCGTCGTGCTCACGCGCTACGGTTTTTATTGGAGCATGGGTCTGTCGCTAGCCGCATGGGTCGCGGCCCAATCGGCCATTGTCGTGCATGGCGCGCCCACGCTGGGTTTCGCCATCGTGGCCTGGGGCGTCTGCTTCTGTATCTGCTGGCTGGGATTTAAATTCGGGGTGAAGGTAGACGCGCAATCCTCCAGCGGGACCCCCTCTGGTTTTGGAACTCTTCTGGTCCGGGCCCTCGCCAGCGGAGTGCTCGTCACGGTGGCGGCGGCTACGGCCCTCTGGGGCGGGACCGTCATCAGCGGAGTGTTAGCCTCCCTGCCCGTGGTGCTCATCTGCTCGCTGTTTATTACCTACCACCGGGTGGGCCTGGGTTTCGCTCGTGCGCTGGCCCGCTCGCTCGTCTTCAGTGCCGTCATCAACTGCTCCGTGTTCGCCCTGTTCTTCCGCACTGCGCTCTTTCACTTTGATATCCTGCCCGCATTTGTAGTCGCCTACCTCGCCACGCTCCTGATCGCCCTGCCGGTATACCGGCTCAACCTGGGCTGAGCGGAGCGGGTCCGCCAAGACGGCTGGGTGTAGACTTGAATACTCCGCCCCCCCTGCGTTAGTATGCCGCGTATGAAAGCATTTACATCGTTTGTTCTGCTCCTGCTCCTCCTGCCGCTCATCGCATTTTCCCAAAGTCCGCCCGCGCCCGCCATAACGTCCACCCCGCCAGCGGACACGACTGCCGCATTGGCCCCAAAAATCGTGTGCCCCGAAACCGTCTATGATTTTGGCGAAAGGGAAAGCGATCAAGTCGTCGAACATCATTTTGTCGTGCGCAACGAGGGCACCCTTTCCCTGGAAATCCGCAATGTGCGGGCATCCTGCGGGTGTACGGCGGTCAAACCCACCGACAACGTGGTCCCGCCCGGCGGCGAAACAACCATCCAGGTGCGGTTCAACTTGCGGGGCCGCAACGGCCGCCAAATTAAAACCATCTTTGTCCAAAGCAATGACCCTGAAACGCCCAACGTGAATCTACAAATTCAAGGCACCATTGTGCAGGGTCTGCGGGCCCAGCCCGCCACTCTCTTTTTTGGCCGGGTGGAGCCAGGTGCCCAACGGATGCGCCCCTTTGAGATACTCTCCGGGCGCGGGCCCGTCCAAATTCTCGAGGTGGGGGCCAGCCAAGATGGCATGATTGTCACGCGCCTGGACCCAGAACCGGGTGACGACGGAACCCGCCACCGGTTTGAATTGACGCTGGATGACACCCTCCCGAACGGCACGCTGAATGGTCACGTCGTTGTGAAAACCGACCAGGGTGACGGACGCGAGATCACCATCCCGGTAGCCGCCTACCTGCAAGCCCCCCCCTCCCCCCCCGCGGCCCCATGACCCCCCGGGCCGCCAGGTCCATGCCACGCGGGGTCCTGCTGCGGATATCCGATGCCATGGTCTTGCTGGCCATGGCCGTTCTGCTGGGCACCGTGGCCAACTTCGTACGTCCCCAGGCGACACGTCTGCCGTGGGTTAGTGACTGGGACCGGCACATCGAAACCCTGGCCTTCCGCGCCGGTATTCCCGTCACGTTCCTGAACGGCGCGCAAACCCGTGTCGGCGATCCGGCCACCGCCATTATCGATGCCCGCGTGCCCGATGAATTCGCCGCGGGCCATCTCCCCCGCGCGTGGTCGCTGCCAGTGGCCGACGTCGAACAACGTCTTGTTGATTATGTCAGCCAGTTGACGCCGGAAACACCTATTCTGGTCTATTGCGGGGGAAGCGAGTGCGATGACGCCTTGGAACTAGCCAAAAAGCTGCGCGAGTTTGGATTCGAGGATGTGACGCTCTACCCGGGGGGGATCGCGGAATGGGTGGCGTATGGCGGGGCCATCCACACGGGGAGCGAATCATGACGCCGCCCCGCCTCCCGTTCATCTGGCTGGCACGCCTGGCGGTTGCAGGGGTCTTTCTCGGTGCCTGCCTGGCCAAGATAAGTGATCCCGAATCCTTTGCGCTGGCAGTCCACCGCTACCGGCTGCTGCCGGGCTTTGCAGTCAATGGAGTGGCGATTGTCCTGCCGTGGATTGAACTGACCTGCGGGCTGGCGGTTCTGGCCGGGCCGCGCCGCGTCCGGGCCGCAGCCGCGCTGCTCCTGCTGGGCATGCTGATCGTCTTCACCGGGGCCATCTCGCTGAATCTGCTTCGGGGCATCGAAGCCTCCTGCGGTTGCTTTACCACTCGTGCCGATGCCGCCGTGTCCGATGGCTGGAACCTCTTGCGCAATGCCTCTTTGATCTGGTTGACGTTGGCCATCTGGCGGGATGCCCTGCGCCCCTCGCCCCTCCCACCGGCTGTATGAGCACTGCCCTGCAATCTATTTTCGATGTCTTTGCCGTCGGGGCAGGCCCCTCCAGCACCCATAGCATCGGGCCCCAGCGGGCAGCGCGCCTTTTCCTGCGTTCGCTTCCGGTCTCGCCAGCGCGGGTGCGCGTCACCCTTTATGGCAGTCTGGCAGCGACGGGCCGCGGACACTGGACCGATCGGACACTGCTGCGCACCTTGAACCCCGTCCCCACCGACGTGGTCTTTGATCTCACGGCGACGCCGCTTCCTCACCCCAATACGCTCCGTTTTGAAGCCTTCGACGACGAGGGGCACCCCCTGCAAGATTGGACGGTGTGCAGTATCGGCGGCGGCACGCTGATGGAGACCGATGGACGCCCCGTCGCCTTCACGCCCCATCCCGTCACGTATCCGGTGGGCAATATCGAAGACGCTTTGGACCATTGCCGCGCCAACGACCTGACGTTTTGGCAGTTGGTGGAGCAGACAGAAACAGACGTGTGGCCGCGCCTGGGAACCCTCTGGAACACCATGCGCGACACGGTCAAGCGCGGGCTGCACAGCAAACAGATTATCCTGCCCGGCCGGTTGGAATTGGCGCGACGCGCGAGCACCACCTGGCGGCGAGCCCGCGACTTGCAGGGCACCCCGCGCGATATGGGCTTGATCGCCGCTTTCGCCCTGGCCGTGGCCGAGGAAAATGCGGCGGGGATGACGGTGGTGACGGCCCCTTCGTGCGGTGCTGCCGGTGTCCTCCCGGCCGTCCTCTATTTCTTTAGAACCGTCCGGCGGCGCCCCCTGCCCGACATCCTTCACGCGCTGGCCACAGCCGGCCTCTTCGGGGCCTCCATCCGCGCCAATGCCACGGTTTCAGGGGCGGAAGCCGGCTGCCAAGCCGAGATCGGGTCGGCCTGTTCCATGGCTGCCGCCGCCGCGGCCCAGCTTACTGGTGCCTCGCTCAGCCAAATCGAATATGCCGCCGAAATGGCGATGGAACATAACCTCGGCCTGACCTGCGACCCCATCGAAGGCTATGTGCAGATTCCATGTATCGAACGCAATATGAACGCCGCATTGCGGGCAATTGAATGCGCCACCTTCACGGTGCTGACCGATGGCCGCCATCGGGTCAGCTTTGATGATGTCATTGAAGTCATGGACCAGACCGGACGCGACATGCAGGCCGCCTACCGGGAGACGTCCACCGGCGGCCTGGCCCAACTCTGGCGCCGTGATATCGAACGCCGCCTGCACAGAAAGCCCCCGCCATGAGCATGCTGATCCATGACTTTAGCTGGTCGTTCTCGCGCCATCACACCTTTCAAACCTGCCTCAAGCGCTACTTCTTTGCGTATTACGGCGCTTGGCGCGGCTGGGAGGACTCGGCACCGGCCCCCACCCGCGAGCTCTATATGCTCAAGCGCCTGAGCACCCGCCAGCAATGGGCGGGCCTTCATGCCCACCGCGCCCTCGAAACACTGATCAAACAGGCCCGCCGGGATGCGGCGCGCGCGGCTGCGATCGAGCCGCGTCAAATTGAACTGATGCGGCGCGAGTTCCGTGATTCCCGCGCGGGGGCCTACCGCCAGAATCCCGTCCGCACCCCCGCCCTCTTCGAGCATGAATATCAAATCGAGGTGCCGCCGGAGGAGTGGAAGGCCACGGTCGAGCGCGTATCCACCGCCATCCGCGGGTTCCTGGCCTCTGATCTTTGGCAACAGTTGCAGGCCCTCCCCGCCGATGCCATGCTGGCCGTGGAACCCCGGGCGCATTTCATACTCGATGGACTCAAGGTCCATGCTATGCCCGATCTCGTCATCCGCCGCGACGGCGGCGTGGTGATCTACGACTGGAAAACCGGCGTCGCGCCGTTGACCGACCACCGCCTCCAACTCGGCATCTACGCTCTGCTGGCCCTGGATCGCTGGACCGCCGATCCCGCTGACATTGAATCGGTGGCGTTCAATCCGCTCACCGGCCAGCAGGAATCCTTTAAGTTCAGCGCCGATGACGTGGAAACCCTGCGGGACTTCATCCGTGATTCCGCCGATGAAATGCTGTTTCCCCTGGACGTTCCCGAAGAAAATCGGGCGGGCGATGGCTCGACCTTCGACTGCACGGACAACCCCGAGCCCTGCCCCACCTGCCCTTTCCTGCGCGTGTGTCCGCGCTGGAAATCATGACGGCGCCCCTGACTCACCCCGCCTAGGGTGGGGCGTCCTTCAGGGCAGCCGCGCGTGCCGCTTTACGTTCCAATGCCCGGATATTCATCCGACTGACATCCGTGGCAACCCCATCGGCAACGTTCTGGCGAAACACCTCCATGGCCTCATCATCCTGCCCCAGACGACGCAACTGTATGCCCAATTGCTCGCGATAAAAAACATGGCGCCTCTGATGACGGGCGGCATTTCGATAATGCTCCAGCGCCTCCTCCGGATGGCCCGCCGCGTTATGGGCGCGCGCCAAACCGAATTCCGCGGCCATCTCTAGCGGATTCCGCTCCTGAGCCGCTTGGAAATAGCCGATTGCCTCTTCTGCCAGACGCCGCTTGCCCTCCTGTTCCGCCGCTCTGTCCGGGTCCCGATACCAGAGCGCGCGGCTGGCATTGAAATGCCCCAGACCCAGATAGGGTTTCCAGTCCCACGCGTCCCAACGGTTGGCCCGCTGATAATGAGCCTCGACCTGGTCCCAATCCAGGCGGCTTTTGGCCAGGTCGCCTTTCAGATTCGCCCAATAGGCCATTCCAGTGGACAGAGCCAGCCAGGCCCCCACCATGCACCCCGCCGCCCCCAAGCCCCCCAGTACCCGCCGCACGAGCTGCCCCCGGGGCGTCACCGGCTCCGACTTTCTTTCCATGGCAGCCCAGACTCCCCAGGCCATCCCGCCAATCCACACCAGTGCGTGCGGGTTGGGAAAGATATGGAAATTAAAATCGAACAGAGCGTGCAGCAGACTGCCCACCACGCCCCCCCCCGCCCCGGCCAACAGGTAGGCCGCTTCATCGGTCCGCGCCCCCAGCACCCCGCGACCCATCCCCCACAGGCTCGCCACCAGCGCCAGCCCCGCCAACAGCAGGCCAACGCCCCCATATTCGATTGCCAGTTGCAGGTAATCGTTATGGATAAAATCATAGCGCAGATGCTGAGTGACATGCCGCTGATACGGGGGATAGGCCCACACGAAGGAGCCGCCGCCATGGCCCAACACAGGATGATCGCGGAACATGGCCGGGGCATCGCTCCACATCTTCATCCGAATGCCGCTGGCCTTCTCCGGATTCTCGATGACTGGGGCAATCCGCTCCTGAACGGCGGGCAGAGTTTTCCAGGCGATCCACCCGCCCACGGCCCCCAGCAATGGCAGCGCCACCACGATCACCAGCAGCCCCGCACGGCTCTTTCGCCACGCCAGCAATAGCAGCATCGCTCCCACCCCCCCCGCCATACCCAACCACCCACTCCGCGAGTGCGTCCAATACAGTACCGGTGTTGTCACCAACAGAAAATAGCCGGCTAAAATCCGCAAGGGGAATCCGGCGGCCGGCAACACCAGCACAACGAGCGCCACCGGAACGAGCATGGCAATCATATTCGCCAGATGATTGGGACATAAATAGGTGCCGCTGGCCCGTAACCCGTACTGATCGGGTCGCAGCATCCACAACACTTGGCGAGACTGGTCCATATGCTGCACCCAGGCATATAAGCCCGTGAGGGTCACCGCCGCCAACAGCACCCCCAGCACCCACTTCCAGCGATGTCCGCGAATGCCCAGTTGTGTCCAGGCAAAACCCGCCGCCAGCAGGCACATCCAACGCAAAGCCTCAGCCCGTGCCGCATGGGGCACGCTCGCCCAGATCACCCCCGCGACGGCGTAGGCCGTCATCAGGCCCCAGCCCGTGAATCCCGGCGGCACAAACCAACGCGGGGTATGGGGGAAAACCACAGGACGCATCAAAACCAGGCTTGCCCCTAGAAAAGAGAGCAACAGACCCGGCGCGTAGCCCCACACGCGCGTGGACCCCATCAGCCACATGCCCCCTGTGGCGGGCCACATCAACAGCAACAGGCAACAACAGTCATACCCCCGTTCCCCCCAGCCGACCCGGCGCTGCCCACCTCCCCGCTCCAAAGGATCGCTCATAGCTGCGGCCTGCAAACCGGCCTACCAAAAGCTTCGCTGCACCTCAATGATGTCATCGGGCTCCACCCAAATATCATCTTCTGGCGAGCGTTCTAAACGCCGCGCGTTCCGAATGGTCTTTACAATCTTGCCCCCGCGCTTGATCAGCACCTTGCCACTCGCAAACTCGGTGTACCCCCCCGCCCCGGCAAGCGCCTGGGAAACGCGGATGGCCGAAATAAGCTGAAAGCGGCCCGGCTGCCGAATCTCGCCTTGCACAAAATAAAACCGCGTCGGCACAGCAATACTCACCGAAATATTGCGATAAATGCCTTCATCCAAATAAACCTGACGGATATTCCGGGCCAATTCCGATGACGTCTGGCCGGCAGCAGGCACCTCATTGATGAACGGCAAGGTAATCATGCCATTCTCATCAATGACTATTTCTATCGCCTCGGCGTTAGGAATGCCCCGTAACGACACTTGCACCACATCCCCCTGCTTGAGCATATAGGCCACGCCATCATTTGCAGCGCTTGCTGGGGAAGCTTCCTCAACGTCCAAATCGGCCGTTGGCTCGGGGGCGGGCGGGGGGGCGGCGACCGGTGGCGGCGCCAGAACCTGCACCGGCGCTGGTGGGGCCGACAGCGGCTCCGTCGCCGGTGGAGCCGATGCAGCCGGCTTAGCCGTGGCCACGGGTGTAGCACGTGGGGCCGCTTGGGTTTCGGGTGTCGGCTTGACGGTCTCCGGGTTGGCGCGGGCTACCGGAGCTCGGCTGGAATCCGATGTGTCGGCCGCCTTGACCGCAGGGGCGGATGCTGTGTCCGTCGTCGGCGTCGGCTTGGCACGGCTTCGCTCCGCCACCATTTGAGCATAGCGGTCGTAAATCCGTCGGTTATAGCGCGGAGTAGAAGAACAGCCGGCAGCCAGCAAGCTCACCAGCACCACGGGCATCAGGTATCGCCGTATCATGGCAGGTGGTTTCATGTCTCACACCTCCGTTGCATCGTCGTCATGTTCATGCTTCGTGCTACCATAATACTTCTTGGTTGTATAGTGATAGTAATAATAATAGTCGTCACGCATGATGTTGATGTTGTTCAGGACCGAGCCCATCAGGTGACCACCGGCATTTTCAATCATCCGCTTGGCGCGCAGCGAAATGATCTTGGGATACTTGCGGTATTGCACCACCAGCAACACGCCATCGACTTCACCCGCCAGGATTGCGGCATCGGTCACCCCCAGAATCGGCGGTGAATCCAGCAAGATGTAGTCATACTGATCTTTAACCTCATCCAGCGCGGCGCGCAGGCGCGGGCTGTTCATGATCCCCATCGATCCGCGTCGAAGCCGTCCGCTGGTCATCATCCACAAGTTTGGCACACCGGTTTCCTGAACGACATCTTCAGGCTTCATTTCCCCGGTCAGCACATTGACCATCCCAACCCGGTTGGGCAACCCGACCATCTTGTGCTGCACCGGACGGCGCAAGTCGGAGTCGATAATCAGAACCTTACTGCCCTGTTCGGCGCACACATAGGCCAGGTTAAATAACGTTGTGGATTTGCCTTCGCCTACCCCACCACTGAGCACGGCAAAAATCTTCTGATTCCCTTCTCGGGCCAACAGCGCCAAACTGGTGCGCAGCGAGCGATAGGCTTCCCCCTGCCCACTCGACTGCCCGGCCTCCGTCAGCGGCCGGGACTGCTGGGGTATCACCGCCAGCACCGGCAACCCCAGGTATTTCTCCACCTCGTCCACGGTCTTGATCGACACATCCAAGTATTCCACAAAGAAGGCCAGCCCCACTCCCGCCAGCAACCCCAGCACCACGCTGAGAAAAATGTTCAACACCACCAACGGACTGGAGGGCCGCTGGGGCGGCTCGGCTTCCTCGATAATATCCACCGTGGTCCGCGGAACTTCCACCTCGATACCCGTCTGGGTAACGCGCGCCCGCAACGCGGTCAGAATATCCCGCTGCACCTGGACATTGCGCTCGGCACGGTAGAAGGGCAGATAGTCTGTGCCTTCCGACTCGATGTCTATTTCTTTAATCGCCTGGAGTTCTTCATCCAACGCGTTATATTTTTGCAGGGCCACCTCGTAGTCGGCCCGCAACCCCGCTTTCAACCCTTCCAACGCCGAATGCAACTGGCGATGCAATTCGTCCACCGCCCCCTTTAATCGCAAGACGTCGGGGTGATTCTCACCAACAACACCGGTATTGAGCATCAGTTGCAGGCTGACTTCGCTGTCAATGAGCTGCTGCCGAATCGCCATCAACGTCGAATCCTGCACAATGTAGGCCGCCGCCTCCATCAATTCGGTGCCTTTGAGATTCTCTAACTGCTCCAGTCGCGCCTTGCGCACGAGCATCTCGACCCGTGCCGCACTGCGTTCACTTTCCAGCATGTTTAAGCGCGTGGCTTCCACCCGAATGCCCGTGCCCGACCCCATGTGTCCAATAAGCGAGATGCCCCGTTCTTCGCGAATGCGTTGCAGCTCGGCCTCCGCTTCCTCCACCCGCTCTTGTTGCTTGCGCACTTCGTTGCTGATGGCATCAATGGCCCGCTGAATTTCACGCCGCTTGGCATTCAACCGCCGATCGCGGTACACATTGGCAACCTCGTTGGCGATCTCTGCCGAGCGCTTGTCGTTCTCGGTCGTGACCCGAATATTCATCAGCACCGTGTCGCGGTCCTGCTCGACTCGTAAACTGCGCGAGAGGATTTGCAATGCCAGATCGGGCGTAATGGGCGATTTATCCTCGTTGAGTTCCGCCCCCCACACCCGCTGCAAATTCAGCCGCCGAATCACTTCCATCAATACCGGACGCGAGCGCATGATTTTTTCCTGTGTCATTAGGAAAAACGGATTATAGCCCATCCGGGCCACTTGCCGGTCATAGAACGGGTCCACGTCCATCGCGTCCTCGCGGACCTCCAGTTGGGTCACCGCCGTGTATTTCTTGGGCATCATCACCGTGTACGCTGTGCCCGTCACGATGGTCAGCAACGCCACCGCCAGAATGACCTCCTTGCGATCACGAATGACCCGCCAATAATCAAGAAAATGGAGCGCCGAGGTCTGGTTGTCTTCTGCCATGGAGTCCTATCCTACAATAATGACGGGGCTCAGTGGGCCCCGCCCAATCTGCCACACATTGGGAACAAGGAAAAGGCGGCCGTCGCCGGTCGCCTTTTCAGACACACGGGTCTAGAAGAGTTGGATTTTCCAGCCCACATCCACCCGGTTGCGCTCATAACTTTCACGATTGAGCACATCGCTGTCCAGCATCACGAACTGATAGCCCGCCTCCAGCCAGTTGATGCGGTTCACGCGATAGCTCATACGCATGGAAACCAAGAAGGTATTTTCATCTTCATCCTCCACCCCATCGATCAAGGAGTATTTCGCTTCATAGGCGTTGAGGGTATAGGCACCGCTGAGGTAAAAACTCAACTTGGCCGTGAAATCATGCGCCAGACTCAGCGCCGCATACAGGCGTTCCTGACTGAGATAATTCGACACATCCGATTCATAAAGCGAGTACGAGGCCGATCCCGTCAGACGCGTCGCAGGACTGGGCATGAACGTCAAGGACGCTTCCCCGTAAGGCCGAGTCTCGTCGTCAAATCGGTCGTTGTCATACACCCGGTGCTCCACGCCCGCTCGGAAATTCCCGATCATCTGCGGACTGAACGTCTGCTCCAAGCCCAGCCCCCCGAAGAAACTGTCGGCATCGCGGTTGTTGGCCTCATCTGCATCCCCATACACCAACGATTGATAGCGGCCATCCACCATCAGCGTTGTCAAACTGGCCAACTGGTGGCGAAGGGTCAACCCGCCGACCACACTGTAGTAGTTGTCGTTGTCGTGGGACACCTGAGCCCCCGAGGCATCCTGGTAATCGCTTTCCGTGTACTCCAGAATAATGTAGCGACCCGACAGATCAATGCGCGTTTCCGGTCGCAGCGTATACGACAAGGTCGCAATCGCCGCATTGTAGATGTTGTCGTCATCCTGACGCACCACATAGCCGGAATCCTGTAGCTCCGGCAACTGACTCGACCGTAGCGTGTCACTCAACGACAGCGATAGCGTTGGACTGAAATTGTGAATGAAGTTCAAATCTAAATCATTCAAGAATTCCGTGTCCGAATCGTCGCGATCCGAATACCAAATCAATGATGGCCGGTAGCGCAATCCCAGATAGGTCCGCTCAAAATTTAGACTCACCAAGGCTTCGACTTCTTCAATAATACGAAAACTGTCCTGCTTGGACAGGCCAGTCGTCGAAGAACTGTCCACTTGGTACACATTGTCATCCCAGCCAATGCGCAACCGGTTGTTGACATGGATCGGCGACGTCGCAGAGGCCGCCCACGCGGGAACCGCCAGTACCAGCAGCATACTCGCCACGACCAGAATTTGGATCTGTTTCATATCTCTGTTCCTTTATGATTTGACACTTGTCTGCACAGCCCGCCGCGTTAGTGTGGCGTTGGCGAGATCGGGCGGAATTCTCCGCTGACCATTTCCATTTCACTGAGTACCCGCACCACCAAATTCAGGTCCACGGAGTATTGCACCGTACTGGGCGCAAACGTCGTGCCCGTAATTAGCGGGTCGGTTGAACTCATGGTGATATCCTGAGCCAGGCTTTCCGGCAACGCTTCCACCGATTGGATCGTTTCGCTCAGCCGATCAATCGAAATCCCCATTTCCTTCAATACGTTGATCCACGCCTGCGGGTCGTTCGGGTTCTCCACGCTATCTTGACCCCGCAAGGCCTGCACAATCACGCGCGACAAATCAGCTTTGGTCACCACTGCATCCAATTTCCAGCCGTCCTGCGGGGCAATGCCATTTTGCATCAGGACACTGAACATCTGCTGCGGCGTGGACGCGTTGGGCAGATACCGGACCAGACCCAGCGCCCGAACCAGCAGCTCCGCCAGTTGCGGATGGGTCACGGGCTGAGACGCCTGCGTCTGTTCAGACCCCGCTTTTCCCCGCCCTTGTGCCATAGCCACCGTGGTGGCCATCATCAATCCTGCCAACATATATACGAGAATCTTTTTCATCTTCTGTCTCTCCTTGCCCGAAGGCGACAAATCGGCGTTGGACGCTATCTGGTGCCGACCGTGGTTTACCATGTCCAGGATAATGCCCGAACCCACCTGATCCGTCAACCGCTAATTCGCTTATTTTTTACCCGTTTTTTTATCTTGGACCCGGTTTTTTGCACCGCCGGTCGCAGTGCTTGGCGGTCCCAAAACGCCACCGCTTATTCTCTCCTGCAATTCCACCTGCATTTTCCCTTGCGCTTTGGGATTGCCATCCTGACGGTTTCTCGGCATGATGTGGCTCTCCAATATCGAGCAACCGATCCAGAGTACAAGGGAGAGTCTTCCATGGCCAAACTTAGCGGCATGTCCGGCGATTTTAAGGGGCGCGAATTCCCCATCGAGCAAGGCGAAATTACGGTTGGCCGCAAAGCGGATAACCGGATCCTTCTGGACCACCCCACCATTTCCAGCCACCATTGCCGTATTCTTCATAGCGGGGACTCGTGTGTGCTTCAAGATTTGGACTCCACCAATGGCACTCGCGTCAATTCGCGCGATATCAAGGAATCCGCTCTCCATCACAAGGACTTGATCCAATTGGGCTCCATTGAGTTTCTCTTCGATGCTCCAGAACTGTCTGCCGACAGCGCCCGCTATACCGATGCCAATGCCGAAATGGCAAATGGTGCCATGTCGGCCCCACAGGATTTTGCCAGCATCTCGCCCTTTGGTGCCCGCCCCCGGGAGCGTCGCGGCACCTGGTACTTTGTCCTCGCTATCACGGGCTTGGTCGCCCTGGTCTCCCTCGTGTTCTACTTCTTCATCCTCATGAGTACTCGGTAATTTTTCCCCTTCCCCCCGGATAGATCGCTTGAGCCCACCCGCTGCCATCCGCCACCGCGATGGCTTTACATTTGTGGAACTGCTGCTGGCCATCGCCTTGTCCGCTCTGGTCGCCGGCATTCTGGGCATGCTCATTCACGGCCTACTCATCACCAGCCATAGCCAAACCCAACGCCAACAGGGACCATTCAGCGCCCGCGCCGCTCTGCGCACCCTCTCCCGCGAGGTCGCCTGCGCCTTTGTCCCGCCCGTTCAGGATAGGGTCCCCCTCACCCTCACCACCTCCACCGCGCCCGGCGAACCGGTCGTCCGCCTCGCCTTTTTTGTGCCCCTGCGCCCCGTGCCCCCCCCCCCCTACCCGCACGCATTCGATATCCACCACGTCGCCTACGAGGTCCATAACTTGGGCCACCACCAACGCGAACTGCGCCGCATTTCCGCCCCCTGTTCCGGCCCGCTCACCAATGCGCCGGTCACGAATCGGCTTTTTCGCGGCCCCTTCACCCTCTCCCTGGTCGCCATGAGCAACGACACCGCGCACGTGGAGTGGCCCCCCCCCGACACCACGCCCCCCGCGCTCCCCGCCGCCCTGCAATTCTCGCTCCACCTCGATGGCCAACCCGCGGCCTTCCACACCGAAGCCCTTATCCAGTGCGCCCACAGCATTCGCTCGCCCCTTGAACGAACGCCGCCGCCCGCTGAGGCCCCGGACCTTCCTCCCGCCAATTAATTCGGCGGCGCCAAACTGAAAACGCTTGCGATTCCCGAACCGAACCCGTATCTTCACGCCCATTGACCACGACGGTCATCCCCCCTCCCGGTGCTCGGGTGGTGGAATGGCAGACACGCATGCTTGAGGGGCATGTGGGGCAACCCGTGGGGGTTCAAGTCCCCCCCCGAGCACCATTTTTTGCGCAGTTTACTGCCAGCCAAAGGGTAACACCCTAGCCAGCAACAGCTTTCTACCCCCCCCCCCCGGAATTCACGCTCCCGCGGGACCACAAAAGGTCGGGTGGATACCGAATTCACTCGCGAGCACTTCTTCCAACTCCGTCAGCGGCAACCCCACCACATTTGTGTAGGACCCGCGGATGTGACGAATCATGTAGGCCGCCCGCCCCTGAATCGCATACGCCCCCGCCTTGTCCAAGGGCTCGCCGCTCTCGATGTAGGCCTCCATTTCGGCCGCGCTCAACTCCTTGAATTCGACATCCGTCGTGACCGCAAAACACCGACTTGTCGCGGCCCCGTTCCGGGCCTTGCCCCGCACACAAACCCCCGTGATGACCTGGTGCATCTGCCCGCTCAATGCCTCGAGCATCTGCCGCGCGCCGTCCGCTGAAGCGGGCTTTTCCATGATACGCCCCTCCCGCACCACAACCGTGTCCGCCGCCACAATTACGGCTTCCGGCGAGACCCGGGCGGCCACCTCCGCCGCCTTGTCCCGCGCATTGCGCAGCACATACTCGCGCGCCGACTCGTGGGCTCGCGGCGTCTCGTCCATGTCGGGCGACACCACCGTAAAGATGTAGCCCAATTGATGCAGATACCCGCGCCGTCTAGGGCTGGCGCTCGCCAGCACCAACGGCCGGCTCTCTGAACACGATTTGTCCATGCGTTGCCTCCGATCCACCGGTGAACCACCGGAATAGTTTCTCCGTCAGCGCCCCCAACGCTCCATAGTGAACCGACCGCACCGGTGTCCAGCGGCCCCAGCTCGTTCGCGGTCGCGCCCCTCGCGCCGCCTTCAACCAATTCTCCAGCCCCGCCACGGACTCCACCGCCCCGTCCAGCGCGTAAAGATTGATCTGCCGCACCCCGCAGCCCAGCACCACCCCCACGGCCTCTTCCAGGTCATGGCTGTTCGACATCCCCCGCAAAAAATTGTAAAAGAAATCCCCGCCGCCAAACAGCTCGGCGCGTTCCGCGTTTTCCGGGATATGATCATAGTCGCCCAGCAATCCCACATCCAGGGCCGCGCGCGCGCCATACAGCTCCCGCGCCAGCGTTGCATAGCGGTTCAGCATCGCTATATAAGAAAAGTGACTGGCCCCATAGCGATACGTAATAAACGACAACGCATCCCAGGCCACTCCACTGACCGGCGCATTTAACCCGTCTTCCATCGCCAGATTCCCCCGCGATTGCGCATCCAAAAAGGCCCGGTTCGCCGCCCCGTTCACCTGGTAGCCGCGCTCGCGCAGTTCCTGCGTCAGGTCATGAAGCGCCGCGGTGTCGCGGTGAAATTCCTCCGCATCCAACTCGCGTTGAAGCACCTGTGCCAACTGACGCAGGCTCTTTGCCCGCACCGCCGTAAACATCTCCCGGCCCAGCAGCGGTGACGGCTCGCAATCAAAGATAAACCCCCGCAGCCGTAGCTGGTGCTCGTCAATGTAATCCGCCACCCGATGCGCCAACGCGCGGGTCGCCTCCACGCTGGCCTGGCCAACATACAGATGCTCCTCCACCGGCAGCAGCAGCCAGGCCATCACCGCGACATCGGTCTGCTCCGCCGCCCGCAACAGCCGCGCAAAATCCGGGTCCCGCAAACTCTCCGCGCGCACATGCAAAAGTAAGTCGCAGTCATACGCCGCCAACAGCGGCAGATGCTCCGCCACCTGCGCATAGGGCATAAACTCGCACCATATTCCCAATTCCATCGACGCCAATTCGGGCCTGGGGGCCACGCTGGCCTCCGCCACCCCCGCCCCCAACAGATACAGCCCCGCGATACCCGTTTTCCATAGCGTGGAAAAATTCCGAAAAAAGTTTCCATAGCGTGGAAAAATTCCGAAAAAGTTTTCCATAGCGTGGAAAATTTCCGAAAAAGTTTTCCATAGCGTGGAAAATTCCCAAAAAAGTTTTCCATAGCGTGGAAAACCACCCCCCCCCCTCCCGGTGCGTCCCGGGAGGCAATCAGGTCTGCACCCAATGCGCCACCTGACCCGCCCACTCCTCATAGGGTCGCACGCGGACCATTGGTCTTCTGGTCCCAGTACGGCGACATCCGCCGCAAATTCGCCACCACCCGCGGGAAGACCTCGGCAATCCGCCGCACCTCCGCCGCCGTGGTGTAGGCGCTGAAACTCAGCCGGATTGACCCATGCATCGCCGTAAACGGGACGCTCAACGCCTTCAACACGTGGCTGGGCTCCAGCGAGCCGCTCGAGCACGCACTGCCCGTGCTGGCGCAAATGCCACGCCCATTCAACTCGTAGAGCATCGCTTCGCCCTCGATGTAGTGGCAGGAAATGTTGAGCGTGTTGGGGGTCCGCTCCACACCGTCACCATTGATTTCTACATGCGGGATGACCTGCCGCAACTCGTCCTGGAGCCCGTCGCGTAGCGCCGCAATCCGCGCCATATCGGGCACATGCTCCACCGCCAGGTCGCACGCCCGCGCCAATCCCACAATATAGGCGACGTTCTCCGTTCCGCCGCGCCGCCCTCCCTCCTGATGGCCCCCCAGCAGGGTGGGGCGCAACGGCGTCCCGCGCCGCACGTACAAGACGCCCACCCCTTTCGGTGCGTGCATCTTGTGGCCCGAAAGCGACAGCAAATCCACGTGCGGCCACGCCCCAGTCAAATCCAGCGGTAGCTTTCCTGCCGACTGCGTCGCATCCGTATGAAACACGATTCCCGGGTCCGTCTCTTTGGCAATCCGTGCCCAATCCCCCACCGGCCATACCACGCCCGTTTCGTTGTTCGCATGCATCAGCGTGACCAGCAAAGTGTCCGGCCGTAACGCACGCACATAGTCCGCGGTGGCAATCTGCCCTTGTCGGTCCACGGGCAAAAACGTTACCTCATACCCGCGCCGTTGCATCTCTTTGCATACTTCCAGCACCGACGGATGTTCCACCGCGCTCGTCACAATGTGCTTGCGCGAGGGTGTCGCCGACGCCACACCAAAAATGGCCGCGTTGTTGCTCTCCGTCGCGCACGAGGTGAATAACACTTCCGTGGGCTCCGCCGCCCCCAGGAAGGCCGCCACCGTTTGGCGCGCCGTTGTGATTGCCTCCGCCACGCTCAGCGCCGGCTCATACATCGAACTCGGATTGTAAAACGCCGGCCCAAAAAAGGGCTGCATCGCCGCCGCCACCTCGGGGGCCACCGCCGTGGTCGCGTTATTGTCCGCATAAATGAGCTGCACTGTACTCATCACCCCCCCCCGCTCAGACCGGGACCACACGAATGCGCTTGTCCACTTGGTCCTTCAGCGTCTGTTCCACGATCAACTGTAGCGTCCGCGCCGCCCCCATGCAGCCCGCACACGCCCCCCGCAGCGCGCAATATACCGTCCAGCCTTTGATGTCCACCAGCTCAATGTCCCCCCCATCCCCCTGCAGCACCGGGCGCACCGTCTCCTCAATAACCTTCTCAATCTGACGGTAAAGCTGGAAGGCCGAGGGGCCGGTGTCGTCAACCGGCGCGGACGCCAACGTCGTCGGGGCCGGTTCGCCCGCACCCCAGGTCTCGTTGAGAATGTCCTGCAATCCCCCGGGCGCATAACGACACGCCCCGCACATGCCGCCGGCTTTCAGCGCCGATACAATGTCATCGATGGTCCGCAAATTTAGCTCTTTGATTTTTCGACGCAGGTAGGGTTCCGTGGTGCCAAAGCATTTGCACACCACCCGCCCCTCGTCCTCTTCCGCCCCCGCCCCCGTCAACGTGACCCCCTGCGCCGCCAAATCCACCCCCCGCTTGTGCGCCCAGTCCACCACCGCCGACTCCAACGCCTCCGCCCCCATCACCGAACAATGAATCTTCTGCTGCGGCAGCCCCTCCAGAAAATCAACAATATCCTGATTCTTGATCCGCAGCGCCTCTATCGGCGTCAGGTCCTGCCCCTCAATTAACGCACACAGCGCCTCCGACGCTGCAATCGCCGACGTACACCCAAACGTCAGATACTTCGCCTCGGTGATGATATCCTTCAGCGGGTCCTCGTGGCGGCGAACCCGAAACGTGAATTTCAGCGCATCGCCACAGACAATAGAGCCATGCTGGCCCACGCCATCCGCATCCTCGATTTCTCCCAGATGCGTTCCCGGCTTCCCCTGCACCGCATCCATGAATATCTGCTTCGTCTTTTCGCTATAATGCCAAGCCATGAAAATTCCTTTAGTTCACCGGCCAACCATACACCCAACCGCCTAAAAATCAACTGTTCGGACATTTTCCAGCCCCCGTGGGGACCCGTATCCCTTGGGCACCCCATGGCCTCCGGCATCAGTTCCCGGTGGCTTGATTTAATTTTTTTCCACCTAGAAAACCATTAATTATAATTAATGGCTTCACTTATTATAATTATTGAACTATCCATACGGTGGAAATAGACCCGTGGAGCCCCCTCATGAAAAACCTCAATCCCACCCTGTGGCGCACCTGCAAAATGCTGGCCGGAACCACCCGTATCCACCTTTTGAGGGCCCTGCATGACCATCCTGGCAAATGCGTAACGGAACTCGGACGCGTCGTGGATATCGGCGAATCTGCCGCCAGCCAGGATTTACGCCGCATTCAGTCTCGCGGCCTGCTCCAGGCCGAACGGCATGGCGTCCGGTTGATCTACCGCATGGCCGCCGATCCTCAAGTGGCCAGCGCGGCCCCCCTCCTCAAGGCCATTCAATCCGCCCTCGCCACTTTCCCGCCCAAGCGCGATGTCGAGATGGCGGCCATTGCCACCGGCCTCGCCCACGAGCGGCGCATCCGGATGGTCCGTCATCTTTTGGAAGAACCGCTTCCGCTTTCAGAACTGCACTTGGCGGTTGGCATTCCCACCCACCCCTTTCGCGTCCACCTGCGCACACTGCAGGCCAGCGGATTCGTACAAACCATCCATCAGAAAATTCATCTGGCGGTGCCACCCCACCCGCTGGCCCGGGCTTTGATCCGCCTGATCCGGCAGGGCGCTGCCCGCTGAGGGTCCGTCAGCCCTGATCCTGCAACCGCCGCCCGTGGCGCAGGATGGCCCCGCCCTTGGTGAACAGACGCTTGAAAAAGGGTGGGCAATCCCCGACATGGCTAATGACCAAGGCCCGGTTCACATAATGAAAATCGCATTCCGCGCTCATCCGTTTCCATAGGTCATAGTCGTCAAAATAGTCCCCGGGGTCCCAGCCGCCAACTTTATCAATGAGGGCTTTGGTGTGAATCACATTGGCCGTGTTGATGAAATTATAGCGCATCAGTTTTTCGCGGTCCCAGCGGTGCAGCCAACGCTGAAACGGATTCCCGAAAATGCGGCGGCCGGTATCTTTGTCGCGATACTGGCAGCGGCAGTAAAACACGGATTGGTCGGGATGCTCCGCCACCGCGGCCATCATCACCCGCAAAAAGTCCGGGTGATACTCGTCGTCGTCGTCGAGATAGGCGATGTATGGCGCGCGCGCCATCTCAAACACGCCGTGATTCTTAGCCACGGCCCCATGCGCGCGGGGAGGCGACTTAACTGCCAGATTGAAAAATCGCAGTCGCGGATCGCCAAATGACGCCACCACCGCCTCGCTATCGTCGGGTGTGCAATCGCCCACCACACACATCTCCCACTCGTCGAATTCCCGCTGTGCCCGAACAGAATCGATGGCTCGCCGCAGGACGGCCGAGCGATTGTAAGTACTGGTAATGATGCTGACGCGGGGGGTATTCATCTGATCTTCAGGCATTGAGTTCCTCGAGTGTTTCCAAGGCCTTGCCCATGTCTGAGGGCACCAGCACCAGCCCCTTCCCGTCGCCGGGGCCGCCCGACGAATAACCATAGTCGAGATTCACATTGCGGGCGGCCAAGGCCGCCAGCAGGCGCCCCAGATGGCCGGGCTCGTTTTCAATCTGGACCAGCAGGACATCACGTGCGCCGATCAATTCGCCGGAATCTTCCACCAGTTGCCGCGCCTTTTCCGTGTCATCGACAATCAGGCGGACATACCCATGGCCCTCGGTATCGGCCAGGGTCAGACCGTAAATATTTACGCCATGCCGGCCCAGGAACTGAGCCAACTTCGCCAGCGTCCCCTTCCGGTTATCGATATACACCGTAAGCTGGATGGCCTTAGAAAAAATATATGGCGGTGTCGTCATGCTCACCTTTCTCAGAAAACAAGACCGGCGCTGGCCAGCCGTCGCCCCAATTCGTCGAGGACTCGCGCGTCATCAGCGCGACCGGTCGACTCGAAGGTTGCGCCAAAGCGCAAAAAGGCCCCGGCATCATCCCAGGGAACCGTCGAGATGCAGTGCTCCGTGATCAAGTATTCTGTCGCCTCCTCAGCATTGGCAAAGACCCGTCCGTCCGTCGTCCCCTTCGGGGCCGGCACATACAGATAAAAGGTTCCGCCCGGCATTTTGGCCTTGAACCCCGCCGCTTTGAGCACCTTGACCAGTTTGCGCAGCCGCCGTTGGTAGTGCGCGCGGATTTTCTCCGACAATTTGATGTTGGCAATCCCGGCACAGGCCGCTTGTTGAATGGCTTTGAACTGACCGCTATCGATGTTGTCCTTGACCTCGGCCACCGCCGCCACGGCTTGCGCCGAACCCGCGACAAATCCCAATCGCCAGCCGGTCATATTGTAGCTCTTGCTCATCGAGTGCAGTTCCACCGCCGCCTCTTTGCCGCCAGGACGTGCCAAAATCGACAGCCGCTCGCGGCCATAGACCAATGTCGCATAAGCGGCATCCTGCACGATCAGGATGTTGTGTTGCTGTGCAAAGGCAATCAGTTCGTCGAAGAATTCATCTGTCGCTGCCGCCCCCGTCGGGTTGTTGGGATAGTTCACATAAAACAGCTTCACCCGCGACAGGTCCATCTGCTCCAGCGCCTTCAGATCAGGGAAAAACTTATTTTTGGCCAGCAGCGGCACGGGGATCACGCTCCCCCCCAGATACCTTGTGTGGGTAGCCAGCACGGGATACCCTGGAATTGTCGCTAGCACGGCATCGCCAGGATTGATAAAGCATAGCGGGATCATCGCCAGCGCGGGTTTTGCACCAATCGTGTGATTGATTTCCGTCGCCAGGTCCAGGCCGCTCACGCCAAAAAATTCGGCCATATACTGGCCGGCCGCCCGCCTGAATTCTACAATGCCATTGTCGGCATAGCCGCGGTTTGCCGGATCGTCTACGGCCTTTTTAAGGGCCTGGCGGATGGCGCGGGGGGCCATCTGGTCCGGTTCGCCCACGCCAAAATCCAGCATCTCTACTTCCGGATGCGCGGCACGCGCCGCCGCCTTCGCCCGCTTGATCTTCTCAAACTTATAAATCGCCGTATCCTGGCCGAATTGGGCCCCGCCAATCCGCTCCGCAAACAAATTCTGAATATTCATAAATCGTCCTTTCACAAATGGCCTTTGATTATTCACGGCCCGTCCGCTTGTTCAAGTGCTTTCGGAGCAACTGAATTTTAACATTGTCTTGGACGGGCCTTCTGTGGCATCAACTCGCCCTGATTGTTCACTTTTTTACCCCGATAGGAGTTCCCGAATGAATGTGTTGCATGTAATTGCCAACCCGCGCCCAGCCGAGACATCGAGTTCCAAGAAACTGGCGCTGGAGTTTTTCATGACGTTGACGGAGAAAAATCCAGACGTAATCGTCAACAATGTTGACCTCTACCAGAACAAGCCGCCCTTTGTAACCGCAGAAGCCTTGAACTACTTCTGGGGAGCCGTGGCGGATCCCGCCTACATTCCGTCCAAGGCCGAAGAAACCGCGGCCAATTACTCGAATAATAATGCTCAGGCGCTGGTGGATGCCGACGTGCTGGTGCTGACGCTGCCGGTCTGGCTCAACAGCATGCCGTCCATTCTCAAGGCTTGGCTGGATCAGGTGATTGTGCCCGGCAAGGTGTTCAACATGACCCCGGAAGGCGCCATCCCCATCCATCACCTGCGCACCGTTGTGCTGCTGGTGTCCTCCGACGAAATCTACAAAGAAGGCGATGTGCTCGACGGCCTGACCCCGGATATCCGGGCCATTTTTGGCTTTATCGGCGTCGATGATATCCAAATCGCATGGGCCGATGGCCAAAATACTATCCGCCACTTTGATTCCGTCGAGCGTTTCGACCTGGCGGCCGAAGCCGCACGCGAAATCGCCGAAGAAGTCGCAGAAATGGCCTGAGCTTCTTTGGGGTCAGCCCTTGAATCTTGAATCTCGGGGCAAGGCTTAACTGAGACGGGCGGGGACCCCGGCGCTGAATTCTCGCCTGCCGGGCGTCCTTATTCTGTGGCGAGGCTGACGCCATGGCGCTCCAACATGGCCCCTTCGGCGAGGGCCAACCCGGAGATTTGGCGGTTATAGTCGGCCAAAGCCTGAATCTCGTTATTCCGGGCCTGTGTGAGATCCCGCTGGAGTTGCAACACCACAAAACTGGTGCTTCTACCATTTTCCAACTTCCGCTGCTCGGCCTCCAGTGCCTGTTCGGCATAGACTCGGGCGTCTTTCGTCGCCTGGACTTGCGCAAAGCCCGTCTGGACTGCGGCCACCGCATTGTCCACCTCCACCAGCACGATTTCTTCCTGCTTCTTCAGTTCCAGCCGTTGTTTTTCTGCGGTAGCCAAACTTTGCGCATGGCGATGTTGGGCCGCACGATTGCCCAGTGGGAAGGTCAGGGTCACGCCGAGGGTCCAATAGGGCTCGTCGGCGCTTTGCATCTGGTCGAGCGCATCTCCATAGGTATCCGCCTGGCTGGCGGCGACTCCGTAGCCCCCGACCAGATCGAGAGATGGCAGCGTCTGATTCCGCTGATACGCTACCGCGAGCCCCTGCCGTTCCAGTGTAATGCGCGCCTGGCGCAGGTCCGTCCGCTGTTCCAGGGCCCGGAACCCAGCCGCTTCCGGCTCCACCATCACGGGTTGGGCCGTCACGTCACCGACCGCGTTGATTTCCATCTGCCGGAAGTGACGGTGATCAGCCAGAACCAACTGCTTCAGCCGGTTCTGTGCCTCGGCGTAAGCCCGTTGTGCAACACTGAGCGCGGCGCGGGCGGAGGCGGCCTGACTCTCGGACTGCTTCTCATCCAGAACCGACAGCGTGCCGATCTGGACTTTGCGGCGGTTGTCTTCATATAGCTGCGTAGCGAGGCGAACCGCCTCCTTCTGAACACGGATGCTCCCACGCGCCTGAATCAGGTCATACCAGGCCGTTTCCACCTCGCTCAACAGCTCCTGCAGCCGGGTTTCCAATTGCAAGGCTGCCTCGCGGGACTGCTTACCGGCCACCGCAACGCTGTACCGCGTGCTGTCGATCTTGAACCCCTGGAGCAAGGGCTGCGTCAGCGTGATGCCGGCGCTGCCTGTACTCGTGTCGAACGGATTGCCATCCCGCGTGCCGCTGGAGTCGCCCAGGTGCGCCCCGAGTTCATACCTCAAGCCGCCCAGCCACGTACGCCCCCCAATCGCGGTGGTCCAGGCATCATTTTCGGTTTCAGAGCCCAGCAACGCCAGTGCACCGGAAGCCGTCCCGGCACTTTCCCCGGCAGTGGTTTCATGCCTCCGCTTTGCCGAAATGCTCAGTTCCGGATCGTAGCCGCCGCGGGCAATCGCCTCATCTTTCTGCACGACCTGCCGGTTGATCCGCTCGATTTTCAGGTCCAGATTGTTCTCCAGCGCCAAACCAATACAGTCATTCAGCGTCAGCTCACGCACAGATTTTTCGTCCGCCATTGCCGGGACCGCCAACGCCAGCGCCAAGACCAGCCCCCCGACCCTCCCTACTTGGATGCTGAATATTGAATTTCTCATTTTACTCATATCGCAACGCCTCAATCGGGTCCAAACGGGCCGCTTTCCGGGCCGGATAGAATCCAAAAAATATACCAATGATCGCACTGAACAAAAAGGCCGCCAAAACCGAATCCAGCGACACCAGCGTGCTCCATCCAAATTTTTCTGAAACCACCCGCGCCATTCCGTAGCCCAATCCGATGCCGATCACCCCCCCGCACACACTCAGCACCACGGCTTCCACCAGGAATTGCAACAGAATATCGGCTGCCCGCGCGCCCACCGCCATGCGTAAACCGATCTCGCGCGTCCGCTCGGTCACACTCACCAGCATAATGTTCATGATCCCAATGCCCCCCACCAGCAGGGATACCCCCGCAATCGCCCCCAGCAAAATGGTCATGGTCTGCGCCGTCGAGGTTGCCATTTCCAGCATGTCCTGCATGTTGAAAATTTTCACGTCATCCTCCTGATCCTCGCGGATATTGTGACGTTGGCGCAACAACGCCAAGATCTGCTCCACCACATCCGGAATACGCTCCGCGCTTTCCGCTTGCACCGAAATCACGCGGAAGGTGGTCCTCCCGGTCAACCGCACCTGGGCACTGGTCCAGGGCACCAACACCAAGTCGTCCTGGTCGCGCCCCATTCTGTTGCCGCCCTTGGCCCGCAACACACCGACCACCACATAGGGCGCGCTCTGAATGCGCACCACTTGCCCAACCGGGTTGCCGCCACCGAAAAGATTAGTCGCCACCGACTGCCCCACCACCGCCACCTTGGCCGCCCCGCGAATCTCCATCTGTGTGAAATGCTCTCCCTGGGCAAACTGCCAGGCACGTACAGCCGGGTAGTCCTCGCTCACGCCGTAAATGGTGGTGTTTACGTTCTGGTTGCCATAGGCCACCTGCGCGTTCACCCGCACCTCCGGTGTCGCGCCGACCAGCCCAGAAATTTCCTGCCGAATCGCATCATAGTCCTGCCGCGTCAACGCCACCCCGCTGTCACTGCCCATATGGACACGTCCGCTACGCGCCGCACGGGAAATAATCATCACCATGTTCTGGCCCATCTGCTCAATGCTCGCGGCCACTTCCGCTTTGGCGCCGGTGCCAATGGCCACCATCGCAATCACGGCCCCCACGCCGATGATAATGCCCAGCATGGTCAGCCCCGTCCGCATTGGATTACGGCGCAGGGCCCGCAGTGCAATCATCCAGGTGGCGGAAAACTTCATGCCTGTTCTTCCATTGCGACCCCCTGCCAGCGGCCCAGTTCCTGTACGGCCTCCAGACGTTCGCGGACGGGTTGGTCGGACACCACCCGCCCGTCACGCATCAGGATTTCACGGCGGCTGTAGCGGGCAATTCCCGGTTCGTGGGTCACCATCAAAATGGTCATACCTTTGCGGTTCAGCTTTTGAAAGATCGCCATGATCTCGATGCTCGTGCGCGTGTCGAGATTGCCTGTCGGTTCGTCCGCCAGCAGGAGTGCTGGTTCATTCACCAGTGCACGGGCAATGGCCACCCGCTGCTGCTGGCCACCCGACAACTGGCTCGGCGGGTGGGCCGCCCGGTCGGTCAGCCCCACCCGCTCCAACGCGGCCTGCGAACGCCGTCGTAATTCCCGCCGCCCATGCCCGTGCGCCGAATACAACAGTGGCAGCTCCACATTTTCCAGCGCCGAGGTGCGCGACAATAAATTGAACCCCTGGAACACGAACCCCAACTGCTGGTTACGCACCTGCGACAGCGCGCTCGGCGATAGCGCGCCCACCTCTTCGCCATCCAGCCAATAATGCCCCCCCGACGGCCGGTCCAGACAGCCAATCAGATTCATCAACGTCGATTTGCCCGAGCCACTCGGCCCCATCACCGCGACAAATTCACCCGCGGCCACCGTCAGTGACACCTCGCGCACCGCGTGTATCGCCACGGCACCCGTCTGGTAAATTTTATCCAGCGACTCCAAACGAATGACGGGCTGAGGTTCTGCGGCGGTTGTCTTCACCGCCTCCTCCGGCCTGACGCTCGCGGCATAAACGGCAACGCCCCGCCACGGGCTGCCCCAGCAGAACGCTCCGATGTCGGCTGGATGCCCGTCACAATCCGATGCCCCTCGGTGAGATCCGAGCCCACCACTTCCGTCCAACTACCATCAGTAATCCCAACCGCGACCGGCTGGGCCCGCAAGCCCCCCGCGTCATCCAGCACATAGACCGTCCGCATGTTTTCAGGCGACACGGGCCCGGCCCCGCGAACATCCTGGTGCCGAGTGGCCTCGCGCCCGTCACGCGCCCCACGGTTCGACTCGTCGTCGCCCCCCGCATCAACCACCACGGCCTCATCCGGGGGGCGAAAGCGCAAGGCCGCATTGGGCAGCCGCAACACATCCTCCCGCCGCGCGGTTTCCACCGCCGCGTTTGCCGTCATACCCGGACGCAACTTCAAGTCCGGATTGCTCACCTCCACCATCGCCATGTAATTCACCACGTTCTGCACGGTCACCGGCATATAGCGCACTTGGCTAACCACTCCGCTAAACATCAGCGTCGGATAGGCATCGACACTAAACGTCACCTGTTGTCCCTCCGCCACCCCCCCCACATCCGCTTCAGAAATCTGCGCGGCAATGCGCATCTGCCCCAAATCTTGTGCCAGAGTAAACAGCGTAGGGGCATTCAGACTGGCCGCCACGGTTTGGCCCACGTCCACCTCGCGTGAAATAACCACCCCATCCATTGGCGAGAAAATCGTCGTCTTTTCCAAATCTACCTGCACCTTGCTCCGGCTGGCCTCGCGCATCCGCAACGCGGCCCGGGACTGCGCCAGCGACACTTCGGCCTGGTCGTAATCCGCCTGGCTAACCAGGTCCAGACTCCGTAGCTCTTGGGCCCTGCGATAATTCGCCGCAGCCAATTTGACTGTCGCCTGGGCGCTTTCCAACTCTGCTTCTGCCTGCTCCATCTGCCGCTCATAGGTCGAGGCATCCAGGCGCGCCAACACCTGCCCATTGGTCACCACCGAATTAAAATCTACGAGCAGGTCAATGATCTTGCCGGAAACTTCGCTGCCGACCGTAACGGTCTGAACGGCCTCCAGCGCGCCGTTGGCCGTCACGGTCTGAACAATCTCCCCGCGCTCCAATGGGGCGGTCTTGAATTGTGTGGCTCCGTTTCTGCCGATGTCATCACGGCCCATCCACCACCAGCCCCCCCCCACCAGGACGGCCAATATCAAAACCCACCATATCCGCTGCCCGCCTCTTTTTGCCTGCATCCTATTCACTCCATCTCCGTTGGGTCCGTTGGGGTCAGCCCTTGAATCTTGAATCTCGGGGCAGAGCTTAACTGTGACGGGCGGGGACCCCGGCGCTATTCTCTTGTTGCAGCATCTCATTGATGGCCGCCGCCGCCCGTCGGCCTTCGCCCATCGCCAAAATGACGGTCGCCGTCCCCAACACGATATCACCGCCGGCAAAGACGTTGGGCAAACTGGTGTGGCCCTGTTGATCCGTGACGATGCGCCCCCACTGGTCCACGTCCAACCCCTCCGTGGTCTGCTTGATCAACGGATTCGACTGGTTGCCAATCGCCACAATCACCGCCTCGATTGGCAACTGAAACTCGCTATCGGGAATAACCATCGAGCGCCGCCGTCCACTGCTATCGGGGTCACCCAGTTCGTGGCGCAGGCATTCAATGCCGGTGACGTGCCCATTCGCCCCCAGAATACGCTTGGCATTTTGCAGCACATGGATGCGGACGCCCTCCTCCTTCGCATGGCGCACTTCTTCCGCCCGTGCGGGCATCTCGACCTCGGTACGTCGATAGATCAGGTGGACCTCTTGCGCCCCCAAGCGCAGCGCCGTACGCGCCGCATCCATCGCCACATTGCCCCCCCCCAGCACTGCCACGCGCCGTGCCGACGGGATGGGGGTCTCCGCCCGCTCCCGGTCATAGGCCTTCATCAGATTCGAGCGCGTTAGATATTCGTTCGCCGAATAGACCCCCACCAGATTTTCTCCCTCGATTTCCATGAATTTGGGCAGCCCCGCCCCAGAGCCTACAAACACCGCATCGAACCCATCTTTTGTGATTAAATCAGTAATCTTGCGCGTACGGCCCACCACAAAATTAGTACGGATCGTCACCCCCATCTGCTGCAGCGCATCTAATTCGGCCTGGACAATTGTCTTCGGCAAGCGGAACTCAGGAATCCCATACACCAGCACCCCCCCCGCCTTGTGGAACGCCTCAAACAAGACCACCTCGTGGCCTGCCCGACGCACATCCGCCGCCACAGTAATGCCGGCTGGCCCGCTGCCCACCACCGCCACTTTCTTGCCCGTGGCCGGTGCCACCACCGGCGGGGAAACCGCCCCATGTGTCCGCTCCCAATCCGCCGCATAGCGTTCAAGCCGACCAATCGCCACCGCTTGGTCCACCGATTTCAGGCTCTTGCCCACGGTGCAGTGTGCCTGACACTGCATCTCTTGGGGACAGACCCGCCCGCAAACCGCCGGCAACAGGCTGGTTTCCCGGATGATGGCGATGGCACGCGCCGGATTTCCTGCTGCCAGCGCGGCAATGAACTGCGGGATTTGAATACGCACCGGGCAACCCTGTACGCATGGCGCATTGCGGCACTGGAGGCAGCGCTCGGCTTCCACCCGGGCCTGCTCATCGGAATATCCCAGGGTCACTTCCTGCATGTTCTGCGCCCGGGCGAGCGACTCCTGCGCGGGCATTTCCTGGCACGGAATGGCCAGGCGGTCGCGGGGAGTCAACGGCTGCGGCAAGGCCTGAAGCCGGGCCCACTCCACACGAGCTTCCTTCCGCAATTCGTCGGGAGGACGCCTGCTCACTCCACCAACCCCTTCTTCTTCGCTTCGGTATGGAGGTGGCACCCATCGGCGGCAATGGTTTCCTGCTTTCGGTACGACCCCAGGCGCTGAATCAACTGATCAAAATCCACCTGGTGGCCATCGAATTCCGGCCCATCAACGCACACAAATTTTGTTTTACCGCCCACCGTCACCCGGCATCCCCCGCACATTCCCGTGCCATCGATCATGATGGAGTTGAGGCTTACCACCGTCGGCACCCCATAGGGTTTCGTCGTTTCGGCACAAAACTTCATCATCAGCGGCGGGCCAATGGCCACCACTAAATCCGGCTTAGGGGCACCGGCACACAGCTCTTTCAACGGTGCCGTCACCAGGCCGTGATGCCCATACGTCCCATCATCCGTGCATATCAGTACCTCGTCGGCGAGTGCCCGCATTTCCTGCTCCAAAATCATCAGGTCCTTCGTCCGCGCGCCGATAACGACCGTCAGGTGGTTGCCCGCCTTTTTCATACCCTGGGCAATCGGATAAAGCGGTGCCACCCCAATCCCTCCCCCGACGCACACCACCCGCCCCACCTTCTCGATATGAGTTGGCCGCCCCAGAGGCCCCACCAAGTTGGCAATCCGGCCGCCCACCGGCATCTGGCCCAGCAGGATCGTGCTTTTGCCTACCGCTTGAACAATCAGAGTGATGCTTCCCTCCTCTGTATCCGCATCGGCAATTGTCAGTGGAATCCGCTCCCCATATTCTGTATCCAATTGGAGAATGACAAACTGACCAGGCTGACGCTCTTCCGCAATCAGTGGCGCCCGCACCCGCAAGCGATACACGTCTGGGGAGAGTTGTTCCTTGAATAGGATTTGGTTCATGCGATCAACCTCTGGCTGGGAGAAAAGATTCGTATATTTGTAGCACGCCCCCCCCGAGCCCGGAAAGAACTTTCACCCCTGCTGTTCCCCTGCGCCCCCCTCCCTGCCGCCAAAAAGAAAAGTGGTGGCCAGAATCGGGATCGAACCGATGACACATGGATTTTCAGTCCATTGCTCTACCAACTGAGCTATCTGGCCACCCAAATCAAACGTTGAGGATGTATAGCGGGTTTTTCTTATCGCTGTCAACCTTCGGTTCATCCCCATGCACGTTTTACCATCACGCCCATCGCCCATTCTCTGTGCTGTCGGTTCCTTTTGCCGTATCATTCCGGGATTGGCAGCCTTCCCCCCTCGCGCCAACGGCTACCGATCATACCCCTGTCGATTTTTTGATTTCTTGCGGTTCCTTCTTTCTTGTCAGACGCCTTTTTCCTAGTCTCCCCCGCATGAAGTCCACTTGCCTCTTTTGCCGCTTGCCCGCCGAACGCATTCTTGCCGAGGATGGCCCCTGCCTGGCCTTTCGCGATGGCTTTCCCGTCAGCGAAGGCCATACCCTCATCATTCCCCACCGCCACGTCGCCTCCTTCCGCGACCTCACCCCCGACGAATGGGCAGCCGCTCACCGCCTGGCGCAAACCATCGCCGCGAATCTTCAAGCTGCCGATGCCTCGATCACTGGGTTTAATTTTGGCGCAAATGACGGCGTCACGGCCGGCCAATCCATTTTCCACTGCCATCTGCACCTTATTCCACGACGGGCCGGCGATCACCCCGCACCCCGGGGCGGCATCCGCGGCGTCATCCCCGGGCGCGCCGACTATCCCTGCCCCCACCAGCCCCCCCCCTCCCCCCGCCACCAATTTCTATGAAGAAGACTTGACTTTCTATCCCTTCCAGCTATCTTCGCCATTCGATTTTCGGTTCCAGCGTAGCTCAATGGTAGAGCGGTTGGCTGTTAACCAATAGGTTACAGGTTCGAGTCCTGTCGCTGGAGCCATTGTTCTTCTGTACTTCGTGTGTCGGCCCGGCGGTAACCGGGACTACACTGCACGCCCGGGCTGATGTCCGGCAGGCAAACGAATGGCAGAAGCGTCCTCTGTCGTCGGATTTTCCCGATCCCTCCGGCACGGGGTTGTTTCATACAGGAAAGAACCGCGTTGACAGGCGCGCGTGCCTCGCGCTACTGTTCGCCGCTCATGCAATGGGAATTGAAGAATTATGAAGACGACGCAACCTAAAGAATCTGAAGTCAAACACGAGTGGTATCTCCTGGATGCCGCCGACAAACCCGCCGGCCGCCTCGCGGTCGATATCTGCCGCCTACTGCGCGGCCGGGGCAAACCCGATTATACGCCCCACATTGACATGGGCGATTTTGTCGTGGTTATTAACTCGGCCAAGGTCGCCCTCTCGGGCAATTCCAAGGAAGAGAAAAAGGTTTACGCCAAGTATACGGGCTATCAGGGCGGCTACACCGAAACCCCCGCGGGCAAAATGCGCGCGAAAAACCCCAACTACATCCTCTGGCACGCGGTCAAAGGCATGCTGCCCAAAAACAATATGAGCCGCACCTTCCTCTCCCGTCTCAAACTTTACCCCGGTGCCGACCATCCCCATGCGGCCCAGAACCCCACCGTTATCGGCTAATCTCGGAGAACTATTATGGCCACTAAAACCGCTGAAATCGAATACCTCGCCACCGGTCGCCGCAAGACCGCCGTCGCCCGTGTCCGCCTCTCACAGGGCAAGGGCACCATCACTGTCAACGGACGCCCCTTTGAGGAATACTTCCCCACCACCGATCTGCGTCTGGTGGTCAAAGCCCCCTTCACAACCATTGAGCGCGAAGACGGATTTAATGTCGTTGCCCTGTGCGAAGGCGGCGGAGTTGCCGGCCAGGCCGGTGCCCTGCGCCACGGCATTTCCCGCGCCCTCCTCCAGGTCGACGAGAATTTCCGCAGTGTCCTCAAGAAGGCCGGTTTCCTGACTCGCGATCCACGGATGAAAGAGCGTAAAAAGCCCGGTCAGCCTGGTGCTCGCCGCCGCTTCCAGTTCTCGAAGCGCTAAGTCGTTTCAGTTCTGTCAAAACCCCGGGCCCTGTCCCGGGGTTTTTTGCGTCTGCCCCCTCTTGTTTGCCGCCTTACCAGCACGCCAATCACTGCAACAGACACAGTCACTTATTGCAATAAGTAACGGTTACTTATTGCAATAAGTGACCCCACTCGTTTGCCGCCTCCACACTCCGCCCCCCCCCGCTGAAAGGTGAACCCCATCTGTAGCCATCGGTATCCGCCCGCTGATGTCTTATCTCTTGGGATTGAGGCTATGCCGCGCTCTATAAACACCTGTTCCTCCTCGACGCACACGCTGCCAGCCTCCTATACTCCTCACCATCATGAAATCGACAACGCCCCTGACCTTCTCCGCCAAAGCCACACTTCCCGTTGGCTTCCGTGCCGCCGGTATCATCGCCGGGCTTAAAAAAAACCGCCAGCGCGACATGGCCCTGTTCTTCTCCGACTCCCCTGCTACGCTGGCTGGCACCTTCACGACTAATCAGGTCAAGGCCGCGACCGTGCGCCTCGATACGGAACGCGTGGCCAACATCGGCATGGCCCACGGCATCATCGTCAACAGTGGACAGGCCAACGCCTGCACCGGCAAGGCCGGGATGCGGGATGCCAAGGCCATGGCAGAACATACGGCCACCCAATTCGGCATCGCCCCCGAACTCGTCCTGGTCTGCTCCACCGGCCGCATCGGCGTACCGCTGCAAATGGACCGTATTCGCCCCGGCATTGAAAAGCTCGCCGGCGCGCTCTCCCCCACCGGGGGTGAAGACGCTGCCCGCGCCATCATGACCACCGATCTCGTCCCCAAGCGCTATACGACTCGCTTTATTGCTAACGGCCGCCCCTGCCGGCTCACCGGCATCGCCAAAGGCTCCGGCATGATCCAACCCAACATGGCCACCATGCTCGCCTTCCTGCTCACCGATGCGGCCATCGACCGCCGCGCGCTCCAAAAAGCCCTCAAGGCCGCCGTCGATCAATCCTTCAATCGCATCACTGTCGACGCCGATCAAAGCACCAACGACACGGCCCTGCTGCTGGCCAACGGACGCGCCGGCAACACCCCGCTCAAACCGGGCCACCGCGACTGGCCAGCTTTCGTCGCCGCCTTGGACGGCCTCACCTTCCGCCTGGCCATGGACATGGTCCGCGACGGCGAGGGTGCGCAAAAACTGGTCACGGTTCGGGTGCAAGGTGCCCGCACCGCCGCCGACGCCGAAGCCGCCGCACGATCCGTCGCCAACTCATTTCTGGTCAAGACCTCGTGGGTTGGCTCCACTCCCAATTGGGGCCGCGTCATGGATGCCCTGGGCTATTCCCCCGCCAAGGTGGATGAAACCAAGGTGGAAATCTTCTACGACAAACTCCTGGCGGTGCAAAAGGGTCTCAAAGCCGGCGCCTCCATGGCCCGTCTATCCAAGGTGGTCGCCAAGAAACAATTCACCCTGACCATCGATCTACACCTCGGCCGCCAGGCCGCCACGGTCTATTCCTGCGACTGCACCGAGGATTACATTCGCATCAACAAGTAGCCCCCCCCCCTCGCCGGACGCCATGTACCTCTTTCCGCCATGACAACCCCCTTCGCGCGACTCGAACTCCTGCTCGGCCCCGAAGCGCTGTTACGTCTTTCTGCCGCCCGCGTCACCATCGCGGGCCTTGGCGCGGTCGGTGCTGCTGCCGCCGAATCTCTCGTCCGCTCTGGCATTGGTCATCTCACCCTGGTCGACTTCGACGAACTCCGCGCCACCAATATCAACCGCCATCCTTTTGCGTTTCACTCCACCCTTGGCACCCCCAAAGTCACCGCCGCCGCTCGTATCCTGCACGACATCAATCCCGCGGCCACCCTCACCCCACTCACGCTCTTTCTCGACGCCGACACCGCCCCAGCCCTCCTGGCCGACCATCCGTGCGATGTCCTGATCGACGCCATCGACTCGTTGCTACCCAAGACCGAATTCCTGCTGGCCGCGCAAGCCGCCAAGGTGCCCTGCATCATCAGTTGCATGGGGGCCGCCCGCAAACGCGACCCCACCCGATTTGTTGCGGCCGACCTGTTTGATTCCCACACCTGTCCCCTCGCCAAGCATCTGCGCAAGCGTCTTCATCGGCGTGGCGCTAAACGCGGCATCCGCTGCATTTTCAGCAGGGAAGCCCCCCGCGACCCCACCGCCCCCGTTGAACCCGCCCCCGACTTCTATATTCGCGGACGCCTCCGCCCCCCCATGGGATCCCTCCATGCCTGCACCGCTGCCGCCGGCCTCCTGGCTGCCAGCGAAACCCTCCGCCTTTTGCTGGAGCCCCCATGCGCCTGATCCTCCCCGCCCCCGGCTTTTCCACAGGGTGGAAACTTTTTTTCCACGCTATGGAAAATTGTTCCGCACTTTTTCCACGCTATGGAAAAATAGGCCTCCGTTTTTCCACGCTATGGAAAACTTTTTCGCGGATTTTCCACGCTATGGAAAATTGTTCCACACGAAATGCCCTGTTCTTGTACCCCCACAACCCGCCCTCCACCGCGCCATGATCCCGCACGACCAGCACACCATCGAGGGCACCGGCACCCGCCTTGACCGCTTCCTGCTGAACATCTACCCCTGGCTTGACCGCGCCACGGTGGCAGACCTCCTTTCCAGCGGAAGCATCCTCCTCAATGGCCGTCCCGCCAAAAAAGGCGCCAAGCTCACCACGGGCGACACCCTCGACTGCCGCGCCATCCCCGAACCCGTTGATCTGCGCCTCCAGCCCAACCCCAGCCTCCCCCTCGCCATACTCTTTGAAGACGCCACCCTCCTCGCCCTCGACAAGCCCGCCGGCCAGCCCACCCACCCCCTCCGCTTTACTGAAACCGACACCCTCGCCAACGCCCTTATCGCCCGCTATCCCGACCTCGCCGCCATCGGCGGCGAGCGTCTCTTCCCCGCTCTACTGCATCGCCTCGACACACAGACCTCCGGCCTGGTTCTCGCCGCTAAAACCTCCGTCGCCTATGCCGCTTTGCGCGCCCAATTCCGACGCTTCGCCGTCGCAAAACACTATACTGCGCTTGTCCACGGTCGCGTCGATAAGCCCTCACGCCTCGAGGCCCCCCTCACCCACCAAACGCGCAGTCCCTGCAAAATGGCCGTCGTAAAAAATCTCGCCAAGGTGAAAGAAAGCCACCGCTTCGATGCCACCACCGCCTGGGTCCCCATCGAAACCGGCCAAGACACCTCCCTGATCGACGTCACCATCCATACCGGCGTCACCCACCAGATTCGTTGTCATCTCGCCGCCGCCGGCCACCCTATTGTCGGCGACACGCTCTATGGATCTCCATCTTTTCCATCCACCACCAACCATCCACTATCAACCAATCCCCGCCACTGGCTCCACGCCTCTCGCATCCTTCTCACGCATCCCACCACTGGAACCCCCCCCCCCCTCCCCTCCCCCCCCCCCCCGACTGGCCTGTAACACATTAAATGCCCCCCCCCGCGCCCATCCTGATCGCTGCCATCAACGCCCGCCACAGCCATGCCTCGATGGGCGCGCGTTGCCTACTCGCCAATATGGGCGAGTGGCGCGAACAAACCGAGCTGCTCGAATTTACGATCCAGCAAACCGCTGCCGAGATCGCGGAAGCCCTTGCGGATCGCAACCCGAGAATCCTCGGCCTCGGTGTCTATATCTGGAATGTCAGCCGGGTCAGGGAGGTGATTCCGCTTCTTCGCGAGACACAGCCAGAGCTAAAGATTGTGCTGGGGGGACCGGAAATTCCGGCACCCCAAAACCCGGCTCGGCAGGGATGCCTCGCCCTACCCGAAACCTCTCAACCCGATCTTCCTGGGGTAGGGCGAACCCTCCGGGTGAGCCGAGAGTTCAACAGCCCGGATGGCGCGCCGCGCCGTCCCTACCCGACCCATCCGGACCATCCTGTTCATCCTGGCCATTCTGTCAAAAAAGCTGTTCAGGATTACGCCGATGTCCTGATTCTCGGCGAAGGCGACCTCGCCTTCCCCGCGCTCTGCCGCGATTTGCTTTCAGCCCCCCACGGGCTTGCCGCGGGGGTGAATCAGGTCCGACACCCCCCCCCGCCCGACCTTTCCCAAGTCCATCTCCCCTACGACGAGTACACCGACACCGACCTTGCTCATCGAATTCTTTACGTCGAATCCTCGCGCGGCTGCCCCATGCGCTGCGACTACTGTGTCTCTGCGAATGACACGAGCGTTCGCTTTTTTCCTATGCCATCTCTTCTCGCCGCCTTCGACCGGCTCCTCGCTCGCGGCGCGCGCTCATTCAAGTTCTGCGACCGCTCCTTCAATCTCAACGTGCCCCGTGCCATCGAAATACTCTCCTTCTTTCTCGATCACCTCGACCATTATCCTGGCCTCTTCCTCCATTTCGAGATGCTACCCGACCGCTTTCCCGACGACTTGCGCGACATCCTGGCGCGCTTTCCACCCCGGTCGCTCCAGCTCGAAATTGGCATTCAATCATTTAATCCGCGGGTCCTCGATACCATCCGCCGCCCGCAGCATCCAGGCCGCATCGCCGACAACCTGCGCTTCCTGCGCGAACAGACCCCCGCCTTCCTCCACACCGATCTCATCGCCGGACTGCCCGGTGAAACCCCGGCCAGTTTTGCGGAAGGCTTTGACCGCCTCGTTGCGCTGGACCCGCACGAAATCCAACTCGGGATTCTGAAAAAGCTCCCCGGCGCGCCGATCGCCCGTCACGACGACGCCTTTGCGATGCGCTACAACACGGCCCCGCCCTACGACGTCCTCTCCACCCGCGACTGGCCGGCCGCTCACCTCCTCCGTACCGCCCGCTTCGCTCACTACTGGGATGCCATCGTCAGTTCCAACCGCTTCCTCGCCGCCGCGCCCCTCATCTGGCAAGACCAGCCCTCCGTTTTTGCCGCCTTCATGGCCCTCGCCGACTGGATGGGCGCACGCTTCCCCCATGAACACGGCATTCCCTTGTCCGCCCTCGTCGAAGCCATGTTGGATTTTCTGACGCACGTCCGCGGTATTCCTCCCAACACCGCCGCCGATGCTCTCATTCGCGGTTATCGTCACGCCGGCGCCCGCGATATCCCCCCCGCCCTCGCCCCCCATCTACCCGCCCCCCCCCCGCCGCCGACCCGCGGCCTCCCCCGACCTCTCCGCCGCCAATTCCTCCGCTGGACGTGGGAAGATGTCCGTCCTACAATCCCAGAAACAAATCCCTCTCCATCCCATGATTCCCCTGTAACATGAACGATTCTCTCTATACTCCCTGCCGCCTGTGTCCGCGTCAGTGCGCCACGGACCGTCGCGCGGGAGTCCCCGGCGTCTGTGGCGAAACCGCCGAGTTGCGTATCGCTTCCTACGGTTCACACGTTGGCGAAGAGCCCTGCCTCAGCGGCACTCGCGGTTCCGGCACCCTCTTTTTCTCCGGCTGCGCCTGTCACTGCTTCTTCTGCCAGAATTGGCAAATTTCCAATGCAGACAGCACCGGCCAACCCACCAGCGAAGAGCAATTCCATCAGATGGCCCTGGACCTCATCACGAAGGGCGTTCATAACCTTAACTTCGTCACCCCCGACCACTTTTGGCCCCACATCGAAGCTCTTTGCGCCCGCCTGCGCGCCGAGGGTGTCACCATTCCCTTTCTTTTCAATTCCTCGGGGTATCAGCGCCCCGTCATGATTTCCCGCTACGCCACTCAAATGGATATTTTCCTGCCCGACTTCAAGTTCGCCGATCCGCAGATTGCCCATGCCGTCATGGGCGACGAACGCTATCCGGAAATTACCCTCGAAGCCCTGCGTCTGATGATTGCTGAAAAAGGCTTTTTGGAGCCCTTCGACCCCACCGGCATCACCCCCGCCCAGCGCGGCGTTCTCGTGCGTCACCTCGTTCTGCCTGGCCACATCGATAATACCTTGCGTGCTCTCGACGTGCTGCACCAGGAATTCGGCCGCTGGCTGCCGCTCTCGCTGATGAGCCAGTACACCCCCGTGCCCGCCACGCACCAACGCCCCCCATTCGACCGCCGCCTAACAGCCCAGGAATACCAAACCGCCCTCGACCATGCCCAAGCGCTCGAGTTTGAAAATCTTCTCATCCAACCCCTGGCCAATTCGGACGACTTTCTACCCGACTTTGAACGGGCTCACCCCTTCAAAGGCAATCCATAAATTTTTCCATAATGGGACGGCTTCTATTTCTTTAAGATTGCTTTTGCCCCTCCAGAACAGGTAACTCTGTCCCATGTCCATCCTGTACATATATGTCATCGGTGCCTGGGTTTTCGGCCTCCTTCTGGGCGCGGCCCTGATGGCCCTGGTGGCGGCTGGTCGCAACCAACGCGCCCGGACCGATCTCATCCGGCTCCAGGCACAATACGACGCGCTGGCCGGTGCACGCGAAGACCTTGTCCACCAGTTTCAGGCTCTCGCCGCGCAAACCCTCGATACCCAGTCCCAGAAATTCACCACCCAGAACCGCGAAGCCCTCGCCACCCTTCTCTCGCCCCTCGGCGAGCGGATCGCCGACTTTCGCAAAAAAATTGAACAGGTTCATATCGACGAGACCAAGCAACGCAGTGCCCTCAAAGCACAGGTTGAAGAACTGTCCAAACAAAGCCGCGACATTGGCCTTAAGGCCGATCACCTGGCGGACGCCCTCAAGGGCGACAACAAGGCTGTCGGCAACTGGGGCGAACTGGTGCTCGAACGCCTGCTGGAATCCTCCGGCCTGCAGCAAGGCCGCGACTACGACCTGCAAGTCAGCGTCACCGAAGCCGATGGCCGCCGCTACCAGCCCGATGCCGTCATTCGCCTTCCCGAAGACCGCTGCATCCTCATTGATGCCAAGATGTCTCTCAACGCCTACCTCGATCACACCAATGCCGACAGCGACGCCGCACGCACCGCCGCCCTCAAGGCCCATGTGGCCTCCATCGAGACGCATATCAAAGGCCTCACCGAAAAAGGCTATCAGGACCTTGACGCCTTCCGCACCAAGTCGCCCGACTTCATCTTGCTCTTCGTCCCCAGCGAACCCGCCTTCTCCCTGGCGCTCTCCGCCAAGCCCGCCCTGTTCGAGACCGCCGCGCGCGCTGGCGCCATCCTCGTCAGCCCGGGCGGCCTACTGGCCACTCTGCGCCTCGTCGGACAAATCTGGCGCCTCGAAAACCAGCGCGATATCCTGGACGACATCTTTGATACCGTCCGTAAAATCTATGAGAAATATGTTGGCTTCACCGAGGACATGCAGCGCATCGACGACGCCCTCCAGAAGGCCGGTGACGCCTATGCCGGCGCGCTCAAAAAGCTCGCCACCGGCGATGGCAATCTGCTGCGCCAGATGGACCGCTTCGTGAAGGAAAACTACATTAAGCCCAAGCGCCTCCCCCCCCCGGCTTTTCAACCCGCCCCCCCCCCAGCCCCAGACCCAGAATCATGAGCACTCCCCACCCCATCCCCCCATCCTCCGCCCCCTCCCCCCGCCGCGCCGCGATGGCTCTGCT
>JAQUJC010000042.1 GCA_028681135.1 Kiritimatiellia bacterium | reverse complement strand
GAACAAGCCCAACAGGAGCTTGGGGCGCTGGACATCCACAAAGGCGCGTTGAACGAAGCCGCCAGCCGCCGCCGCGAACTTTCCGAGCGCGTCGAAATCGCAAAAGAGCGGTTGACGCTGGCGCAAAGCCGTTTCGATGAATACGAATATGGCAGGATCGAAACCGAGATTGCCGAACTCATGGAGGATTCCGCCCAGATCGAAAATGAATTGCAGATTGCCCGTGAGAAGGCCGAAGCCGATTTGCGCCAGCATCTCAATCCCGATTGGTTGGATGGGCGCGGCAGGTTTTCTTCCGAGCGTCCGGCGCTGGGCGGATTGCTGGGATTCTGTAATTCCGTCGCCGAAGTCGAGAGCAGGCGGGATGCCGTGCAAGCCGCGATTCGATCACTTGAACGGCGGATTGGAGACAGGCGGCAGGAACTTGCCCGCCAAGCCGCCGCCGCACGAACCGATGCCCGCCGAAAACTCATAGGGGGGGATGCCGTGGCCGTTGACCTTGTACCGTGGCGCGTCGAATGTCTGGCGGGTTTTGTTCCAGACGTTTTGGACGGGCTGGACCGGAAGTTTATCCCGGCGGCGCTTCCGTCGCCTGTGGAACCGATAATCCATGTTTTAATCCCGAGCGGTTCACAGCCGCGAGGCTGGATTGACGGGACCCTTATCGAATCAGTCGAACAGATGGACCCCTGCGAACTGTGCCCGGCGCTGGTTTCGGTTTGGCAACGGGCCAACCCGCCGAAAAAATCGGGAGCCTCTAGGCGCTGACTTCCGGGGGCATTGCGCCGCGTGGCCGTCTCTCCTGTGGAGCGTGACGTGGTGCCCCCACTTCGATGAACCATGAGTGAAACCGTCTCCAAGTTGGTCCTGCGGGTTGTCTGCGATAGCAGAGAGCAACAGCCCTACACCTTTTCGGGATACCCCTGCACGGTGGAAACGGGAACGCTGGCGAGCGGCGACCTGACCTTGCACGGGTTCGGCTCCAGAATCGCTATAGAGCGCAAGGAACTTGGCGACCTGATCGGATGCCTGTCCTATGGACGGGAACGATTCGAGCGCGAACTGGTGCGACTGCGTAGCTATGAGTTCGCATGTGTCCTAGTCGAGTCACCAGCACATGACCTACGAAGTGGATGCTACCGTTCACAGATGGACCCCGTCTCCGCATGGCAATCAATTCTTGCGCTTCAGATGCGCTATCGAATCCCGTTCATATTCTGTGATGATCGAAGTGATGCCGAACGAACAGCATTCGACATCTTGCGACATTATGCCCGCGATAGATGGCGAGAGCTTCAAGCGCTGAAAAGTGCCGCTAGGATGCCCGTAGAGCGCACGGAGCGCCGGGGGCCGGGTGTCGGCATGGATAGAGCCGTGAACGATCCACAGAGGCGCACAGGGGCCAAGGGCGCTCCCTGCCCCACCGCCATCTCCACCGGAACCCGGCCATGACCCGCCAGAAAAAAAGCATGGGTCCTTTTTGCCCACCGCACCGGGGTCGTTCCGTCGCGCATTGCGGTCCTTCATCGCATGACGGTTTGGAAAAAAGTTTGAGAGTTTGAGCCGGTAAAAATCCACACGTTAGGAGCACACCATGAACAACGAAAATATCCTATCAATGTCCGCGTTCCGCCAGAAAACCGGGGCGAGTGAAGCGACCGTTTGCCGATGGTTGAAAAAGGGTCTGCCGTGTCTGCGAATCCCCCGCGCTGGTGGGGGCCGGGCGCAAGTTTTCTTCGATCCTTCCGATGCGCTTTCATGGGTTGCGGCGAACGGGAACCGGACCGCCCGACACAAGGCGATTGCCCTTGCCAACACGACGCCGGAAGCCGCCCCGAACGGTTCACCGGGAACCGCCGCCGCTTCCAAACCCTCACCGGCTGATGCTGGTGACGATGAGGGTTTGTTGCCCGCGTTGGATCGGTTGCGGAAACAGGAGATTGAAAGTCACCGCCTATTGATCCGGTTGAAGCGCAAAGGCGACTTGAACGCGGTTCTTGCCGTGAGTGAGCGCCACCTTGCCGAAACAAAGGCCCTTGCCGTTTTGGAAAATGCGGCGGTTCAATATGAAACCCGGATGGGTGAACTTGCCCCCCGAGCGGAGATGATAACGGCATATGAACGTATCATGGTGAGCGTAAAAAACAGCGTGTTGGGCATTCCTTCAAGCGTCATGCCCCTCATCATCCCGCACTTGAAAGACCAGAACAAGGCGCATGACATCATGGACCTGCTGGACAAGGCTACGCGGGGCGCTCTGCGTAGCGCCGTCCAACAAGGCCGGGCCGAACGCGCCGCCAGAGAGGCCGGGGGGACGGGCTGATCGTCAAGCCGGTTGATCCTGGTGACAACCAGGCGGTCAATCTGTCCACCTGGGCACCGTACACGAGGCGGGCTCAACCGCATGACCATCCTGGTGATCGGGCCGGGGATGGCCGGGGAGCCGGATATGGTCTGGGCGTTTTGTGTCTTGAACCTGGAGCTATCGCCGGGCATGATCCTGGTGCAATGAAAGCGATGGAGTCAGTCAAAAGGGCAAAAACCGACTGTGTGCTTTATGTGCGCTTTATGAGCGTCCAAACAGTCGAAACAGAAGCGCACACAAGCGCACACTATGAAACGCCTGAAACGCATGAAACCATTGCAAACATTGGCTAAAATGCTTGTATTATTGACGCCGGGCCCTTAGCTCAGTTGGTCAGAGCAGGAGACTCATAATCTTCTGGTCGCAGGTTCAAGTCCTGCAGGGCCCACCACCGACGACTTTTTGGCGTTTCGGCTACGACGCGCCACAGATTGGGGAAATCCGCGAGCAACACGGGGGATGCGGATTCGACTGGCCCGATGCTTTCTTTTTTGGCGCGTGCGGTACCGCCGCCGCGCCGAGGCTCGGAAACGCGGTTTGAATTTCGGGGGGTGCGCCACCCCAAGAGCGGGGCGCGAAGCGACCCGATCTCAGTAATTCGTCCTGTCATAACGGATCGAGCCGATTTTCGGGGGTAATAATGCGTATTAAAACTAAAAGATTGGTCTAAAAGCGGTGATGGATATGGGAATGGGAGGATCGATTAGATTAAAGTATTTGAGGTTATATACGGGCTGATTTCCCTTTTATGGAGGCCCCGGTAATAGAGCTGTTGCATGACATACGCATCTGGAAATACGATTTTGCAAGATTGTAGTACAGAGTTGGCGGGAAGGGGGGGCAGTCCCGCAGTGACCATTTGAGACGACACCCCCGGGTCAGGCCTTGAAAATAGCACCGAAAGTCGGGGTAAAAAAAGAGGTAAAAAGAGGTAAAATAATGGACGATTATGTTTGTGTTAAAGGTCAAATGACCCTATATTGATATGTAGCTGAAGAAAGTCGTGAACAAGCAGCGTGGTGGAAGCACCCTAAGAGAGCGCTGACATTTCTAATGCGTGATGATTTGGTTGATGGTTGTCCGGACAACCGTTCGGCGGCATTAACGGGAGAACCGAAATGATGAAAACGAACCATACCCGATGCGGCTGGCGATGGGTGGTCTTTGTTCTATTGTTCAGCCTGATGACCCCGGTGGCTTTTGTGGGCGTTGTCCATGGCGCGAGCGCCGAAGGGATTTCTGCGCCGCTGTACATTGGGAACCTCGAGCCTTTGTTGGACCCGTATGGCCGCCCCATGCCCGGCTGTCATGCCGGGCCAATCCAATCGTTGGTCGAATTGCGCGTGGCGACGAATAATTTGGTGATTGCGCCGCATGTCAACGGGATGTCGCATCCGTTTAATCCCGTGCTGCTCGATTGCACCGGGGGGATGGGATTGAACACGTGCAGCACGAACAATGGCCTGTTCTGCATGGTCTTGCCCAAGCGTCCCGGCGAGGATGTCCAGGTGTTTGCCCGGGCCTACAATGCACCGACCGCCGCCGAGGCGACGTTCTATGCCGATAGCGAGCTGGTCAACCTGTCGGACGCGCGCACCAGCGAACTCGTGCTGACATTTCAAAAGACGCGTGCTCTTGATGGGCGCGACGACGATGGTGACGGCTTGAATAACTCGTGGGAGCGATTGCTGGGCACGGACCAGCCCGGAGGGGTCTCGCCGGAGGACTGGGACGGCGATGGTATGAGCGATCTGCATGAAATGCTGGCGGGGACTGACCCGACCGATGCGGGCTCGATGCTCGCGTTCAGAATTATTGAGCCGGACAGCTCGCCCGAAACCCTGGCGAGGATGGCCACGGAATCGACGCCGGTACGAGTTGAATGGCAATCGGTGCCGGGTAAGACCTATCGCCTGGAACACATCCCACTGCTGGCCGCGATTGACCCCGAGACAGGAGAGCCTTATGCGTTTTCCGACGATCTGGATGGCGATGGCGAAAAAGATCCGCCCATTATTGCCGGCGAAGGCGAGACCAACATCAGCGTCTGGGTGGATGTGGGCGATGCCCTCACCGGTGTTTTCCGGGTGAAACTGGTGCAGGAGTAGAGATGAAAACAGGTGTTATTCACCACAGAGGCATCCACCGTCGCCAAGGCTATGGTGGACAGGCAGAGGGGATGGGTGTTCAACATGGGCGCATCTGCGATTCGGTGCACGTTCGGTCAAACAGGGCAGACGGATGCCGGAATGCGGCTCACCCGGAGGGTTCGCCCTACCGGCCAGATCACAGACAGACGAAGGTAGGGCGAGGCGTCCCTGCCGAGCCGAGCTGTTGCCTTCTTTTGACACGGCAAATGCACCGAATCGCAGATGCGCCCGTTCAACATCCAACATCCAACATTCAACATTCGACATTCAACGGAGGGGGAGAGGGTGACGCGATGATGGCTGGAAAATATCAATTTGTAGGACGGACCCCTTTGCGTGAGTGGAGGAACGTGCGATGAAACATGCAGCGATATTTGGTGAGGTGCTGGATGCAGCGGATGCCCTGTCGCTCCAGCAGCAGGAGGATCTCGTGCGGATTTTGCAAAACCGCATGATTGACCAGAAGCGGGAAGCCTTGGCGCAGTCTGTGCAGGAAGCCCGGGCCGAATATGCCCGTGGTGAAGTGAAGAAAGGTTCCGTAGCCGATTTGATGAAGGATTTGGAAAAATGAGGACGCTGGTTTGGAGCCACCCGTTCAAGCGCGCCTTTCGGCGCATGGCTGAACGGCGCCCCGACTTGCAAAAGGACTTGGAAGAAGCTGTAGCGATGTTGATCGAAAATCCATTTAATCCGAAACTGAAAGCTCACAAGCTGAAAGGGAAGCTGGCGGGTACGTGGGCCTGCAGCGCCGGGTATGATGTACGAATCATTTTCGAGTTTGTGAAAGATGAAGGCTCGGAAGACGCCGTTTTCTTGATCGAACTGGGAACTCACGACGAGGTTTACTGAACATGAAAACCGGATTTGAACCACCGAAAGCACAGAGATGCACACCCCCCGTCGCCAAGGCTATGGAGGTCACGGAGGGGAGGGGGTGCTCAACATCCAACATCCAACATTCAACATTCAACATTCGACATTCAACGGAGGGGGAGAGGGTGACGCGATGATGGCCGATATTCCCGACAAGTGCATCGAACGATTGGCCCCCGATCCGGCCGTGAAAGTCCTCAAACAAGCCTATCTGGATGCCCAGGTCGTCGGACTGGCATCCGCCACCGATGCGGAACACATTGCCGTCGCCACGGTGGCCCGGGCCGACAGGATCGTGAGCTGGAATTTTAAGCACATCGTCCATTATGAGAAAATCGAAGGATATCTATCCGTGAATCGGCAGCTTCGGTATGGCGAAATCGGAATCTATTCCCCGAAACAGGTGGTGGACTATGAAAACTAAAACATTTGACTGCGTGAAAATGAAAGAAGAGTGCCAGCAGGCGGTCCAGAAGAAATACGGCGGATTGCCGCCCAGCGAGCAGGAAAAACAGATGGAGGCCGATATTTTGGCTAATCCCATTCTGGGCGATTTCTATCGCCGGGTATTTCTGACAGGTGCCGCTCAGGACAAGGGCAAGCCCCAAGTGGCCGAGGCTGCCACTGGATTACCGCGCGAAGGAACGGGCGAAATGAGCCGGAGCCTAACAGTCGAAACTACGAAATTCGTGAAAGGCAATTGATTTTGGGAGTGTGAAGCGATGAAACCCCGGAAACATCAAAACATAGGACTGACCCCTTCGCGCAGCAGAGCCGCGATCGATCCGGTCGCCGGGCGCGTGGTGAGTCGAATTGCGGACGAAGTGCGCCCGGATAGGATTTATCTGTTTGGATCCCGCGCCTCCGGGACGGCAGGTCCGGAAAGCGATGTGGATGTCTTGCTGGTGTATTCGGGAAGCGAGAACTCGCGCGACATCCAGCTGAAAACGCATCGGCTGTTCCAGAACCCGGTGATTCCCCTGGACGTGGTTGTGCTGTCGCCGGACGAATTTGAGTCGCAGAAGCGCGTGGCGAACACGCTGGCCCGGGAAGTGTCGGAAACAGGAATCTTGTGTCATGGATGAAGCGGTCAAAATGGCAGTGGCGCGGTGGCTGGCGAAAGCCGCCAACGACCTGCGAACGGCGGAGACGATGATTTCCGTCGTGCCCCCTGTTGTGGACACGACCTGCTACCATGCCCAGCAGTGCGTGGAGAAATGCTTGAAGGCATTCCTGACCGCCACGGACCGACACGTGGAGAGAACCCACAGCTTGCCGCGACTGGTCGAGCTGTGCGCGGAAGAACATCCGGCCTTTACCCAGCTGGCCTCCATGGCCGTGGAATTGACCGATTATGCCGTGCAGGGACGATACCCCGACGACGGACGGGAAATCCCCGTCTCCGAGGCCCTGACCGCCGTTGAAAAAGCAAGGCAGGCATTTGAATTTGTGAAGGCTGAGATCGAGAAGCGAGGGGCGACATGAAGGTGAATCAATCCATTTTGGAGCGGAGAACGGCCGTGGGTAGGAACGCCGCGCCGTCGGCGTCCGCGCTCCGAAAACATCAAATCATAGGACTGACCCCTTTTCGGAGGGGCGGGGGTGTTCAACATTCAACATCCAACATCCAACATTCGACATTCAACGGTGGGGGAGAGGGTAACGTGATGATGGCTGGAAAACATCAAAACATAGGACTGACCCCTTCGCGTAAGTTGATTTTGGGAGAGAGACAATGAAAACCAGACCCCTTTTTGCTGACTGGACGCAAACGAAGCCCGCTGGGTGGAGGAACGAACAATGAATATCTTCAACATGTTCACGGGGCGGCGCGTGCGCGCTCCCATCGGCCAACGCGCGGAGGCGGCACTTCGGCCTAAACAGAATGCTGCAATTCACGGGCTGACCCCTTTGCTGGTGTTGTGTGCGGCTCTTGCCGTTCCGATTATGGCGCAAGCGGATACCATTTGGTCATTCACCGCGGACATGCCGTCTGGCTGGACAGAGCTTTCTTCGGGATCGTTAACATTAGACCGGGGCACATATCTATTGGCGGAGTCCACGTCTTCACCGGATGGAATGTCTTCTTCCTCGTATGATCTGGCGGGATATACCTCTGTAACAATTACCGGCGGTCAGGTGGCGACCTATGGGGCTGGAGGTGCAAATCCGCTGAAAATTGAGATTTCAACAGATGGGGGGTCTACCTGGACCGCCCAAACGTGGACCTCTGCAACGCCATCCAGCAGCACGTATATCAGTGCCGGAACGATGACCATCACGGCCACCCTGACCTCCACAACCCAGTTTCGTTTCATCAGTGGGGGGACCAGTGGCCGGGGCGTCCGTTTTAAGAATTTCACATGCAGCGGTACCCCGGGGGCCGCCTCTGGCCCCGAGATTGCCGTTTTGGGTAAGGATGATGTGGAGATCACCAGTGGGGACAGTACGCCGTCGACGACGGATGGGACGGATTTTGGTTCTGTGTCGACCGCGGTGGCGGTGACCAATACGTACACGATCACCAACAGCGGGACGGCGACGCTGACCAACACGGTGCCGATCACGCTGTCAGCGGACACCGTCTTTTCCATCAACGCCAATCCAAGCGCGACCGTGGCGGCGGGGGGCACAACGACCTTCAAAATCAAGTTTGCGCCGACGGCGCCGGGGGCGACCTATACCGGGCTGGTTTCCATTGCCAACAACGACAGCGACGAAAATCCCTACACCTTCTCGATTGAGGGAACCGCGCCCTGCTTCACCAGCATTTCGGGGTTGCGTGTCAGTGAGACCAACGCGACAGAATTTACCGTGGCCTGGGATGCCGTGTCCGGTGCGGATGGCTATGTGCTGGATGTCAGCACCAATTCCACTTTTTCGACGTCGGGGGGCGGCAGCGGCGGGCTATTCATTTCGGAGGTGGCAGACCCTAAAGATACCTGGGCGGGCCGGTTTGTGGAAATTTACAATGCGTCTGGGAGCGACATCAATTTTGGTACAGACACCTGGTATGTTTCCGGTCAGAACAATGGCAGCACGTGGTATGACCTGGAACTGACGGGGGTGATTACCAATGGCACAGCCTTTTGCATTGCCTACAGCGAATCCACTTTCACGACCGAGTATGGCCGGGCTCCCAGCATGTTCTACGGGAGTTTCAACTTTAACGGTGATGATGCCTATTTTCTCTACTCCAATGGAAACCATACGGCCGGGACATTGATTGACATTTACGGGGAAATCGATCAGGACGGGACCGGTCGGGACTGGGAATATGAGGACAGTCATGGAGTGCGGGCGTCGAGCAATCGAAGCGGCAATACGACCTGGACGTCGTCAGAATGGACCATTTCGACTGCGAATATTGCCGATATGACGCCATTTTCGCATACGGTTACGGGCGGCAGCTCCCCGAATTATGTTCCCGGCTATACGAACCGGGAAGTGAGCGGGACCAGCCATACGGTGACGGGGTTGACGGTGGGGGTGACGTATTATTATCGCCTGACGGCGACGAATACGGATTGCACCGCAGTTTCAACGACGAACAGTGTTGTGACGGTGGCCTCGACGCCGTCGATAACGCTGGCGAACAATGGGACGGTGTCGGCGGGCAACGTGGTGACGGGAACGGTGGCGCATGTGCTATTAAAGTTCAGTGCGGCGGTGACGACGGCGGACGCGGAGCTGAATACGGTGGCTTTTACGACAGCAGGCAACTACGACGCGAATGATCTGACGAACCTGAAGCTGTGGTATTCCGCCGATTCGGCTTTGAACACCGCCAGCGATTCTACCATCAAAACGATCACAAGCCCGGCGGCGGCGGGAGCGAAGTCCTTCACCGGTCTTTCGCAAGCCATCAGCGCGGGCAATACGGGGTATTTCTTCATTACGGCGGACATTGCCAAGACCGCTGACTTTGGCCACACGCTCAGCATTAATGCCATTGCCAATGCCGACCTGACGTTTGCCGCCGGCAACAAGAGCGGGTCGGCCTCGGCGGGCGGAGCGCAGACGTTTATTGCGTCGGCGCCGACGTCAAACGGCTCGCTGGGGTCGTTCAGCGGGGTTGGGGCGGCCTCGATGGTGGTGAATTGGAGCAGCGGCAATGGCGAGCGCCGGATTGTGGTTGTGCGGGAAGGCTTGGCCACAAGCTGGACGCCCAGCGACGGTACGGCGCCGTCGGGGGTGAACGCCGTCTTCTCATCAGCACCGGACCAGGCGAATGGCAACAAGATTTGCTACGACGGGACGGGCACGAGCTTCACGCTGTCAGGGCTGAGCGCCTCGACGACCTATTACGTGACGATTTTCGAATATAACGGCACGACCACCTACGTGAAGTACTACACCGCCGACACGGAAGCCAGTGGTAGTCAAGCGACGACATCGGCCGGCGGAATCTGGATCAACCCGATGAGTGCGGCCAAGCCGATGGCGACCTACTATCTCGGTGATACCATGGGGTCGTGGAATGTGCAGTTTGAAATTGGGCAGACCACCTGGGACACGGCCCAGGTGGGTATTGGGACGGCCGCGAACGGTTCGGGTTACAACTGGGGTACGGCGGATTGGTATGAAGACGGATCGGGAAACAACAAACGAGTGCAGCGCGATTTGAGCGGGTACAAATATACATCTGTTGGCAGCCATTATGTCATTTGCCAGGCCAAGGCCAATGTCGGCGACACCTACACCTCGAAGTCGGGGAATGGCTGGGGCAACCCCGTGGCCTATCCGCCAGCGGACCTGGCGGATGCCTATTTCACCTGTTCTGCGCTGGGCAATCCCACATCGCCGGCGGCGGTGGTGGATGCCGGGGGCAACACGGCGACGCGGGCGGATTTGAGCTGGACGCAGTGGAGCAGCAAGAATGTGCTGATTACGTATGCGACGGCAACGCCATCGGGCAGCCCGACGCAGGGCACGGCTTATAGCGCAGGCAACACGTTCGGCAATCAGACGGTGATTTCCGGCAGTCAGGGCGGGACGACGCTGGAGGTGACGGGATTGACACCGGGGCAGACGTATTATTTTAGATTCTACAGCGAGAACCACTCCTATTATTCGACTGGGGCGACCGCGGCGGCGCTGACGATGGGCAGGCCGCAGGCGCGCAATACGAGCGGTGGGGCCACGCCGGGCGCACCCGCCGGGACAATTTATTTGGGCGACACGGCCAAGGTGTTCACGTTCGAGTCGTGGGGAATGGTCGAATCTGCCTGGGGCCAGGGGCGGCTGTGGCTGCGGCAGGGCAACTCAGATATATCGGGCGGCACGGCCGGGGCGTGGGGTGGCTTTACCGACCAGAACAGCAAGTCGGTCACCTCGGGCGTCTTCAATGCAACGGGCACATGGTACTGGGGCATTCAGATGGATTACGGGGCGACCTACGGCGCCGATTTCTGGTACAAGGCGAGCAGCGCGGCCTGGGCGGACCTGGACAGCGACGGCACCGGCGCGAGCCTGACCGTGACCGTCAGCGCCATCAACAATCCCGGCAGCCTGAGCGCGACGGTCGATGCCGTCAACTACACCAGCGAGATCGATTTGAGCTGGGCGCAGAACGCCCAGAGCCACGACGTGATGGTGGTGCGCAAGCTCTCGACCGATTCGTGGACGGAGCCGACGCAGGGCACAGGCTATGCCGCCGGCAACAGCATCGGCGCGGGGGTGGTGGTGTACAACGGGTCGGGCACGTCGGTAAGCGACACGGGCCTGACGGAAGACACGACGTACGACTACAAGTTCTACAGCGTCAACAACGATTACTACTCGTCCGGCGTGACGGCGCAGGAATCCACGGATGTCTGCGAGCCGGATCCGCCGGCCACGCTCTGGGCCAGCGCCACCAACCAGACCGACTTCACCGCGGCCTGGAGCGCCTCGACCCACGCCACCAACTACTTCCTCGACGTGAGCACGAATGAGAGTTTCGGCACCAGCGGCGGAGGCAGCGAGACCAATCTCATCATTTCGGAAATGTGCGATCCCAGAAACAACTATTCCAGCGATCGCTACATCGAGATTTTCAATGCCGGCGGGGCATCGGTGGACCTGACCGGGTGGAGCGTGGTTGCCGTCGGCAACGGGTCGGATATTTTTACATGGACGCTGTCGGGGACGATTGGTTCCAGCAATGCGCTGACCTGCGGCGATTCCGGCAATACCCAATTCACGCCTGATTTCACCGGGGGGAGCTGGTCCGGCGCCAACACCTCCTGGAACGGGAAAGACGGGGACGGCGCGTATCTGGTCAAGAGCGGGATCACCATTGATGAAGCGTCTTCGCACGGCGATTTCGAAAACAAGACGACTGTTCGCAATGCGACGGTTGGAACCGGAGTCACCGTGTTTGCCAGCGGGGAGTGGACTTCAACCGGTGTGACGGATGCGGGCAGCGGGGCCTCCACACCGGGTACGCACGAGTGTTTCTCCGTCCCGAGTGGCGGTGGCGGCAGCAGCATGCCCGCCTACGTGCCCGGCTACTCCAACCGCCTGGTGGGGGCGGGGACGAGTGCGAGCGTGACGGGGCTGACGACGGAAACGACGTACTATTTCCGGCTGCGGGCGCAGGGGGCCGGAGGCTGCATCGGCACGACCTCGACGACGGCCAACGTGACGACGCGGCAGGGGGCGCCGTCGGCTCCGACCGGGCTGAGCGCTTCGGACGGCACGAGCACCACGCAGGTGGATGTGAGCTGGAACGATGTGGACAGCGAGACCGGTTATGTGATCTGGCGGCACACGGCCAATGACTTCAACAACGCGACGGCGATTTTCACGAATGCGGCCGATGACACGACCTACAGCGACACGGATGTGGCGCCGCTGGACGTGTATTATTACTGGGTGACGGCGACGAACGCGATTGGGTCCAGCACGCAGAGCAATTCGGACTCCGGCTATGCGGCGGGCTACACGCTGCGCTACACCGGCTTTGAGGGAACCGACAGCGACAACTGGTCGTGGGTGCCGACGGCGGGGGCAGGCAGGATCGGCCCGCGCGATGACACGGGGACGGCCACCGGCAAGACCGGCGACTACGCGCTGATGTTCCGCGGCTCGTATGATGGCAGTGCCAACCCGTCTGTCCTGTTCGACAATATGACCCTGCCGGTGGGCACGTCGAACATCTCCGTCTCTATAGAGTATGCGTCTGTCGGCGCGGACACCGGGGATAACCTGATTCTGGACATCTCTTATGACAACGGAGCGACCTGGGGCGTTTCGACGCAGCTGATCGCCGGTGCCAGCAATTTACGCGTGGACTTTGGGACGACCACGGCCGGCCGGACGGCCGATGCGAATCCGTATGTGGTCAGCATTCCGGATGATACCGCGCAGGTGCGCGTGCGGGTGCGCTTCGAGGAGGCCTCTGCCGACAATACCTTCGACCGTTTCTTTATTGATGAGCTGAAACTGATTGCAGGCAAGGATTTGCCGACCGTTTCCTTTGATACGGCCCGGACGGTGACCAATGAAACCGCCGGCACCATCACGATCCCGGTAACGATTTCCTCGGCCGCCGATGCGACGGTGCGGGTGGCGATTGCCGGGACGGCCCTGCCGGGCGGCGTTGACTTCACGGCGACCACGACCAATCTGGTCTTCACTTCCGGTGGCTCCACCTCAGTCGACTTGGAGATCGCTATTGTCGATGACACGAATGCGGAGGGACCTGAATCGGTGCGCTTCACGCTGACGCAGGCCGATGGCTGCCGCGTGGTGGGACCGGACATCCACACGCTGTTCATTCGGGATGACGATGCGTTTTCGGTCGTCTCTGCGAATCTGGTTAGCGGAACGGTTACCGTCGGCGATCAGACGGCTTATGACGATGCCGGGCAGAACCTGCTGAAGGCGTTGGCGCCGGATATCGTGGCGATTCAGGAGTGGGTGGTTACCAACAGCTTTGCCGACTTCGTGACGGACAATTTCGGGTCGGACTTCTATTGGGTCACGGATGGTACGACCGGTCAGTATGCGATGCCCAACGGCATCATCAGCCGCTGGCCGATTGTGGCGACCAATGTCTGGGATGATGCCGTGGGGTATCGCCAGCACGTCCACGCGGAAATCAATCTGCCGGGCAGCAAGAACCTGAACCTCGTCAGCGTGCATCTTAAAGCCGGCGATGCGACCACCGATGTGGATGCCCGTATCCTGGGGGCCCGGAACCTGACCAACGCCATCGCCAACGCGGGCTTTTCTTCCAGTGATTATTTGATTATCGCGGGCGATCTGAACCAGTCCAACCGGACCGATGAAGCGACGCTGACGATTCTGAAGACGATTGTCAGCGATGCCCACAAGCCCACCGACAAGGATAGGAGCGAGAACACCAATCCGTCGAAGGCGCGGCCCTATGATTACGTGCTGCCAGACAGCGCGCTGGAAGTTCAGTATGTCGGCATGAACTACAACGGGACGTCCTTCCCGGATGGCCTGATTTTTGACACCCGCGAGTGGGGCGATCACCAGTATCCGGCACTGGGGTCCGATTCCACGGCGCCAAATCTGACTCACGCCCCGGTGATGAAGGTCTTCTCGCTGGGTGAAATTGTCGAACCCCCGGCGAGCTTTAGCGCGACGGCCTCGGCAGTGGATCAGATCGACCTGACATTTGCCACCAATGCGGCCGGCGATGGCATTGTGATTGTGTACAACGAAACGGGTACCTTTACGGATCCCGTGGGGGCACCGCCGGCATCGGGCGCCTATGCGGGCGGCACGGTGGTCTATCGCGGCACCGGCTCCAGTCACACCCACACGGGCCTCGATTCCTGCACACTCTACTACTATAAGGCCTGGTCCTACTCGGCCACGCCGGTGTTCTCGACGGCCCTGACGGCCAGCGACACGACCGATGCCCCGGTCGCGCCCACGGCTCTGCATGCCAGTGCCACGAATCAAAACGACTTCACTGCCGCATGGACGGCCGCATCCGGCGGGGCCAGCTATGTGATTGATGTCAGCGAAGACGCCAATTTCGGCGGCAGCGGCGGCGGCACGCTGCTGGATGAGGATTTCTCCACGCTGACGGACACTGTACATCCTGCGGGGTGGACCGGCAGTGGAACCTCCGATTTGGATTATACGGGAGCCGGATATTACGGGGATGCCTCACCGGCCTACAAGCTGAAGACAACAGGGCAGTGGGTGATGAGCCCGACGTTTGATACGGGCGGGACAAATCTTCAATTCTGGGCGCTGGGGAACAGTGGGTCTGGAAGTACCTTCACCATTTCCGGGTTGGTCAACAGCGTCTGGATGCTGGTGGACACCGTTTCCATTGCTACGGGTGGAGCGACGTATAATGTCCCGCTGGACACCGGTACGACACAGTTCAAGATCACCTTCACCAAGGACGTGAATTGCGGCTTGGACGATATGATTGTGCAGGCGGCCACCGAATCCTATGTGGACGGCTACAAACAGCGCCCGGTGGCAGGCACCAGCGTGTCCGTGACAGGATTGACCGATTCGGTGACGTATTATTACCGGGTGGCGACTGTGGGGGATGGCGGCTGTGTCAGCAGCTATACCGCCACCGAAAATGTCACCACCCTGGCCGGTCCTCCGCCGAAACCGACGGGGCTGACCGCGACGAAGGGAACCGAGCTGGCCCATGTGGCGCTGAGCTGGACGGATGTGAGCGCCAAGGAAACCGCATATGTGATCTACCGCCATACCGCCGATGTGTTCGGGTCGGCAACGGAACTGCATACCACGGCAGCGGACGTGGTGGCCTACAACGACGCTACGGCGGCCATCGGCACGCTCTATTATTATTGGATTGTGGCGTCCAATGCCATCGGTACGAGTGCCGCGAGTGATTCCGACTATGGGTTCCGCAAGCTGGCGACCGTGGGGGGGCTGTCGGCCTCCGATTGCAGTGACACGGCACAGGTCAGCCTGAGCTGGACGGATATCGCCGGCGAAACGGGTTATGGCATCTGGCGCAACACGAGCGACAACACCGGAACGGCGACCTTCCTGGACAGCGCCGCCGGCAATGCAACGAGCTACAACGACACCACGGCGACGCCGGGAACGGCCTATTTCTACTGGGTCCGGGCCACGAACAGCACGCTGGTCACCCAGAGCGACTTCCAGGCCAGCGGGGTCTCGGGCGTCCGGAAGCTGGCGGAAGTGGTCGTCAGTGCCTCGGATGGAACCGATACCTCGCAGGTGGTGGTGAATTGGACAGATATTGCGGGCGAAACCAGCTATTCGGTCTGGCGAAGCGAGACCGACAGTTCCGCGACAGCAGATTGGCTGGGCAACGTGGTGGCCGACGGCAGCGTGCTTTCCGAAGATTTCGAAGATTCGTGGGCCGAGGCTCCATCCGGCTGGAGCCGGGAGCTGGTGTCGGGCAGTGCGGCGGAGTGGATTCGCGGATCGGGCGGAAATGGCGGTGGCCATTTAACAGGATCTCATGGCGGGACCTACAACGCTCTCCTATATAAGGCGAGTTTTACTGCGGCGACCAACCGCTTGATTACGCCGGTGATGGACCTGTCTGGTTTCTCCAGCGCCAACCTGGATTTCTGGCATGCGCAGGCGGCCTGGAATAGTGACCAGGATACGTTGCGAGTGCTGTATCGGACGTCGGCAGCGGCGAGCTGGGTGGAGTTGGCGGAATACACGAGCAGCATTACAACTTGGACAGAGCGGAATCTGGTCCTGCCGAACCTGAGTGCCGACTATCAAGTGGCCTTCGAAGGGGTTACGAAATATGGCTACGGGGTGGTGCTCGACGATGTGGCCGTCACGGGCACGGTCTCGTCCGTCACGAACTACTACGACGAAGAGGCGGTGGCGGGCACGCAGTATTATTACTGGGTGATGGGGACCAACAGCGCCAGCGGATGCTACAGCGACTTCGGCACGGGCGACGGCGGCTGGCGGCGGCTGGTGGAGAATCCGTCCAGCGCGGTGCTGACGCGCGACGGGCGCGAAATGGTTCGGGCTTCCCTTGCGGCGAATGCCAACAGCGATGACATTCTGGTGTTGTATTCGACGCTGGCGGAAGTGAACGGAACCCCAGCGTTGAATTCGTCCTACAGTGTGGGCGACACGCTGGACAATGCCAAGGTAATCTACAAGGGCACGGCAACGAATTTCCTCGAGCACGTGGTGAAGGCGGAAACGACCAACCACTATCGGGTGTTCAGCGTGCTGAGCAATATCTACTATTCCAGCGGGACGATTCCGACGGGGTCGCCCATCGAAACCAAGGCCTATCAGGTTGGCGTGGGGGTGGAGACGTTCTCCTACACCAATGTGACGCTCAACACAGACAGCTTTACCAACAAGGCCGGCGGCGCCAACTGGGCCTCGGGCTCCAACTGGGTGCTGGAAACCAGCAGTGCGAGCTGGCTGGTGCTGACGAACGACACGACCGACAGCCGGCCGATGTTCTTCACCGCGGCCTCGAACATGGCTACGCACAGCGGCAACCGCGCGTTTATCGATCTGAATGGGGCGGGTCGCTGGGGGAACGCGACGCGCCAGCTCCCGACTGTCAGCACGGGAACCCTCTTTGTGTCGGCCCTGATGGCGTACCGCTATGAGGGGTCTACCGAGGGCGCCGACCGGTGGCTGACAATGGCCCTGATGAACGGATCTGACGAGGAACTGGAATTCGGCAAGGTTTGGGGTGCGAACCGCACGTTTACCATCCGCCGCAGCGGGGCCAATGCCAGCAGCTCCTACGGACTGAATCCCTACGGCGACAGCACCAACAACTGGTACTGGGTGGTGCTGAAGTATGACTTCGCAAACGACACCGCCAAGGCCGCGGCCTTCTACCGCGGCGAGAATATCCCGTCGACCGAGCCATCGACGTGGGATGTCGAATGGAGTTCGATGTCCATTACGCAGGTCACGGCGCTGCGCCTGAAGGCCGGCAGCGGAACCGACTGGCTGGGCGGCGGTCTGTTCGACGAGGTGCGCGTGTCGTCCGTCTGGCCGGCCCTGCTGGGCGAGCCGGATCTGGTGATTACGCCCGAGTCCGAGAACTTCGGCGAAACCGAGGTGGGACGGACCGATGTGCAGACCTTCTGGGTCCAGAACATCGGCGGAGACAACGTGCCGCTGAGTGTCACTTCCCTGACGCTGGGTGGAACGAACCCGACCAACTTCTTCCTCTCGACCAATATGCTGGGCACGATCGAATACGGGCAGAGCAATTCGTTTACCGTGACGTTTGCACCTCATACCACGCAGACCTACGCGGCAACGCTGTTTGTGACGAACACCTCCGGCGTGAATCCGGTGACGGTGCTGCTGCAGGGCACGGGCATCCCCAGCCAGTTGACCAACGCGCCGGCAGTGGATGACTACTGGGTGGGCGGGACCAACCAGGTGACGGATGCCATGGTGACGTCCGGGGTGTTCTCGGTGGTGATCGATGCCTACCATCCGGCGGGCATCGCCACGGCGAAATATGACCTGCTCAACAGCGCCAGCACCGTGATCCTGGCCGATCAGGCCTTCGAGTCGTGGTCCAGCGCCAACGGGGAAGATTATGTCTTCTCCAATGCCACGCACACCGGCTACTGGCCGGCCACGCCGGCGGATGACTACCTGGTCCGGGTGACGCTGATTTCGTCCAATGGCTATGGAACGACCAACACCACCTATGGCGTCTTGGGCGGGGTCGAGGCCACGGACCTGTTTATCTCCGAATACATCGAAGGATCGAGCTACAACAAAGCGGTCGAAATCTACAATGGCACCGGCGCGGCAGTGGATCTCAGCAGCTATACCTTGCGGCTCTATAATAATGGGAACACATCTCCGTCTTCCATTTCCCTCTCCGGCACTTTGGCCGCGGGGGAGGTCTATGTCGTGGCCCACATCAATGCCAACGCGGCCATTCAGGCCGAGGCGGATCAGACCACCGGCAGTCTGGACTTCAACGGCAACGATGTGGTGGCCTTGGCGAAGAGCGGCTCCAACATCGATGTGATCGGCACGATTGGCAGCAGCGTCGACTTTGCTAAGGATGTGACCAAGGTGCGCAAGAGTTCGGTCACGGACGGGGTCACGACCTATGATGCCAGCGAGTGGGATAACAAGGCCAGCGACACGACCAGTTTCCTGGGCGCGCACACGATGGACGGCGGCGCGGTCGGCACACCGATGGAGTTTGCGGTGGTCGATGATGACACGGACGCCCCGGTCATCACCAGCCCGCTGGTGAACGGAGCAACCACCCCGGCCGGTTCCGCGGACGGTCCCAGCATTGCGATTGGCGATGTGCCAGCGGGCGGATTCGACCTGGACTGGGACATTCAGGACACGGGCAGCGGGGTTTTTGCGGCGAGCAATCACTACACCTTGACCCGCAGCAATGTCGTGATTTCCTCCGGTGCGGTGACAACCGGCTCCAACGGCGACGGCAAGGCATCGGCGCTGGCCGTGAGCACCACGGTCGACCGGGACGACATGATCTGGGGCAACTATGTGCTGAGCCTGGCGGGTCATGACTACGATCCGGAGTGGGTGGGAGACATCTCGTCCGTCTCGAACGTCTATTACTTTGTGATTGCCGCGCCGAGCATCGGAGTGGACCCGACCTCGCTGGCCTTCGGGACCGTGGATCGGGATGTCACGTCGAACCTGACGGTTACGGTGACCAACAGCGGAAACGCGGATTTGGACATCAGCAGCATCGGGTTCACGGGCTCGGGCAGCGGCTATTTCAGCATCGCCTCGCCGGCGGTGCCCCTGACGGTGACCGCCGGCGATTCCACCGAGGTCGTGGTGAGTTTTACCCCGACAGCCGGCGGCACGTTCAACAGCGTGGTGATGACGCTGAACAACAACTCGCCGGATGACGAGGCGCTGGAAGTGCCGATCACGGCGGTCTGTTTCGATCCAGAGACGGCGCCGCCGAGCATCTATGACTTCACGGCGGTGGATTCGCGGTTTGTCACCAACGAAGTGACCGACCACGCGCTGGGCCATTCCGAGGTGACGCTGAACTTCACCCTCTGGCACTACGCCGGCATGTCGGCAGCGAATGCCAGCTATGACCTGCTGAATCCGGCCGGCGACCTGGTCTGGACCAACGGAACGTTTGATTCCATGACCGGTGTGACGCTGGATACGAAGGAATGCCAGGTGTTCTCCGCCACGGTGCCGGGCTTCTATCCCGCGGTGACCGGGGTTTATACGGCGCGCGTGACGGCGACCAGTTCCAATGCCTACAGCGTGACAGATGAAGCGGCCTATGCGCCCCTGACAGCAGGGGAAGGTGTCCCGCACATTCTGGACCGCTTCTCGCGACCGGATGCGTCGAACGTCGTCGGCGCGGGTTGGGTGCCCACCAGCACGGGAGAAACCAACGGCAATATCCAGCTTCGGGATCACGCCTTGCAGTTCTACGGCGAGGGCGGCACCGGCGGCAACGGACGGCTCTCCGTGGTCCGCGATGTGTCCAGTCGGTATAACACGGTGTTGACCCAGAACAGCGGCACCCTGACCTGGGCGTTCAACTTCTACTCGGGCCAGGCCAATATGACCGGGCTGGGCCCCGGCAAATACGCGGGGCTGTTTGTGCTTGGGTCCACATCGGCCAATGTCGTCGGTGGCTCCGGCGATGGCTATGCGGTGCGCATTTGCAGCAACCAAGTTGCCCTGGTTCGCTTCACGGGCGGCTTGAATGCGGACAACGACACCACGACGATCGGCACGCCGGCCAGCCTGGCCGCCGATACCCCGATCGGCGTCCGGGTGGACCTCGATCCAGCCACCGGCGCCTGGACGCTCTACACCACCAACTGGGGCGGCAGCGGTCCGGACGCGTTCGGCGACCCGCTGGCAGCGGCCGAGCTGGCCACCTCAAATGTGGATTCGACCTATCTGGGCGCCCAGGACCTGACCTATGTCGGGTGCTATTGGAATCACGGGGCGGCAACGCCATCGAGCACCTACGGGGCGGTCTTTGATGACGTGTATGCCCCCTATGTGATGCCGGCGGCCCCGCTGATGAATTTCTCCGTGGTCGATGAAGATTGGACCGGACCGGTCCACAGCAGCTTCAATGCGGGTCAGTACACGGTCAGTTACATTGATCCGGGCGGTTTGACGTTAACGGGACTGGTGGCGGATGCCAATGGTGTCTATGCCGGCGCCAGCAACGTCTGGACGCTGTTCAGTAACAGCACCCAGGTGGCGGCCGGCACCATGACCATGACGCCCAACACCGATGGGACCGGCACAACGGCCTCGCCGGCGGCCCTGTCGACGACCATCCCGTTCAGCGCGTTGAACACGACCAATGGCACGTTCATCTTCCAACTGGTCAGCACCGACTATGATGTGGATCGTCCGGGCGATAGCATGAGCACGACCTCCAGCTTCACCATTGTGATTGTGGATACCGAGGCGCCGACCCCGACCCGTGTCACGGCCGTGGGCGATGGCATGGAGATGGCGGTCTTGACCTGGGACCTTAATTCGGCCCAAGGCGCCGTCGTGCTGCGCAGTTCGGATGCGGCGGCCATCGCCGGGGCCTCGATCTTGACGATGGGCGCCGCCTACAACCAGGGCGACGCGGGTCCCAACGGCACCACGGTGGCCTACCACGGCACCAACCAGACCGGAGCGGAAATCGTGCTCCCGATGGGATCGCTGAATTACTTCCGCCTCTTTGGCGCCAACGGCACTGTTTATTCGGCGGGACATGTTGATCCCACGAACAGCGTACAGCTCTTGGAATACGAAGACGGCGAAATCGTCGATCAGTTTGCCTATACCAACAACTACATCTGGACGCATGGCGACGGTGGCACGAACTGGATGTATCTGAACGATCAGGCCGGCACGGGCCAGGGCTGGGATGGCGGATGGACCGGCGACAGCAATAAGGCGCTGACCATCGAAAATACCAATCTGCTCGTGGGCGTTACCCAATATCCGGACCCCTACGCCAACAAGCTGCAATGGGTGGCCAACTCGCAGGTGGCGACCAACGTGGAGGTGGTCCGCAAGCTGGCTGCCAGCCGCAGCGGGCGCACCTTCATTGCCTTCATGATGAACTACAAGGTCGGCACCAACTCCTGCTCGCTGACCAATAAGTACCTGGGGCTCTCGCTGATGAGCGGGGAGGCTGCCGACAAGGAAGAAATCTTCTTCGGCAAGGTCCATGGCTACGACAAGGATGGAGGCATTGATGTGCCGGGCGTCGCCAAGAGCGTGCCTGCATCTCCTGACAACTATGCGTTCAATGCCAAATACGGCGACGACTACATGATCGTGGGTGAGTGGGACCCCGGCATCGACACCATTCGCATGTGGGCGTTCCATCAGGGCGACACCAACCCGATTCCGCAGGAATACACCAATGCGACACCGTTTGTGGTGTATAGCAATGCCGCCTTAAATGTGGCCGACATCACCGGCATCCGCCTGGCGGCCGGCATGACCGAGGACGACACCAACTCGCTCGATCACGTCTACTTCGACGAAGTGCGCGTGGGCGACACCTGGGACGAAGTGCTGCTGTTCAACTATCCCGAAGCCTGGAACTTCCGGGTGGGCGAACAGCGAGGGGCCGGGACGAATACGGTGTATGTCGTCACGGACGGCGAATTGGCGGAAACGGGCAAGGCTTATCCTATTTCCTATCTGCTGAATCACCGCACCGGCGTCACCAATGCGCAGTTCAACATCAGCACCAATACCGGCTACTTGACCGGACTGTATAATTCGAACATCGACTTGCAACTCAATCCGGCGAATGTGGCGGATAGGAGCCGCTGGTTTACCAACTGGGTCCAGACTCGCCTGTCCACCAATGACGTCACCCTGGGGGTCTATACCACCCGCGTGTGGATGACCGCCGTCAGCGGCAAGACCACCAATACCATTTTCATGGAGGGCCGTGCCGGCGCCACCGACTTGTTCTTCGGCGAATTTGGTGAAGGCCGATATTGGGACAAGTATGTGGAAATCTATAACGGGACGGGGGGTGCCATCGATCTGAGCGGGTACCGGATGGCGATGAAGCGCAACAGTTACGCCGCCCCCTGGACGAATTGGTACCAGTTGCCGGCGACCAATCTTGCCCACGGGGAAACCATCCTGATCCTGAACGGGGAAAGTGAAAATTACAACAATGTGAATGCCACGTTGGATGACATGACCAATGCCCTGATCTCGGCGGGCGTACCATTCATTATCACCACCAACAACGTGCTGCAGGTGAGCGGAGACGATCCCGTGGGTCTTTTCAAGCTGCCGGACACCAACAACTGGATCGATATGTGCGGCATCGCACCAGACGGGGGAACCGTAGATCGATATATCATGCGCCGGTTGGAAGATGCGGAAGTGCCGCGCTTCGCGCCGGACGTCGTGGACACCAATCAGTGGGACTATCGGGATTGGGCGGCGGGGACCGTGGTGGATTCGCCCGATTACACGAACTTCCTGACGACCGCCGGTGTGTATGACCGCGACGTGGGGTTGGGCGGGTACATGACCTTCACGGTGGAAGATGACGATGCCGAACCGCCGCGGATGGGCACCAACAGCGCGCTGATGGTGGGGACGGAAGCCCCCTACACCTCGCTGGCGCCGAGCAACGGCGCGGTCGAGGTGGTGCTGACGGCGTGGAACTTTGTCGGGACCACGGTCGAAGAGGCCGGTCGGCCTTGGGCGGACAGCCTCCTGACCAATGCCAGCGTGAGCGGCAGCCCGGCCTACACCCCGGAGCTGATCGACCACAACAATAGCGGCACCAGCGAGAATGACCTGTTTGACGGATATGACCAGCCCAACAAGGGCATTGCGGGGATGAGCAGCATCGGCACCTACTTCACGCAGGCGGAAACAGCCTGGATTCAGTACGAGATCGAATTAACCAGCGCGGAGGAGATGGTGCTGTCCTGGGCCGAGGCGGGCGGATCGGCGGGCTTCGACACGGCCCAAATCCAGTGGTCCAGCGATGGCCAGACCTTCAACACCAATGCGGCCTGGCCGTCGTGGGTTCCCCAAACCGGTGGCGCTGCCACCTATGTCACGCGCTACGCGGAATTCGATGGCGTGGTGACCCCCGGGCTTGCCAAGGTTTATATCCGGATCGTCTTGGGTCCCGGCTACGGGACCGCATCGGGCACCTATCGGATGGACAACGTGCAGTTGACGGGCTATCCGCAGGAATTCCAGGTGACGGACGGCCAGATCGCGGACTCTGGCAACAAGTTCCAGTTCCGGGCCAATGTGTACGACACCAACAGCGGATTAAATAAGGCGCAGGCCACAATGAAGTTGCAGAACACGGATGGCACGCGGGTTGCGAGCAAGGATATCGGTGATGGTTCGACCACCAACTCCACCCTCTGGTGGGAGTTGGATGTGACCCGCGACGATATCACGGACTATGTCAACGCGTCGCTGTCGGGCAAGGGCATGACGATCAATGTGCAGGTGCCCGATTTGGATGCCGACCGGCCCAACGACCAATCCTGGCTGAATGGGCGGATCGGGCAGGTCCGCGTGATCGACGACGACACCAAACGTCCGAAGCTGACCTTGACCAGCATGAAACCGCTCACCAGCATCCTGGCGCAGTGGGCGCAGATGACCGATACCAATTCACTGCTGCCGACCAAGTCGGATGCGGGCGTGGACGCGGAACCACTGAAAACGAAGTCGGGCACCGATGACCCGAAGAACCCCAATTTCTCGCGATTGCCCACCAACGGCTACCACTACATCGAGGCCTTTGCCTGGCATGGCCAGAACAAGTGCTGGCTGATCGAGATCACGCCGGAGGCCGACATGTCGCTGACGAATCTCACGTTTACCAGCTACATGCACCGGACCAACGGCGTGTCGAATTACCGCATCGACCACTATGTGGATGGACTGCTGGAGGCCAACATCCTCACCCCTACGTACTGGGTGGACCCTCCCGGTATGCTGAATCCGGACGCCTGGTATACCCGGAGTCATGGCTGGACCCCCGGCACGGTGGTGCTGGAAGCGGGCAAGGTCAACCAAATCCGCCTCTACGGCCTGGGGTCGAGCAACATCGGCGCTCGCTGGCGTCTTTCCGCGCTGACCCTATGGCAGGCGGCGACGAGCACCGACGGCGTGACCGAAGTGACCGACGCCGAATTCACGTCTGGTACCTTTAAGCTCACGGGCAATGCCTGGGATACCGATAGCGGAATTGCCTCCACGAACCACCCCACGCCGGCCAAACGTCCGATGTTCTCCCTGAATGCGCCGGATGGCGGGGTGCTGGTCAGCAATCAGCTCTTTGCCTTTACCGGCGAAGTCCTGAATGGCGGGGCCACCACCAAGGAGGCGGGCGCCTTCGAGGGTTCGTTGCCGACACCGGTCTACACTAACGTCATGCTGGGCAGTTACACGGGCGAAGCTCACGTGTGGGACTATGACGACGACCGCACAGAGGATGACCTGTTGCTGCGCGGCGACCTGGCGATGTATGTCGTGGACAACGACCATGGCGAGCCGACCACAGTGGGCACCGTGAAGGTGAACGGCAATGAAGTGCCGGGTACGGCCCCCGACCGGCTCAGCGTGGATTGGACCAACCAGCCTGAATTCATCGTCAGCTTCGATAGCGTGGCCGTGGACCAGGATCCAGGAGCGACTTATAGCGACAAACAGCGCGCGCTGACCGGCATCGGCGAGTATCGGGTGTCTACCAATGCGAACCTTAATAGCCTGAGCGCCAGCAACCGGGCCACGCTTGGCAAGCCCTATGCTGTGGCCACCACCAATGGCGCCCTGGCGAACTATGGCTTCGAACTGAACGGCCAGGGATGGACGCTGGACGCCAATTGCTCCTACCGCTCGCTGGCCATCGGCGGCACCAATCAGGTCAAGGAGGGCACCAACAGCCTGCGCCAGGTCAACGGCGGCGTGGCGCATCAGACGATTGAGTTCCGCAATACCGCCGGTACCGCGCCGACAGTCGGCGTGAGCGGTTGGTACCGCAGCGACACGGTCGGCGGCCCGACCTTCCGAATCGAGGCCTTCGCCACCAATAATCTGACGACCCCCGTGGCGACCCGGAACCTCCAGCCCGGCACCGCTGCCACCTGGACCCCGTTCAGCATGGATCCGGAAGAGGCGTCGGGTAACATGGGCTTCGAATCCGGGGATTTCACTGGCTGGCAGACGTTCGGCGACAGCACCAAACGCATCACCGATTACGCCGATGACGTCCATGCCGGCACCTACGGGGCCGTGGTCGAAGTAACCGCCGCAGAGAGCAACGAGTGGAACGGAATCTACCGCCTGGTGCCGGTGGAGGTTGGCGGCGGCTATCAGGTTTCGGCGTACATCCGCGCCGTCAGCATCGACAATTCCTCCTCCTGTCTGGAAGTGAAGTGGCTCGATAACACGGGCGGAGCGCTTCGCACCGATAAGAGCAGCGAGGTCACGTCCGATCAGGACTTCGCCCTTGCCGCCATCACGTCGATGGTGGCCCCGGCCGGCGCCGTGACCGCTCAAGTGGGTTTTGTCGTCTGGAAGGACAGTCCGGCGGACACCGATTACCATGTGGTGGATGACGTCTCCTTCGGGTTCCAGACCGGTCCGGTGGTCGGCGACGGCACCGTCGAAGTGCTCAAGATCTCCCTGATCGATGGCGGCGGCAACACGACGTTCTGGGACGACATCCGCCTGTCCGTCGATATCGGCACGAACACACCGTCGATGCGGTTTATGGCCGGACCGGAAAATCAGGGCCTTAACCCGCAGTACCTGTTCGCGGTGGACGCGGATAACAACCGCGCCGGTGACCGGTTGGCCGGCGAGGCCAAGCCGTTCTATATCGCCTACGACATCACCCCGCCGACAAAGGTGGGACAGAACATTGCGCTGAAGGCCTCCACCGATAGCGTGGACGATCCGACCACCCAGTTCGACCTGGAGTGGAGCACGCAAAACGTAGGGCCGGACGATCTGGCGCATACCAACCATCCCGACTATCCGAGCGCCAGCAACCGCGACCTGCTCTCGCCGTGGCAGACCTACAAAATCTATTACGGGGCTTACGATGTGTTGGATATTCCAGCCGGGGATCCAGGTCCCGGGTCAGTGGGGGCCTATATCTATACCAACTTCATTGTCGAGGGCACGTACAAGACCTGGTCGAACCGAGTCTGGAATTCCGCCATCAATGATCCGGGCGCACCGGCCTACCAGGCCAATTACCATGCGTTGACCAATTTGGGGCGCACGACCATCCGCCTGTACGATCTGGACTTTGACCAGGATTATGCCGTGATCGTCGTGGGGGTGGACAAGGCGGGCAACGAAGGCCCAGCCGACATCTACAGTTGGGCGACCAACAATACCATCAAGTTTGCCCTGACCCGCGGCTGGTGCATGGCCAAGGAAGAGGCGAGCACCCTATTCACCAACGCTCCGCTCACCAATGCGCTGACCACGCGGGCCGCGGCACTGGCCTGGACGGCCTCCGGCGTCAGTAATGCCCAGGCGGGGGGCGATGTGAAAATACTCTACACCGAAGTGAAGAAGGACTACGATCTGATCTACTGGGATGCGCCCTCTTTCCGCGAAAGCGCCCAAAACGACTGGAAGTTGCTGGGCACCGTGCGGTCTAACTGGTTTGTGGATGATGGCGGCCAAGGGCGCCAGCGCGGGAGCTTGCGCTTCTATCGCGCATCCTATAAAGACCGCTGGAAAAATACGCGCATGGTTGGGACGAATGTCCTTACCCAGCGCCCCATTGCCAGCGAAGAAGTGTATGCCCAGCACAATGTGATCTTGTCGCCCGGACAAAACTTTGTGGCGCTCCATGGCGTGCCCTATTCTAACACCTTCGAGGCTGTATTCGGCGGCACGGAGACGTTCCCCGGAGGAGACGACTCGGCCTTGAATGCGACGAAAGTTGAGTTCTACACTCCCGGAATGAGTGCAACGTCGGCAGAGCAATACTACTTGAATGCCAGCGGGCGCTGGATCAAGATGGGCCAGAGCGGCGAAGATGTGACCACCAATGTGATGTCGACAAACTTCTTCAATCGCGGGTTTTCGATCACCCTGCCGAATGTGTTGCCCGAGGCATATGTCATCACCAACGCGTTGGACTGGAACCAGGCAAACGAAAGCAATCAGCCTGCCGTGGTGGATGCGATGATCTGGTCGCCCATTGCCCAGGTGCCCACCAATGGCTTCAATCAGGTCATTTATTGTGGCAGCAACTCTGGCCGTGTGCAGACCCTGGTGTACAATGTCGTGGCCTTGCGCCTGCCCGTGGCGACGCATCCAAGCAAGATGCGCTTACTGGAGAGCGGCTTTGTCAATGGGTATCTCGGGAACAGTGATCAAATCTACACGATGAATACCGCCACCAAGCAACCCCTAGCGGAATCCTATATATATTGCGACCAAAATGGGGACTGGAAATTTTCAAGAACCGGCGGGCCGGTGCCCTACAACTTCTTCCAGCCCAATGATGTGATCGTCATCGTCTCGCGCAACTGGGTAGGCAGCGGGCAGTGGACCTGGACCTACCATCCGGGACATTTCTATCCCAATGAAAAATTGCCTGACCGCTGGATGGGGAATTAATCCGCCCCAGATGGCCCGAACGCAAACTTTTGATTGCTAAATCCAGCCGGGTTGGGCAAGGTGCCCTCTCGTGTTCAGCGCCCCCATCGTCTAGAGGCCTAGGACGCCAGGTTCTCATCCTGGTAACACCGGTTCGAATCCGGTTGGGGGTGCCATTGTGCGAGGACGGAGAGGGGGAGGGAGGGAGAGGGGGATTTCAATGCCCAATATCCAATATCCAATATTCAATATTCAATATTCAATATCCAGGAGCCAGGGGCCAGAGGAAAATAGTTTTCCACACTGTGGAAGAAAATCTTCCATAGCATGGAAAAAAGTCAAAAAAGTTTTCCATAGCGTGGAAAACGCCTGTGCCCCCTTCCCCCGGCTCCTTTTCCGGCTGTTCCCCGATGTCGGGCACTTTTCTTGTTTTCCTGTGTTTCCTGTTTTCCTGATAAACAGTTCCCCACCGCCCCCGATTTCTTCCCATCCGTGGGCCGCCGAAGGCATCATGCTGCTGGCGTGACAGGTCTGTGGGGGACAGGAGACGCGCGACAGGAGACAGGGGACAGATGAAGAAGAAGCTGATAGCGCGGATTTCACGGATGGGATTTCTGGGTCCGGCCATCACCCATGAACCACCAACCATCAACCAACAACCCCCGCCGTTCGGCGACATGTTTAGCCTTTCGCGGGGGAGGGGATTGTGATTGGTTGGTGGGCGTGCAAACACGGAAGAAAACAGTCGAGTGGGTGTGGCGGCAGATCGGGGTGGAATTGCCAGTGGAATGGGAGTGTTTGCAGTTGGCACGCGATCCGAATGCAGGGCGCTGCGCGTTTGCGGATCGGTATCGCTTCCGCTTTGAGCTGAATTGGCGGGTCTCGCCTGGGGAACCCGATTTTAAGCGGATGATGAAGGATTACGAGGGGTCTCTGGCGAAAGAATGGACGGGGGTTCGGCAGGTGAAGTGCCGGGGCTGGCCGGGCCTGACGGGGACCCGCGAGGGCGAAGTGGTCTCGCGGTTCGGGGCCTATTTTTCTGACATCAAGCTACTGGTAGAGGTGGTGTTCATCCATGAGGCGACGCGGGACGCGGAATTGGAACGCAAGGTGCTAGCAACAGTTCGGGCGGTGCCGCCCGAGGCGACGGGGATGCAGCTCTGGCGGGCGTTTGGGATGGAAATCCGGGTTCCGCGGACGTTTACGCTGGGGGAGTGCGTGGTGGAACCGGCGCGGGTGGGGATGCGCTTTGATGGCCCACGCACACCGGACCGCTGGATTTTCCGGCGCTACGGGATGGTGAAGGTGTGGATGAAGGGGTCGGTGCGGGACTGGCTGGCAGCGCAGACGGGGGAATTGGTGCGCAATGTGCGGTTCAAGCCGGGGGGGGGCGGGACAGTGGAGATGGAGCGGCTGGATGGTCTATGGCGGCCTAAAGGATTACTGCTGCGCAAGGGGGACTACGCGGCGGCGGCTTGGAAGGAGCCGGCCGACGGGCGGCTCTATCACGCAATTTGTATCACCGGCAAGAAAAGCCGCCGGTTTCATCCGTCGGCAGGGACGGATGCAGTGCTGAAGGCGTGTCCGGAGTTTCTATGCGTTCCGGGAGAGGGGGGGGGGGCATGAGAAAACGGGAGCAGACCGCGGCCGTGACGGGGGGGTGGACTCCGATGTTGGCGGCAGTCTTACTGCCGAATCAGGCCGCGCGGGTGGGGCGCGATGAGGCGGATGGTTCGCT
>JAQUJC010000094.1 GCA_028681135.1 Kiritimatiellia bacterium | reverse complement strand
CCTTCTTCCTGAGCGAGGCGGTCGCGGAGCGCCGTGGCCGCGGCGATCAGGTCGGCGTAGGGCTGGTCGGGGCGGCCGTAGACCTCGGCAACGACGGTGGCCATGACCGGCGGGCCGGGGGGCACCTCAACAATGCGCAGCAACGCACCGCTTTTCTTGCCGATGGCCTGGATGTCGTCGCGGATACGCAGGGCGATGGCATGGCTGCTCATCTGCCGCTGCTGACGGGGAAGCAGGTTGATGCGCACATCGGCCAGGTGGGGGGCCTGGCGCAGATAATATTTACGCACCATGCCGTTGAAGTCCATCGGCGAACCCTCGCCGACGGTGGACACGATGTTCACGACTTCAGGAACGGTCTGGAGGTAGGCTTCGATGTCGCGCACGGTGGCATCCGTGGTCTCGAGGGGGGTGCCTTCGGGCATATCCACAACCACTTGCAGTTCGTTCTTATTGTCGAAGGGCAGCATCTTCAGCGGCACGCGCCCGGAGGCGGCCAGGAAGATGGAAAAGCCAAAGAGCACGGCCACTCCCAGCAGGAGCAGACCGCTGCGGCCACGGGAGGAGACGAACGGTGTCATTAGCCGCCGGTAAAAGCGATAGGTGCCGGTCGTGGTCACATCGTAGGCCGCGGTGTCGGCGCTTTTTTCCTTGAGCAGCTTGCTGGCCACCCAGGGGGTAATCGCCAGGGCGACGAGCAGGGAGCTGATCATGGTCAGGGGCACGTTGAGGGCCATGGGCGCCATGTAGGGGCCCATCATGCCGCTGATGAAAAACATCGGGATGAACGAAACGATGATCGACAGCGTCGCCAGCAGAATGGGCGGCATGACTTCCTCCATCGCCAGGGCCACGGCCTGTAAACGAGGATGCTTTTTCATCGCGAGAAAACGCGAGATGTTTTCAACCCCCACGATGGGATTGTCGACCAACAGCCCCAGCGCCAGGATCAGGGCAAAGAGTGTCACCCGGTTGATGGTGTAACCGAACAGGTAGTTGAACAGCAGGGTGATGGAATAGGTGATGGGAATGGCAAGGCCGACAATCAGGCCTTCGCGCCAGCCCATGGTCAGGGCGATCAGCCCGACCACCGTCAACAGCCCCATGCCAAGGTTCATCACCAGATCGTTGACCTTCTCGTTGGCGGTATGGCCATAGTCGCGCGTGATGGTGGTGGCCACGCCTTCGGGCAGCAGCGTGACTTGCAAGTCCGCGATCATGGCGTCGACGTGCTGGGCAACCTTGACGGCGTTGCTGCCCTTCTTCTTGGCGACGGCAATGGTGACGGCGTTGGCCTGGTCTCCGGGCGCGAGCCCCCCCGCATCCTCGATGGTGGTGGCCGCGGGACCGGCCGCAAAACGGGTGTAGGCATTCAACTCGTCGGAGCCATCCACCACCTTGGCCACGTCGCGCAGATAGACGGGGCGGTCCTGGTGTACGCCGACCATCAGGTTGCGAACGTCATCGGCATCCTGGAGGAAGGGACCGGTTTCGACGGCAATTTCGCGGTTGGCCTGGGCGAAGGACCCGACCTGGGCCTGGGCATTGGACATCTTTAGCGCGCCGGCGATTTCCATGGAGGAGAGGCCATAGGCGGCCAGGCGCTCGGTGTCGAGGTAGACGTGTAGCACGCGCTTCTGGCCGCCGTGAAGCGAGATTTTGGCGCTGTCGGGAATACGCTGGAGCTTGGTGGCCACCACTTCCGCGATGCGGTACAGCGCGTGGGTGTCGTACTCCTGGCTGTGTAGCGTGACGGTCACAATCGGCACGTCGTCAATCTCGATCGGCTTGACCACCCAACCGGCGATTCCGGGGGTGGCCTGATCGATGTTCTGAAAGATTTTATTGTAAATTTTGATCAGACTATCTTCGCGGTCCTCACCCACATAGAAGCGCACGGTGACGACCGCCATGCCGGGACGGGACATCGAGTAGACATATTCCACGCCATCAATCTGGTAGAGCATCTTTTCGAGGCGCGAGGAGACGAGCTGTTCGACTTCTTCGGCGGAACTGCCGGGCAGCATGACCATCACATCGGCCAGCGGCACCACGATTTGGGGGTCTTCCTCGCGCGGCGTGATGAGGAGGGCAGCCACGCCAACGGCGAGGCTGATTAGAATCAGCAGAATCGACAGGTTCCCTTTCAGGAATGCCTGTAGAATTCCAGACGTGAACGATTGTTTGCGCGTTTCCCTCATGGGTCAGTCCTCCTGGAGGGGCGGGGTGAGAATCCTGTCCCCAGCGGACAGGCCGGAGAGAATTTCAATGTGGTCGTTGTGGGGGGTGCCGGTTTTGACCAGGCGGCGGACAACGCGGTCGTCGCGCACCGCTTGCACAAACGAGAGCTGACCAATGTGGGCCACGGCCGCGGCGGGCACACGGATCACGTCGCGCGGACCGGCATCGACCCACAAGCGGCCGAAGGTGCCGGGCAGGACGTCCTCTTGCACATCCTCGAGGTGGACCTTGACGAGCTGGGTGCGGCTGGCGGCATCGACTTCGCTGACAATTTCAGAGACCGTGCCGGCAAAAGAATGGGCGGGGCGCTCCAAGGCCACTTCGACGGCCTGCCCCACGGCGAGGCGGTCGACCAGACGGACGGGCACAGGCGCTTCGAGGCGCATGCGGGTGGGGTCGTATACGGCCAGCAGCAGCGTGCCCGGATTGGCCAGGTCGCCAGCTTCAATGCGGCGCTCGGTGACGATGCCGTCAATGGGCGACTCGACCTGGGCATAGGTCAGCATGACCTTGATCTGCTCGACCTGGGCCTGAGCGGCGTTATACATCGATTCGGCGGCAGTCAGCGCCTGCTGGGTGGTGGCCTGCTTTTCCATGAGGGTCTTGGCGCGGCTGTATTCGGTCTGGGCCTGGTTGAGCTGGGCTTCTGCCCCGGCGAGTTGTTGGCGGATGTCGCGGTCGTCCAGTGTCACCACCACCTGGCCTTGCTTTACCCGGTCGCCGGCGGAGGCAAAAACCTCACGAACATAGGCCGGAATGCGGGCGCTGAGATTGATCTTTTTTTCCGATGTGGTCGTGCCGACCACGTCGATGCGAGTCGGAATGGTCTCGGCTTGGACGTCGTAGGTTTTGGCATCCGTCGGCAGCGGTAGGCCGGGTTCCAGCGGCAGCTTGCCGGGCGGGACCTTGCTGCCGAGGAAGCCGCCCGACCAGATAATCACGGCGGCCAGGCCGACGAGACCGAGGAGGAGCGTGACGTATTTCTTAAGAGTAGAGGTGATGGTTTTCATGCGTGGAACTCCGATGGTGATTTTAAATTTCTAGTAGTCAGTAGACAGGAGTCAGAAGGTGGACCGTGAAATGGCATGAATGCCTGGCTCAGATGGTAAACACCCAGGGTGAATTGGTGGGCCTTTTGCCAGACGACAAGCTCTTCAAAACGTTTGGATGGTGTTTTCATTCGATCTCCTGACTCCTGTCTTCTCTCTCCTGACTCCTGTCTCCTGTCTCCTGTCTCCTGCCCCCTGTCTCCTAACTCCTGTCTCCTGTCTCCTGACTACTTACTACTTACTACTGCCCCCTGCCCCCTGCCTCCTGGCTTTCCCCCAATTCTCCCTTGGCACGTTTTAGATTGGACAAGGCGGTCAAATAGTCATAGTGCGCGGCGACGCTGCGGGACTGCATGGCGGTGACGCCGACCTGCGTCTGGAGCAGCAGGGCAATGTCGGCCGCGCCAAGTTCGTATTGCTCGCGGACGATGCGCTGGGCTTCTTCAGCGGTTTCGAGGCTCTTGCGGGTGACGCCGAGGCGCTCCCACGCCTCCTGCGCACCGAGAAAGGCCTGCTGCAGGTCGAGCCGCAGATTCAGCCGGGCCTGCTCTTCGTCGGCCAAAGCTTCTTCAAGTTCGGCTTGCGCGGCCTGGACGGCGGCGCGTGTTCGCGCCCCATCAAATATATTAACTTCGGCCATCACGCCGGCCATGTAACTGTTCTCAAAGTCACGCGAGATATCGCTGTCGAAATCGTACGAGGCAAAGGCGCTGATGGTCGGCGCATAGCCGCCGCGGGCCTTGGCGAGGTCCTGCTCCTTGACTTTACGCATCAGGCGGGCGGCGCGCAGTTCGGGGCGGTCTTCGTAAACGTCGGGATTCGTACACTGTGGCGGCGGGGCCTCGAGCGCAGCCGAACCGGGCGATTCAATGGTGTCGGCCGCAATGAGGTCGGCACCAATGCCGGCATTGAGCGCGGCGACGGCCAATTGCAGGCCATTACGGGCTCGAATCAGGTCTTCGTTGGCCTGTGCCAATTGCGTTTCGAGATTCAGGACATCGGTGCGCACCGCGCTGCCAGCGTCGAAGCGCGCGCGGGCAATGCGCAGGCTTTCTTCAATGCTGGTGACCGATTCCGCCTGGACGGTGGCAAAGGCCTTGGCCTGCAAGACGCCATGGAACCCGCGGGTGATTTCATAAATGAGCTGATTGCGTGCGGCGGCAAAAGCATGCGCGCTGGCCTCGGCCCCGTAGCGGGCCATGTGCTTGCCCGCATCGCGCTGGCGGTCGAACAAACGCCATTGGGCGCCAAGGCTCAGGCGCAGATTATCGGTGTCGTCCGGATCGTTGGCGTCGAACCCGGGGTCCATCATATCCATCTGCCGCTGATTCAATTGCATCATGAAAACCTGGATGGGATTGTCGCTGGCGGAGTAGCCCGCCGAAACCCCGATGGAGGGATAATAATAAGACTGGGCCTGACGCAGCATGGCCCGGGCGGCGCTGATGCGGCTTTCGGCGGCTTGCAGGGTGGGGGAGTGGTCCAGCGCTGCCTGCACGGCTTCGTCGAGCGTGACAGCGTGGGCCGCTGGAACCGCCAGCAGGGCGGCAAGAGTTAAGATTGAGATAATACCACTGCGGCTCATCCGGTGGGGTCGCCCTACCTCGAGAAAACGAGCAGGGAAAAGGGTAGGGCGAGGCATCTTTGCCGAGCCGGGTTGTTGAGCGAAACAGGAAGCAGCAGTTTTCATCCTCAGGCTCCTTTCTTGGCGCGCATGCAGTTCAAAATCGCCAGCGAGCGGCGGTCGCCCAGGCGGTACCAGACCTCTTTGCCGCGGCGCTCGGACTCGACCAGCCCCACGCGCCGCATTAATGTGAGGTGGCTCGATGTGGCGGACTGGGGGAGTCCCAGACGCGCCATCAGATCATGCACCGGCGATTCGCCGCTGGTCTCCAGCAGATCAATAATCTTGAGCCGCTGCGGGTGGGCCAATAGCTTCAAAACCTGCGCCATGCGGCCCAGTTCCGCTGCCGATAATTGCCTGGTCGACGCTGATACGGTGTTCTTCATGAGCCCCAACATATACTATAATGATGATATGTCAATAACCAAATATGATGCCGCCAAAACGGAAGGTCATTTTCTTGGTGTTGAACTTGTCCGTGAGCAACAAAATTGCGATATATCGACGGGTGTGGGTGAGTTGTTCTGGGCGGATACCGGTCTGCTGGTCTCAGTCTGCCAGCGTCAGAAGGCGGAACGATTTGGGCGGGAGGACGTGTGGACCGGCGGGGACATCTGCGTCGGTCCAGAGATCGCGGGCGGGACGAGGAAGCTGAATTTCCACCGGAGCGGTGCCTTTATGGATGGCGCACCAGAGGGTGTCATGGCCGAGTTGGCGCTCGAAGACGAGGGTGCTGTCGCCGGGGGCCTCCAGCCAGCGGAAGGCGCCGCGGCGCAGGGCGGGCTGGGCCGTGCGGAGGGCGATTAATTGTTGATAAAACGCGAAGAGGTCCATGTCGGGGGCACGGGAGTGCGGGGTGGGGAGGGGGGCGCGTATGTCACGGGTTTCGTCCGCGGCGGGGATGTCGCTCCAAAGCATGGGTTGGCGGTCGCAGGGATCATTCGCGCCCCACAGGCCAACTTCGGTGCCGTAGTAGATCATGGGAGCGCCGGGGCCGGCACATTGCCAGACGGCCGCGAGGGTCAGGGCTTGCCGGGCTTCGGGGCCGGGGCGGTGGGTTTTCAGTGCGGGATTGTCGCCGGCCTTGGCCCATTGAAAATAGGCGTCCCAGGAAGTGAAGGGCGGGCAGGCATTTTCAAGCAGGGTGAGGATGCGCCCGGTGTCGTGAGAATCCAGCAGGTTTTGCATGATGAGGGCCGTGCCGGGGGAATGGCGGGCATGGAGCGTGTCGATGCGCGCGCGGAATTGCGCGGCGCCGTTCGCGGTGGCATTCGGGGTGAAAAACGAGAGGGTCGGGAACAGCCATTCGTAGTTCATCACGGCGGAAAATTCGTCGGGCTGAATCCAGTCCTGAGCCGGGCCGACAATTTCGGCGGTGGTATAGGCCTCGGGATTGATGGCGCGGACGTGGGCATGCCAGTCGCGCCAGAAGCCGTGGGGGACACAAAAGGCGACATCGAGCCGCCAGCCGTCAACGCCGTCGCTGGGGCGGCCTTGCCCGGAGGGGTCCATCCAGCGGCGGGTGATATCGAATAGATACTGCCGGATGCCGGGATGGAGCGTGTCGGCGTTGCGCCCGAATTCGGGGAGCGCGGCGTGCCCCCCCCAACCGGCATACTCGAACGTGCCGTCGGCATGCCATTTTTCGATGCGGTACCAGTCGGCATAGCGCGAGGCGCGACCATGTTTCAGCAGGTCGCGAAAGGCAAAGCAGCGCGTGCCGGAATGATTCAAGACACCATCGATAATGAGGCGCATGCCGCGCGCATGGACGTCGGCGATCAAGTCGAGAAAGCAACGGTCGGCGGCGGTCCATATCCAGGTCGCGGGAGTCTCGGTTTCGTTGGCGGCGGCCAGGGCGGCCATATCGCCATCGCGGTCGGGGCCGAGAGTGGGATCGATGTGATGATAGCAGGTGGCGTCGTATTTATGCAGGGAGGGCGCGGTGAATATCGGATTGAGGTAGAGCGCGTTGATGCCGAGGCGCTGCAAGTACGGCAATTGCTCGCGAAGACCAACGAGGTCGCCGCCATACCGCCGGTGAAAGACGGAGGCCGTGAACGGTTTGTCATAGGGCGCTTCCCAGGCCTGGCGGCCATACCATTCCATGCCCCAGGGCGTCATCTGCCAACCGGGGATGTGCTCGGCGCCAATATCCTCGGGGCGCGGATTGGACTGGGGCGCGCCGTTGCGGAAACGCTCGGGAAAAACCTGGTACCAAATGGCGTCCTTGGCCCAATCGGGAGTGGCAAATGGATTTTCTGGAATCATGGTCGATGGCGGGGGGGGGGGGGGGGGGGGGGTGATAGGGTGGGGGGGAAAAGGGCGTTGTGAGGGGGG
>JAQUJC010000093.1 GCA_028681135.1 Kiritimatiellia bacterium | reverse complement strand
CATGCGCCAGTGGCGCGAGGTGGCAGAACGGTGGTCTTCCCAGGAAGGGGCGCAATTCCCGATCATCGAAACGGAAATTCGGAAAATGCGGCTCTCTTCAGCCAAAGCAGAGCCGGGGAATGCGACCAAAAAACGGGAGAAAGCGGAGAATCTGCTGGAAATGCCCGACCTCAGCGCCAAAGAATGGCTGACCGGAGCCAAAGAGCTGGTTCGGGCCAGCCTCTGGGAAGGCCGATCTGTCGATATCAACCAACTGGTGGCTACAGCAGAAGTCGCATACGGACAGGATTTTGTCCCTCGATTACGGCACAGCCTGGCGCTCTCCTGTATGATGGCCAAACGCCACGATCTGGCGCGCCCACTCCTGCAAGTCAACATTCAGCAGTTGGCGTCGGATGATCGCCAATGGGGCAAATCCGTCTGGGCCCTGGCCCGCATGGAAAACCTGTTCGATCAAGCCGAATCCGCCCGGCTGTATCGCTTGTTCTCCGAAGAATCTTCCATCCCCGTCCGTTTCCGCCTCCAGGCCCAACTCCTTTGGTGCCAGGCACTGATCGCCGCCGGAGAACCCGGCCCCATTATGGAAGCCCGTTCGATGATGGAGTCCACACTGGGCAACATCCAAGACCCCGATGTCCTGATGAACTTCGCTAGACAGTTGCAGTTTGGTCCGCCCGAACTTGGGGAATGGGGCAAACAACTCTTTGAGCAAGGCAGTTCATTGGCTCTTGGCCAGTTTAATGAAGCAAGCGTTCCGTCGTTGGCCATGAACCGGCTGTTCAAGCTCGCCCGGCGTCAAGTGCGGGACTTTGGGCGCAACCAGGACGTGATCGCTCTGTGGGAGGGCCTGACTCCGGATAAAAAGGATTGGCTCTGGTCCGAAAACAGCGATTTCTGGGGCTACATGGAATTGGTGTTCGAAGCCTACGCCCGATCCGGCAAGATGCAGGTGGCGGAGGAATTCGCCAGAGAACTCCTCGATGACCCCGCATCTCCAAACGAACAACTCCCCTACATCGGCGTACCCTTGGCGCGTTGCTTGATTGTGGCCGGCCGTTCTGATGAGAGCCTTTCGTTGTTTATGCGGATGGCGTATATTTCCCCAACCCATATTTTGTGCGCTGAGGCTTGGTACTGGTTGGCTTTGGCTGCTTACAAGCGAGATAATATGATTCAAGTTAATGGATACGCCACCAACATACGTGTGGCGCAGGGCACCCAAGTGGGTTTGTTGAGCGCATGGGAATTTGACGCCAGGGCTTCCTTGCTTCAGGCGCATCTTAATCCCATGTCCATTGATTCGCAGAAGGTAAATTATACAGCCGACTTCATTAATGAGCAGTTAGAGATTATTGGCGCGGATTTGGAAAGGCTTTCATTATGAAGGGATTGCCGTATACCTGTTTGCTATTCTATTTGATTAGTAGTGCTGCAATTGCACAGATGAGGCCGGTTGCCAATGGCGATATGTCGATTCAATTCAATAAAAATCCGGTGAAGGTTGGAATCGGGGGCAACAGAACATCAGAGACAGCTGCATATCCCGCGACGACACCAGCGTCGTATCCGCATCGTTTAGCTGCAAAAATTAAGCCCATTAGCCTTGCGGCGGCGATAACATTCGATAGTAGCAACCCATCTCGGGCAACCGTGTCGGAGGTTTCAAGGACTACGACCGACGATTCGGTGGTGGTAATCCTTAAAGTCACGGGGGGGAGTATGACACCTGTGGCGTCGCCAGATGGCGATGTCGAAATTAGAGCCAAACATAATGGCCAAGTCGTTAAGACAACGAAAGCTCTTGTTTTAAAGCCTATTGCAATCCACAGTCCTCACCCAGAATATAACGGCACTGTCACGGGGCAAAATCGTGTTCTTGATTCCACAACCAGCCCGCCGGCAGGCACTCCTCCGGGATATGTTGTGCTAATGAAAGGTGAGTACATTACCTATTTAGAAATAAGGGTCGATGATCAGTATGGCAAAGCACTTCATTCAATATATGCAGGGGCGTCTGTAACGGAGGGGGGAGGGTGCCTTAATATGTACATGACATCTTCTGGGACATATTTAGATCCTGTGGGTTTTTCGTGCGATGCAAGGCAAGTGTTGGCTGAGAATCCTCCTGGAACACCAAATCCTGAAATAGCACAATTCTTGGCTTCTGCTGTTCCTCCGGCCCCCCAAACGACAGTAACTCAAAATTTATCAGTAGAGGTTGAGGGGCACTCGGTGAATCCGGCAATCGTGAGCCGAGTTGTGACGGCGTGGGTGCCTGACAATCTCCAAATTCAGTGGCCATGACGGCAGGGAGGACTTTATTATGAAAAGAAATGTAGCAGGAATGATCAATGCGCTTACTGTTGGCATATGCCTGATAACAATGACGGTTCCCTTGAGTGCTAGCGAGGGTAATGCACAAATATTTAGGAACTGTCTTGTTGATTTGGGCACTAGGCTCGATTGTTTTTTTTCTGTTGAAAGTATCGGTTGTTCCGGATGGCTAAACAATCCAATTCTTGACGGCCTAATGAGTGCAGATGCCTCCAGCGTTCAAGACATAGATGGATTGATGGCATTTTTAACAAACGAAGTGTGTATTACATGGAAGAGCGAAGGTGGGACAAACGAAATTCAGCTTGTTGCGGATCGGGTTGAGCATGACGGGAAAAGCATCATCAGGATATGCGACGCAAGGCTAATGGACATTGCAGGCTATGCGCTAACCAATACGATATCGCTTGAATACGAGGGGAGCATAGATGGTCTGCTTAAAGAAATGTCTAGCCGCGAAAATCGAATACAACCGCAGAGGGTGATTAGTTATGGCACAGGCCTAGTTAGAATAGACACAATGACCCAGGTCAAAGTTAATGTTGAAGATGCCGTGGCTAGAGATGTGCTGACAACGTGCATTTCTTTAGATAATTATCACAGGATTGTCTGGAGTAGCTATACAGACGGGCAAGCAGAATCGCCGGCAGTTATGGTGAAGTTCTACGGACAAGAGTGGGGAAAGGAATAAAGGTGTCATGTAAAGGTGTCATGTCTATATTTTAATGTTCCGGCTATTCCATTTCTCTGGAAATGCTTACAAAAGACATTTTTGATATTTTGGGGGCAAATCGGCTGAAAAATGACGAGAAATCGGTTCATCCGACAAGTTCCTGTCTAGAATTTTTTCAGACCTTGGCATTCGTGGGAGGCGTTGATTGTAACCTTATGCCAGATAGAATCTTGTGATTCAAAACGGCTTTTAAAGGGCACCTTCAATAGCTGATGGAAAGAAATCCCATCGACCTTCCCCCCCCGCAACTCTGCTCCGACGAGCTATAGTGGGCCCATTCTCGCAGAGCTGCGGGTCGGGCAAACCAGGTAAAGGGGTCAGTTTCATATATTAATAATCTGATTGACGTGAGAGGCCCTTTCGTGTTCTGGTCAAGCTATGGCAAGGAAGCCGAGAATCGAGTATGCGGGAGCGGTTTATCATGTAATGAACCGGGGAAATCATCAGCAGGCAATCTTTCGTCAGGATGAAGACCGGACTTGTTTTTTGAAAACGTTGGGGGAGGTATGCGAGCGTACGGGCTGGCGGGTACATTCGTATATCCTGATGGGGAACCACTACCACTTGCTGTTGGAAACCCCAGAACCGAATCTTGTCGCCGGGATGCAATGGTTCCAGGGCACATATACCAAGCGTTTCAATGCGGCGCATAGAGAATGGGGGCATCTGTTTCAGGGGCGATACAAAGCGATTCCCATTGAGCCAGGCGGTGAGTATTTTATGACGGTGTCCACCTATATTCACCTGAACCCAGTTCGGATGAAGGGCTATAATTTCAAGAAATGTCGTCTGTCGGAATATATGTGGAGCAGTTATCCGGGATATATACAAAAAAGAAGCCGTATGCCGTGGTTGTACGTAGGGCGTGTGCTGTCCAATCTGGGCTTGCAAGATACGCCATCGGGCAGAAAGCGATTTGCTTCACACATGACCAAGCGGATACTGGAGGTGCAACATGCTGATAAGCCACGGGAGGCCGATGAACGGTGGCAGAGGATAAGGCGGGGATGGTATCTGGGCGGTGATGATTTTCGGATGCAAATTATAGATAGGATAGAATCGGTTGTAGCGAAGGATCGCGGGACAGCATTTGGTGGCGAGAGCATTCAGTATCATCATGAAGGGCAGGCGACAAAGCTGTTGGAGGCGGGATTGAAGGCCCTACAATTGAATGAAACGGATTTGTTCCATATGCCCAAAAGCAGCCCGAAAAAGTGTGCTCTGGCTTGGTTGATCCGTAAAAACACGAGCGTGAAGGTGGAATGGATTAAGGATCATCTATGTATGGGTAAGGCGACCAATTTTTCTGCGCTGCTGAAAGAACTAGAAAAAAGTCGTCCTGGGATGGAGGGGTATAGTGAGCTCAAGGTCATCAGAAGTATTAATATATGAAACTGACCCCTTTATCTGACCCCTTTATTGGCGTCTACTTTTGCGGCGAACTGCGGGAAACAGGGGGCGGTAGTGTTTTTCATAGGGCGGTAAGTATACCGCCCTGTTGACGGATATGCTAGTCTATTTTCATGAAACCGAGCGAAAAAGAATTGAAGGCCGAATATCGGCACCTGCGTGTGCGACTGGGCAAAACGGGATGGATCAGCCACGGCTACGTGCAGGACCGCGGACCCGGAGCCGGAGGTCCTTGCTATCAGTGGACGCGCAAGGAACGCGGCAAAACTGTTTCTGTCGCCCTGTCCAAAGAGCAATACGAACAGATGAAGAAGGCCATCGAGGCATGGCGCGACGTCCAAGCCACTCTCAAGCGCATGGAGCAGATCAGCCGTACCTTGATTTTCGAAAACACGCCCGGTCCAACTCGGCGTAAGCCTCTGACTCCAGAAGTATTAGGCCTTAACTAAGCGCCATTCAAATCTGACCCCTTTTTGACCCCTTTTCGATAGACGGTAAAGACTCAGTCAGGGGGCGTGAGGCCGTCTCGAGTGAGACCTCAGGATTGCAGGTAGTAGTTGTGGCGTTTTTCGTAGCCGATGGTGGTGGACTCGCCGTGGCCGGGATAGACGGCGAGGGCATCGGGGAGGGCGGCGAGTTTCTGCAGGGAACGACTGAGGACGCGGGCATCGCCGCCGGGCAGGTCGGTGCGTCCGACAGACCCGCGAAAGAGGGTGTCGCCGACGAATAGGGCCTGATCGGGCTCAAGCTTATAGCAGACGCCGCCGGGAGTGTGGCCGGGGGTTTCAAGAACAGTCCAGTGCGCGCCGGCAAGGGTGAGCCCCTCGCCGTCGGCAATGGAAACAATGGGCCCCTGGGGGGCGGGGGGGGGGGCATAGACGCCCGGCAGCGCATTCTGGGGGGTGAAGCACCAGGCGGCATCGAGCGGATGCAGATACACCGGTGCCGGGCGGAGTGCGCACAGGGGCGCGAGGGCGCTGATGTGATCGACGTGGCCGTGTGTCAGCAGATAGGCCACGACGACGGCGTCCATCTCATCGAGGCGGACCAGCAATTGTGCGGCGTCGTCACCGGGATCGATGACCACGGTCTCGCGAGTGGCGGGATTGGAGACCAGATAACAATTTTCTTCGATAAACCCCGTAACCCGTGCTTCAATATTCATGGGCATGAAATCAACAGATTTGAATGAGCGCGTCAAGACTGGAGCTGACTGCGTCCTCCGGGCGCAGGGGCTGGGGGTGAGCGTGCTGGCCAATGACCGGCGGCTGGAGGTGGTGGGGGAGGTGGATTTGACTTTGCGCCGCGGGCGGACCACGGCGCTCGTGGGGGAGAGCGGGTGCGGAAAAAGCATCACCGCCGCCGCCCTGGGCGGGCTGCTGCCGCGAGGGATGCGCCTGGACCGGGGCGACATCCGCTGGGCGGGGGGGGGGCGTGCGGACCGGGCCGGGGGGTGGCCTATGTCTTTCAAGACCCCGGCGACTGCCTGGACCCGGGGTTCACCATCGGCAATCAAATCCGCGAAGCCCTGCCGACGTCGGAGCGGCGTGGGGCAGCAAAACGACTGACAGAGCTATTACGAACGGTGGGATTTGATGACCCGGAGCGGGTTCAGGCCAGTTATCCGCACCAGCTTTCGGGGGGCATGCAGCAGCGGGCGATGCTGGCGATGGCGTTGGCGGGACGCCCGCGGGTGCTGGTGGCGGACGAGCCGACAACGGCGCTGGACGTGACTGTCCAGGCGACCATTTTACGGCTGCTGGCCCGGCTGCAGCGCCAGGAGAACTTGGCGGTGCTGCTGATTACGCACAACTTGGGGGTGGTGGCCGAACTGGCGGACGAGGTTCAAGTGATGTATGCAGGCCGCATTGTGGAATCGGGTCCGGTGGAGATACTGCGGCAGCCAACGCATCCCTATATGCAGGGGCTGCTGAAGGCCCTGCCGCGTCTGTCGGGCGGGCCCGTGCGTTTGGAGGGCATCGAGGGCTCGGTGCCGCCGCTGGGACGGCATCCAACGGGATGCCGGTTCCATCCCCGTTGTCACCTGGCGCGGGCGGTCTGCGCGGCGCAGGTGCCGCCCTGGACGGATGTGGACAACGGCCACCGGGTGGCCTGTTGGGCCTATGGCGACGGAGGCTGGGCATGACGGGCGCGCTACTACAGGTGGAAGACCTGCGCGTGAGTTATCGATTGCCGGGGCGGCGGGTGGTCGAGGCGGTGCGCGGCGTCACATTCGAGGTGGCTCGTGGCCGTTGCCTGGGGGTGGTGGGGGAAAGCGGTTGCGGCAAAAGCTCGCTGGCGCGGGCTATTCTGGGTCTGGAGGAGCGTGTGACGGGCCGTGTCGTTTTTGATGGCCAGGAGGTGCTGAGCTTGGGGCGGGCGCAGAGGATGGCGTTTCGTCGCCGCGCGCAAATCGTTTTTCAGGACCCGATGGGATCGCTGAATCCGCGCATGAAGGTGGGGGCGGCGTTGGCCGAGGTGCAGAGGGTGCATGGGCTGGCGGCCTCGCGGCGCGCCGCGGAGAATCAGGTGGCGGATGGGCTGCAGACCGTGGGACTGGATGCGGCTTATGCGCGGCGTTTCCCCCACGAATTGAGCGGCGGTCAGCGGCAGCGGGTGAATCTGGCTCGGGCCCTGTGCGTGGGGGCGGAATTCTTGATTGCGGATGAGCCGGTCAGCGCCCTGGATGTGAGCGTGCAGGCGCAAATCTTGAACGTGCTGAAGTCGCTTCAGGACACACATGGCATTACCTGGATACTGGTGGGGCATGATCTGGCCGTGATGCGCCATATGGCCGATGAGGTGCTGGT
>JAQUJC010000092.1 GCA_028681135.1 Kiritimatiellia bacterium | reverse complement strand
CTTGCGCCGCCGCTACGCTGCCCCCCTTTGCGCGGCTTCCCCCCTTACGCGCGGCGCTGCCGCGCCGCTACGCTGACCCTCGCTCCGCTTCGCGTCGCTCGGGGGATGGCCGCCCCCGCTTCGGCCACGGCCCCGCCGCTGGCGCGGCGTGGCGCGGCCTGCGCCGGGGGCTGGCCATTCCTCGCCCCGCCGTCACGCCTGCGGCGTCCACGGCTGGGCTCCGGGTGGAACTCGCTCGCTGGCGCTCGCTCGCCTTGCGCCTCGGGCGTTGCCCTCGGCGTGAAGATCGGCGGGGTTCTTCGCGGCGTTCTGCCGCGCTCTTCCGCCCTGCGGGCTTCGGGTGGGGGCGCGCGCGGAGATGCGGTACGCGGCAGCCCGCCGCGAGCCCAACCCCGCCTCCGATCCGCGCTCGGGCTACGCCCTCGCTTACGCGCGTCGTTCAAATCCGCCGAGGACGGCGGATTTCCAACGCCGCTTGTCCGTCCGCGCCTTCCAAGCCCATTTTTTGTCAAAATCGGTCGCTCTGGGGCCGTAAATGGCCCCCGCGCCCTGAATTTTGCCAAAAAACGGGCTCCGAAGGCGCTGCAAGGCCGCCTGCAACTCGTCCCGAGCCTTTTCGCTTCGCGAAAAACTCGGGACCACTTGCTTTCGGCGGCCTGCCTGCCAGGCGCGGACTCTGGACCGCGCCCGGCACCGTCCCGACCGCGCAGGCGCGTTCGGGACTGGGGTCGGGCCGGTGGCCCTCCGTGGTAGGATCTCTCAATCCTCTAAGAATAATTAACAGCCCCCTGAGTAAAACCTCGCTGCGCCCGCAACGCCCCCGTTTCGCCTGAGAGCGCGAGAAATCCCCGCCCTCGCGGCCGGGAAAACGGACCGCGCCCTACGCCGCACCCGCTGCGCGGTGCGGCTGAGGGCGCTGCCCGCCTTCGTCGGGCACCGTTTTTCCCGGCCGCTCGGTCGGTCGCGCTCTACGGCTCACATGGGGCGCCGCGTGCTCCGCTCCACAGCCCCGATCCAACAGCCCGAACCCCTCTGAAAACGGGCTTTTTCAGCCCGTTTTCGCCCATGCGGATAAAGTTTTCCATAGCGTGGGAAAACTTCATAAAAGTTTTCCATACTGTGGAAAATTCCTCAAAAAGTTTTCCATAGCGTGGAAAAAATCGCCAAAAGTTTTCCATACTGTGGAAAACTCGCCGAAAAGTTTTCCATAGCGTGGAAAACTATCATTTTTAAGCCTAAAACCCCCTCAAAACGCTGAAAACGGTCGTTTTCAGCGTTTTTCCACGGTGTGGAAGAAAGTTTTCCATGCTGTGGAAAAATCCATACCGTGGAAAACTGTACGCCCGGCTATCGTAAGTATTACCTACATATATCCCGCCGCCTCCCTCTGGATGTCCAGAGAAGGGCAGGACATATACTCCCGTAAAACGCTTCGGCATCCCCCTCTATTTTTCCTCTCGCCAGCCGACTCGGCTTCTGCGATAAATTCGGCAGTTCCGAAATGAATGTTGTTCGGATTTGTTCTTTCAGAAATCAAATTTGCTGCGTTTACGCAGTTATCGTTTTACCTGAAAACCGCGAATTTTCTCCTACAAAACGAGGCTGTGGAGGCGCGCCCACCTGGGCGCGGCTCCTCGTCTTGTGTTTTGTAGGTGGGGCTTCGCGGTCCCTCAGGTAAGACATGGGCCTGGAGTTCGCGCCTCTTTCCAATTTGCGCGGCACCGGGTCCATGCCACCACCCACAGGAGCATGCCCAATGAGAAAACCGAGGATGAACAGAAAGCCCGCCATCGGGATCGGAACCGCCGCCATCGTCGCCGTGCTATGCCTTGCGGCCCTTGCGTCGGATTCGGCACGGATCGAAAAGCCCGCCGCCGTCGATGCCGAGCAATTTTCCGACTTCATCGAAAACGAGGTTTTCGATATTCAGGACTTGGCGGAAGGCGCGGAAATCCAGCGCCGCCGCTTCAACCGCATGACCCCGCCGGGCTTCTCTTGGGTGCAGCCAATGTTCCCGCCCGTGGTCCCGTTCGATGCTGAAAACTTCGACGAGAAGTTTCTGGACGAGCTTTTAGGGGAGGACAAGAACAGCGTGGCGATTTATCCGCTCTCGCTGATGCAAGACCCTAAAACGCGGGAAACCCTCGTTTACAATGCCGAGGGCAAGCTTATTGCGACCATCCCCGCCGACCGGATTTCCCGCGTCTGGCCGGTGGATTCTGACCCGTCCCGCGTGACCCTTCAACTGGACTTGCTCCCCTCCGAAGATGTCGAACCCTACCTGTACACCGAAAGCCTCATTGCGGATTACGAAGAAGCCCGTACCGCCAAAACGAAAAAGTCCGGAGGGATGGCCTTGCGTAGCCTGGGCGCAAGCGAGTTCGGCATTGCCGGGGTCCAGTGCCTGACCAATGGAAACACGCGGATTACGGTGACGAACGGAACGGACGCCGCCGAGGTCTTCGCCTATACCGTCTGGCACACTTCCAGCGTTTCCGTGGTGGTTTGGACCAACGAGTTCGACGAGGTTTTGACCAACAGCCTTACGGCTTGGCATCCGGTTTCCCCGACCTTCGATGGCATCGATAGCGCGTGGGAATATGGGGCCACCAACCTGACGCTTTCGGGAGGCGTTGGCGTTTGGGAGGACGCCAACGTTTCCAGCAACGCCCGCGTGCGCTTCTACGCAGCGGCCCGGCGGATCGACTCCGACGCGGACGGCCTGAGCGACGGCGCGGAGGTGCTCATCCACCGCACCGATCCGGCCCTTGCCGACACCGACGAAGATGGGCACTCCGACGGGCGCGAAGTGGCGTTGGGCACCGATCCTCTGGACGGAACGGATTATTTCGGCATCGTGATCAACGCCGCTTTGCCCATTCCTCCGCCGCCGGGGAGCGAAGTGGGCCGGGAGTGGGTCGAGTTGTTCAACGCCGGGCTGGGCACCAAGTCGCTGGCGGGCTTCCGCCTCCAAACGGCGTTGCCTGCGGGCTGGTCGAACGTCTTCACCTTCCCGGCGGGCGTGACGCTGGACTCGGGGGATTTCATGGTGATCGGAAACGGCACCAACGGGGATTTCCAGGCCAATCTGTACATGCCCAACAGTTCCTTCAATCCGCCGGGCGTCTTCGGCATCCGCCTGGTGAAGCCCGATCCCGTCTTCCACGTGGCGGACGCCTTGTTCTACGGCTTCACCAACGAATTCGGATTCTCCCTCGACGGCTTCGGCGAGCAGTTGCCCATCGTGCGGCCCCGCACGAACTGGGTCGTTCGCCGGACGTGGGTCGGATTCGACACCGACCACCCCGGCAACTGGAAGAACGTGCCCGCCTCGCTTTGGCCTCCGCACCGCCAAGGCGAACATCTGGACTTGGACGGAGACGGACTGTCCAACGCCGAAGAACTTGCGGGAGGGCTTTTCCCCATCGAGGGCGGTACGCGCATCGACGAGGCAGACAGCGATTTCGACGGCATCAGCGATGCCGACGAACTGGCACTGGGCACCGATCCCAACAACGTGGACACCGACGGCGACGCCTTCCCGTGGTCGGAATCCTCCCCGCCGAGCGGCAGCGACGCCGACGAACTGTCCAGCGGAACCGATCCGCTCAATCCCGATTCCGACGGTGACGGCATCCCCGACGGCTGGGAACTGGCGGGCGGGCTGGATCCGCTTTCCCCCGACAGCGACGGCAACGGCATGCCCGACGGCGACGAGGATAGCGACGGCGACGGCGTGCCCAACGCCGTCGAAGTCGCCAACCTCACCAACCCATTCGATCCCCAGGACGTGGACCCGCGCCCCTATATCTGGCTGAAAAACGGCCAGATCGTCGAAGGCTCCATCGACGAGGGGGACATCGGCTACTTGACGACGCTGGTTTACCACATCAAGGCCCAGTCGAATTGTCCGCCCATCATGGTCCGGGTGGCCGAGGGCGGCTATGTCGTGGAGTCGTTTTTCGCCACGTGCACCGCCCCGATGATCCATCTCAATCCCGGCGAGAGTCCGGCGACCAACCGCGTCTTTTGCATTATCCCCAACGGGCGGACCAATTTCATGTTCCGCGTTGCCGACGGCGGCACCGTGTGGGAGAACGAAAACCCCGACGAATACGGGGCCGACATCGTTCTGACCCACGCCCCGGCCATTCTGGACCTCGATGCGGGCGTTCCCGAAGCCTCCGAGGAAACCGTGGGCTTCCTGCTGGCCAGCAAGAACGCACACGCCGACGCCCAGCGGCGGGCGCTTTCCATCCACGGGCCGGAAAACACCTGGGGTTTTGCCAGCAACATTGTCCTGACCTATGACACCGCCCGGCTGCGCATCTACGACGAGGAGGACAACGTCCTTTCCTCCGGCACCCAGTTCTACGAGGGCGACTACATCCCGGCGCTGGAGGTCGAAGGTCTCGCCCATAGCGGGGCCATGCGCGATGCCTGGATCAACATCGCCGCAACCGGCGTTCCCGTTTCCGACCGCGTGAAAGCCACCGTCCTCAAGGCCGACATCGGCACGGTGCAACCGCTGGCCGACCGAACCTTGCATCCCGACGCCGCGCGCCAGCCCCTGACCCTGAAACAGACCTTGCCCAGCGACTGGAACGGCCTCATGACCCTTTCCTGGTCCGACGCGATGGCCTACTGGACGCCGACCGGCGGGACGCCCATCGTTTCCGGTTCGGTCTTCTCCAACGCGCTCCTGCCCCAGATCATCTACCTCGAAGGCGACGGCTGCGGCACGAACGAGGCCGTTTTCTCCGTCGTTGGACTCTCCGACTGCAAAACGAATCTGGCGCTCAGCATCTTCGGCATGAACGCCACCCTTGCGGGCGTGAACGAAGCCGACGAGCTGGCCCCCGGCGGCTTCATCGCCGACCGTTCCGTCCACACCAACGCGCCCCGCACCATGCTCACCCTGGAGGCGTGCGGGCCTGTCGCCGCAACCGGGAACGTGGTGCTCACGTGGAACTCTTCGGTCGTCCAAATCTACACCGCTGCGGCGGGAGGGTCCCCCTTGGCGCAGTTCATCAGGCCCTACAATGGCTTTACCGCCACCAATCTCTATGTCGAAGGCATTGCGCCCGGCAGCAATACCCTTGCGTGGACGTATTCCGCGCAAACCAATTGTGCGGATAATATTATTATCACCGTGTTTAATGTGGCAGTAACTCCGGCCGTTATGCCATCAACAGAAAGTGTCGATTCATCCTTTTTTACGTGCACGGTTACACCCCCTAACTTAAATCCCACATTTGAATGGCTTACGGGAGCCAACAATGGGGCGTGGCCCGCTTCCGCAGGAAACAATCCAACTCTAGATTACAGCGCACAAAATACATATTCCACAAAGATTATCTCAACAAGATGGTATGCACCTACTCCTAGTCGACGGCAGATAATTGATGGCCCAACATGCACATATTCAATATATTGCGAAGCTACGGTTTATGGCATATCCCTCAGGTCTCACTCGCCATCAACATTAAATGTCTCAGTTGACATGTCCGGTCAGTGTACATGGCCCGGATTTGCCGATTGGCAATCTATCACTGTTGCACAATCTGGAGGGGTGTGGTGTGTTACAAGTCAGGGAAACTTTCATCGCTCTGCCCCCATCCCAACCGTGAATATGCCCACCACAAGCCAATTTTACTCCAAAGCTATGACGCACGAAAATAAACATTTAACTCAATGGACAACGGAAACGCCTTGGAAAGATTTATTCGATGCGAATGCTTTGTATTCCTCAGTAATCAGTTCTTTAACATCTACAAATAGCGAAGTGGATTTGCGTTCATCAATATTTCTGGCCATACAAAACAAGCATAATTCAGACTCTATTATCGGACAAAATACTATGTGCGACCGCGAACAAGGCGCGTTTGACGAAATGAATGTCGTAGCTCCAGATTATTTAGAATTAGACGATGCTGATTGGAAATTGATTTATGGGTGTCCATAAAGCATGAACAACAAGGAAATGAAAATGAGTAATTATAATCTTAATGTAATGTTACTTACTTTTAAGTTGGCATTGACCTTTCTGGTATTTGGAAGTGCTCATGTTAGTGCAGACAATTTGCACAATATGACGTCCATTGACATCAATGCCGTGAAGAATGCCGCAGATGTTATATTAATATCAAAACTTGAGCAAATGCCTCCCCCATATGAAGTTCTCGGCATAAATTATTATAGAATTATCCCTGAGGATATACTTTCCGGGAGTCTGCCAGAAAACAGCCTTGTCGTTGTTGAAACAAACATAGACACATGGAAGGGCAAACCCCCCATGATAGAGTCAGCATTTAGATATTTACTGTTCTTGAAGAAAATTGAGATTAGCGAAGACAAGTTGCCGCTTGACTATATCGGATTTGAATTGGTCGGGAATTGGAAGGGAATTCTTTCCATTGATGACAATGCAGCTGAACAGCGAGCAATCCAATCAATTGAACGGCAATACAGTATTTCTTTGAATCAACACAAAATAGCTTTTATTGACGCCCTTAAATTTAGTTTGCAAACCGTAAATTCTGATAATGAAATGGCGGTGGAGGCAATGCCTGGAGACGCTACTTACTTTTACAAAAAGATGGGCATGGATCTAAGCACTAGTAATAAGTCTGAGATGGCTCACTAACGCCTATTCACTCTTAATTCAGAATCAAAGCCTTAAGAAATTTCAAATTACGGGCCATTAGGAGCGCGCGCCCCCACCCGAAGCCCGCAGGGCGGAGCCGCCGCAGGCGGCCAAGAGAGCGCGGCAGAACGCCGCGAAGAACCCCGCCGATCTTCACGCCGAGGGCAACGCCCGAGGCGGAGGCGAGCGAGCGAATGCGAGCGAGTTCCACCCGGAGCCCAGCCGTGGACGCCGCAGGCGTGACGGCGGGGCGAGGAATGGCCAGCCCCCGGCGCAGGCCGCGCCACGCCGCGCTAGCGGCGGGGCTGTGGCCGAAGCGGGGGCGGCCATTCCCCGAGCCGCGCCAGCGGCGAGGGGCCAGCGTAGCGGCGCGAAGCGCCGCGCCTGTGGGGGGCTGCTTGAAGGTCGCCGCAAAGGGGGACGCAAAGCGGCGGCGCAATGGGGGCGGCCTAGGAAGGGCTTGGACTGGTCGCGGCAGCGGGGGGCAAGAAGGGCCGGGCTATGGGGGAAGCGGGCGCAGGAAGGGCGCAGGGCTGCGCAGGGGATGAAGCCGGGTGCAATGAATGCGGAGAGGCCCGACATAGAGGGAAGCCGTTGCAAGCGTTACGCGGTTATGTTCTACTGCATATCGATGGCGGTGCTTCTAATTTGGTGCCAAACACACCGCCA
>JAQUJC010000041.1 GCA_028681135.1 Kiritimatiellia bacterium | reverse complement strand
CACGCGACGTCGCACCGTCAGGCTTTCGCCCATTGCGAATGATTCTCGACTGCAGCCTCCCGTAGGAGTCTGGGCAGTATCTCAGTCCCAGTGTGGCTGACCATCCTCTCAGACCAGCTAACCGTCATTGCCTTGGTAGGCCATTACCCCACCAACAAGCTGATAGTGCACGGGCTCGGCTTCAAGCGGCAGGCCTTACGGTCCCCACCTTTAGAGTCTCCGACAGGCGTCGGATCACCACATTCGGTATTATCTTTCCTTTCGAAAAGCTATACCCAACTTGAAGATAGATTACCCATGTTGTACTCACCCTTCCGCCACTGTCCTCCAATGGTTCTTGTCCGAAAACTTGAACCATCAGATTCTCGTTCGACTTGCATGCCTAATCCACGCCGCCAGCGTTCGTTCTGAGCCAGGATCAAACTCTCCATATAATAATGGGTTCAAATCAGCGGTTGCCCACTGACCCGATTGTTTCGATCCTTGTCGGCCACTCCGAATTAGGACTCGGACTGGCTTTAAGAATTAACTTATGACTCTTCACAAGCTGTTTGTACTTACCACACCGCTTCTGATTCGAAGCGGTGTTACATGAATGTTATTCCAATTTCCAAAGAACACAAACGCGCAGGCTCCCGTCATTCCTTTCCCTGTACGTTCAAGGAACTCACCGGAACTGCGCAGCGGCGAGTGAACCTCGCTCGCTTAATTGATCCTGCCGTAACTATAACCCCTGACCGGCTTAGATGTCAAGTGATCACAGCACTTTTTTATGCAGCATCAAACTCTCATTCCATCGGTCGCTTGCGCAACCTTTTTCATTCAAGTGATGCGTACCATACGCGCCCGCCCCGGACACGTCAACCCCTAATTTCATCTTTTTATTCATTTTTCTAAACCCACTGATTTTATTGCATTAAATGAGCTTTTTCATCCCGCGCCGAGCCCTGGCGGCACTTTTTTTTACACTATTTTCCACGCGTTCATCGGTTCCGTTCCTTCTTCGCGCACATGCCCCGTGCTCCCCGCTTGCGTTTCCCCATGCGGTCAGGTAGATTTACCCCTGTTCACCTGCGCGGTTCTGCGCAACACGAAAGAAAAAGGAAATACACTATGGCACTCGTCTTCATTCTTCTGGGCCTCATTGCCGTTCTCGTTCTGTGGTTCGTGGCGATCTATAACAGCCTCGTGCGCCTGCGCAACTACGTGGATAACGCCTGGGCGCAAATCGATGTGCAACTCAAACGCCGTCACGACCTCATTCCCAATCTGCTCGAAACCGTCAAAGGCTACATGAGCCACGAGCGCGACACGCTCGAAGCCATCACCCAAGCCCGCGCCAACGCGATGAGTGCCAAGGGGCCCGCTGAAGCCGGTCACGCCGAAGGCGTCCTGTCGGGCGCCCTCCGGGGACTCATGGTCAACGTCGAACGCTATCCCGATCTGAAGGCCTCCCAGAACTTCCTCGCGCTCCAGGAAGAACTCTCCTCCACCGAAAACAAGATTTCTTTCGCGCGTCAGGCCTACAACGACAGCGTCACGCGTTACAATTCGCGCATTCAAACCATCCCCGCCAATCTGGTCGCCGGGCCCGCCGGTTTCACTGCGCGCGAACTCTTCGAATTGACCGATGAGGCCGAACGCGCCGTTCCCAAGGTCTCCTTCGCCTAACCCGCCCCTCATTCTGAATGCTGATGCCGGACTCCTGAATTCTGACGATTGAATATTGATCGATGAGCGCTCTCATGTGGGAAACCATTGCCGCCAACAAACGGCGTTCGGCCTGGCTGATCTTCATCCTGGCCCTGCTGCTGGCGGGCATGGGTGCCGCCATTGGCCTGCTGATGGGCGGCTCGACACAGACCGCCCTCTACGGACTCTTCATCGGCATCGTCGTCTGGGGCGTCATGCTGCTGGTCAACATGATGGGCGGCGAGTCCGTCCTGCTGGCCTCCGCCAATGCCCGCGAGGTGGCGCACGCCGACGCCCCGCAGCTCTACAACATCGTCGAGGAAATGCGCATCTCAGCCGCACTCCCCGCGATGCCGCGCGTCTTCATTATCGACACCCCCGTGCCCAATGCGTTCGCAGTCGGCCTCAAACCCGAACGCGCCTGCGTCGCCGTCACCTCCGGCCTGCTCGAACGATTGAGCCGCGATGAACTCCAGGGCGTTATTGCCCATGAACTCGGTCATATCTCCAATCGCGACACGCTCTTCATGACCCTGGCTGGCGTCACCCTCGGGGCCATTGTGCTGCTGGCCGACCTCGGCCTGCGCATGATGTTCTGGGGCGGCGGCCGCCGCCGATCCTCCAATAACAAAAATGCCGGCGCGGCCATGGCCATCATGATGATCATCGCCCTGGTACTGGCGATTCTGGCCCCCATCATCGCGCGTCTGCTTTACTTCGCCTGCTCACGCCAGCGCGAGTATTTGGCCGATGCCTCGGCCGCGCAATTCACCCGCTATCCCGCTGGACTCGCCAACGCCTTGCGCAAAATCGCCCTCCAGCAAGACCCGAAGAAAATCCCCGTCAATCGAGTCGTTGCCCCGATGTATGCCGTCAATCCGCTCGCCGCCGCCGGCTCGGCCTCCATCTTCGGCACCCACCCGCCCACCGAGGAACGCATCCGGCGCCTGATGGACATGCAAGGCGGCGCCCCCGCCCCAAGCGCCTCCCCCAGCGTATAGTTGCGCCTGTTCATCCCGGCCCCCGCGCCCTGCCCCGGACCCTCAATCGCATTTTCGAACGACCCATGTTTTATAAAACATATGGACATTTTCAATCAGCGCTGGAACCGGGGGTAGAGCATGTTAAGCAATTGCATACCCCTATTCTGCCCCAATCCGCTGCGGCTCACCCGGAGGGTTCGCCCTACCAACGGCGTGAAATTTCGATTTTGGTTAGGGTGGGACTGCCTGTCCGCCGTGGCGGATCTCTGCCAAGCCGATTTTTTGATCTTTAATACTGGCTACAGAACAACCTAACTCGCTCTAGCTGGCGCCGCCGACATCGAAACAATAATCGCAGGGGCGGCCGCGGAAACAGAACCCGAGGTTATCGCCTTTGACATCCTCGTACTCGATTCCGCGCATGGCCAGCGCCACTTTTTCGGCGGTCAGCGGCATGGTCTTGAGGCGCACGTCCACGGCATCGGCGATGGCATCGGCGATATTTGGGGCGGCGGCAATCATGGTATGTTCGCCCACGCCGCGGGCACCAAAGGGGCCATCGGGCTGGGGCGTTTCCAACATGATGGGCACAATCTCGAGCGGACAGTCGAGCGTCGTCGGTATCTTGTAGTCCGTGAAATTCGGATTCAGCAGGCGGCCATCGGCGGCAAAGCGAATATCTTCGTACATGGCGGTTGCCAATCCTTGCAGGATGCCCCCGACAACCTGTCCCTTGACGAGATCGGGATTGATGACTTGCCCGACATCCACCGCCAAGGCCACTTTCAGCACTGTGAGCTTGCCGGTTTCTTTATCCACTTCAAGGACGAGGCCGGCTGCGCCGACGGTATAATGCACGTTGGGATGTCCGCCCTGGCTGGTTTCAGGATCGCCCAGCGCGGAGGTAAACTCCGGCATAAACATGCCGGTGCCGTGAATCGGGCCACCCACATATCGGCCGTCGGGGCGCATGATGCCATCGATAACAAAGTCCCGGAATGGCAGCGCAAACGCGGCGTCTTTGCGACTCTTGACGCATTCCGCTGCGAGATAAAGATCAGCGACTTTCATTTTTTTGGCGCGGGCAACGGTGGCGATGAGCTTGGTTTTGACCTCTTCGGCGGCCGAGCGAACGGCATTGCCGCAGCTCCACGTGACGTGGGACCCGACGGTTTGCCATTCGTAGGCGTTGCGATCGGTGTCGGGTGTCTCCACCCGTATTTTGTTCACCGGGACGCTGAGTACTTCGGAGGCGACCTGGGCCATCACGGTGAGGAATCCCTGTCCGATCTCCATGCCGGAGACGGCCAGATTCATGGACCCATCCTCGTTAAATTTGAGATAGGCGGCCGACGACGCGTTGGGCGGCATGGCGGGGGCCTTCCAAAAACAGGCCAGCGATTTGCCAATGGCCTTGTGGGCCTTAGCGGCTTTTTCTTTTTTACCCCAGCCGATCTCTTTCGCCACGCGATCGATGGCCTTGCACAAATCGCCGGGATTCATTTTGGCGCCGTAGGCGAGCGTATCGCCTTCACGAATAGCGTTGAGTGTGCGCATTTTCACGGGATCGATACCAAGGGCCTGGGCGATGCGTGTGATGTGCGATTCGAGGCCGAAGTGGAACTCCGAGTAGCCGAAGCCACGATAGGCACCGCACGGCGGCATATTGGTATAGACGCACACGGAGTCGATCTTGACGTTGGGAATACTGTAGGGACCGGTGGCCGAGAGGCCCACCGCATTGACGACGTTTGCGCCGTATTCCGCGGACGCGCCGGCATCCCAGTGCAGGGTATGATCCAGCGCCACGATTTTGCCATTCTTTTTCACCCCCATCTTGATGCGGGCCACCACGCCCTGTCGTTGAGAGGTGTTCATGAATTCCTGCTCGCGTGTCCAGTGCAGCTTGACGGGCCGCCCCTTCATCGCAATGGCGAGAACGGCCCCGATAATCTCCATCGAAACGCCCGCCTTGCCGCCGAATCCGCCGCCGACATAGGGCGTGATGATACGGATATCCTGATGCGACAGGCCAAAGGGCTTGAGGGCCACGGCCATCACGCCCCGCTGGGCATAGGGTGATTGCGAGGAGGCCCACAGGGTGAGGCGCCCGGCCAGATCGAACAAACCTGTAACCGCATGGGTTTCCAAGGGGCAATGGGCGTAGCGCGGGACCGTATAGGTGTCTTCAAGAATATAATCCGCCTCATCAAACGCCTGGTCCACATTGCCCTTACGGGTTTTGCGCCAGTGGGCGATATTGGTGCCCGCGCGCGGGAAAAACCACGGCACGCGCTCATAGTTGCCCAGATCGGGATGGATCACCACGGCGTTTTTCTTGAGGGCGTCATCCAGACTCAGCACGGCCGGGAGCGGGGCATAGTCCACCTCGACGCATTTGGCCGCGCGCAAGGCGGCTTCGGGCGACTCGGCAATGACGGCGGCCACCTGTTCGCCCACAAAGCGCACGCGGTCCTGCGGAAAAATAAACCGGTCCTGCATGTACAGGCCAAACTTGTAGGGGCACTGCTTGCCCGTGACCACGCGGACAACCCCAGGCATCTTTTCCGCTGCGGCGGTATCGATTTTGACGATCCGAGCATGGGCATGGGGACTGGTCACCACCACGGCATGGAGCAGGCCGGGGCCGAAATCCAGATCATCCACATAACGGGCCGCTCCCGTCACTTTGTCCAGGCCGTCCACGCGCACGGCCGATTTCCCGACTACTTTATTCTTGCTCATGATCGCGTCCTCCGGGAAGCGGCAGGTTGGCGGGCGGCTTGCTTCGCAACTGCCAAAACAGTTTCCACGATGGGTTCATAGCCCGTACACCGGCACAGGTTGCCAGCCAACGCCTCGCGCACCTCGGACTCGGTGGGCTGCGGGTTTTCGGCCAGCAGCGCCGAGGCGGCCAGAATCACCCCCGACGCGCAGAATCCACATTGAAACACATTGTTCTTCACAAACGCTTTTTGCAGGGCGGTGAGACCGTTGGCCCCCACCCCTTCCAGCGTCGTAATAGATTGCCCATGGACTTCGATGGCCAGGATGAGACAACTACGGACGGCCTTGCCATCGAGCAAGATGGTGCAGGCGCCACAGTCGCCGCGACCGCAGCCCTCTTTGGGCGTTTTGATGCCCAGACGGTTGCGCAGCACGTCGAGCAGGGTTTCATTGGGCGCCACTGCTATCTGGCGGACTTCTCCGTTCAAGCAAATCGATATATCCTTCATGACGCCTCCTCCTCCAGAACATTGATGCCGTAGGCCGGCCCACGCCCGCTCACGCGTCGGACCGCCAAGGGGATTGCGCGCGAGAGCATGACCCCCACCATCATCCGCCGGTAGACCGCCGAACTACGAATATCGGTGATGGGCGCCACCTCCGTCTCGGCCAATGCCGCCGCCTTCTTCACTAATGCCGCATCGGGTTTCTTCACACCCTTGAGCACCCGTTCCACCTGAGGCCCCCGGATCGGTGTTGGCGCCACCGATCCATAGGCCACCTGCCAGTTGCCGCTGGGGTCCACGCGAACCGCTACGCTGGCCTGAGCCAAATCTTCGCCGCGGTAACGCTTGAGTTTGGCAAATGCGCCGGCGTGTTTGGCGATCGGGATGCTGATGCCGGTCACGATGCCGCCCTTGGGCAGTGCCGTCTGCCGCGGACCGATGAACCAGCGCTTCGCGGGAATTGTTTTAGTGCCGCGGGACGTGGCCACATGAATGCGCGCGCCATACACCAGCAAGGCGGGGCCGCTGTCGCAGCAGGGCACTGCCGAGCAGATGTTGCCAGCGATCGTCGCGCGATTGCGGACACCGACCGATGCCGCCATACCGGCGGCTTCAACAAGAATTGGCGCATGTTTTCGAACGAGGGGCGATTCCACAATATCGGCAAACGGTGTATTCGCTCCCATCCACAATTGGCCCGCCTTGAGACGGATGCCGCACAGCGCCTTAATCCCCTTGATATCGACCAGCCGTCCGGGCGCGGCGGTGCCATCGCGCAACCAGGCCACCAGATCCGTTCCCCCGGCCAGGGGCACCGCCCCCCCCGAGACTCGCCGGGCCAGAAGCCGCAAGGCGTCCTTCAGGCTGACAGCCTTGGCATAATCAAATTCACAGGCAATGCTCATGGGGTTCCTCCGTCGTTATGCAGATGATCCGCGGGGTGATCATTCGTGGCTAGCCAATGCTCTAACTTATCCTCAATGGGTAAAAATTCTTCGTCGTGACGCAGACCGACCAGAATGGTCTTGAACGTCCGTAATAGAATGGCGATGTCGAGCAGAAAACTCATGTTCTTGATGTAATACAGATCGAACTGCAGTTTACGTGCGGCAGATTCAATGCTGGCCCCATAGGGGTAACGCACCTGTGCCCACCCCGTCAACCCCGGCTGTACCAGATGCCGCTCGTTATAGAACGGGATGAATGCCGCCAATTTTTCAGTAAATTCCGGCCGCTCGGGACGCGGTCCCACCAGGCTCATTTCGCCCTTGAGAATATTAAAAAGCTGGGGGAGTTCATCCAAACGCCACTTGCGCAGAAAATAGCCCACGGCGGTCACACGGGCATCCTGCTGGCCCGCCCACACCGCGCCCCCGGCTTCCGCATCCGACTGCATGGTGCGCAATTTATACAGGACATAAGGAACCCCGCCGAGACCAACACGAGTCTGGCGAAAGATGGCCTTGCCGGGCGACGTCAGCCGGATCAGCACTCCCGCCACCAGCATCAGCGGAATACCCGGAATCAATCCCAGCAGTGACACGGCAATATCCATGCCCCGCTTGATTTTGCGAATCTGCAACACCGAACTGTTCAACGCGGCGGTCATGAGCCATTCGTCGTTGATGTGTCCCAACGGAATTTCCCGCGCCAATTCCTCGGACAGCGATACATAATCCATGATTTCGATGCCGGCATAGCGCAGGGGGCGCAATTGGGGCAACAGCTCATGACTACGCATGGGGGATACGGCCAACAGCAGTGAGGACACATTCCAATCCTCCACCACCCGATGTAAATCGCGGGCCGGTCCGAATACCGACAGATGCCGCGGATAGGCGTGGTCGGGAACCGTTCCGCACACGACCAGGCCCAGCACATGGTAGGGGGACACGGGGCTTTGCTCCAGCAAGCCCAGCAAATCCGCAGCGCGGTCGGGGTGATCACACAACAACAGCGCCCGACGCAGGAAGAATCCACGCTTGACCATGATCATAAACATATGGCGCAGGCCGTAGGTCAGGACCAGAATCAACAAGGAGGAAATAACCCAAATTCCCCGGCCCAGAGTCATTTGCGGGCGGGTGTAGAGCACCAGTCCCGTGAGCCCCGCGGCCATCGCCGTAACGATTAGCGGAAGAAAATCAAAGTCCACCCGCCGGGCGCGCGTGGGCGGTTCGTACATGCCGCCGGCATAAAAAACAAGCATGTAAATGACGACCGCACTGATGAGTGTCGCGATGTGCTGACTCAGATATGCCCCTCCATTGGCCAGGCCCAGACGTAGAAAGACCGCGGCAAATTGGGAAACGGCAATAATCAGCCAGTCGCCCAGTGTAAGAAACAAATGGCGTTTAGACCAACCGGACCCACGGTGAAAGATAACAACCATAACAGACGGCTTAAACCTCAGGAGGGGGGCGTGCCATCGCCGGGTGGGGACGCCGGGCGTTCCTCTTCATAGCGATAGTCGTAGCCATAGAAGTGATAATAACTGTAGGCGCCATAGGTGCCCACTCGCGCCAGGTCCAAATTATTCAAAACACATCCCACTAAATTGGCTCCGCGGGAGAGCAACTGCCGCACCGCCACCTGAATCAATTTTTGCGAGGTGCGTCCGCTCCAGATCGTGAGCAGCGTGGCATCGGTTTGCGCGGCAATCACCGTCGTTTCCGACACAGCCAGCACGGGTGGGGCGTCGATAAACACCCGGTCATATTGCGAGGCCGCCTGTTTCAGAAACTGCTGCATCCCCCCCCCCAGCATCAACTCGGATGGATTATCGGGGAAGGCCCCTGTTCCAACAAAGTCTAATCCCGGGATGGATGTGGGCTGCACCACCTGTTCAAACGTGAAGTGCCCCTGCAACACCTCGGTCAACCCCCGGCCAGCCTGCAAACCAAAAAACCGGTGCACCCCGCCCCGGTGCAGATCGGCATCCACCAGCAGCACCCGCTGCCCCGTCTGAGCAAAGCTGGTCGCCAGGTTGGCGCTGGTGGTCGTCTTGCCCTCCTTGGGCACCGACGAGGTGACGGTGAGGGTGCGGAATGGCTTTCCGTCGGGATTCAGCAACAAGGCCGAACGAATATTGCGATAGGCCTCGGCAAACCCGCTGGCGGGATCCACCTTACCAATCCAATAGGAGGCGTCGCCATCCTGTTTCCAATGGGCGGTGGGCACCAGCCCTAAGCACGGCACCCCAAATGCGCGAGCAATCTCCTCCGGATAGCGAACGGAATCATCCATGAACTCCAGCCCGAAGATCAAGCCAATGCCCACCCCCAGCCCGATCAATGCCGCGAGAAATAAACTCTGGATGTTGCGCGGCTTGATTGGCCCGCCTGGCACCATCGCGCGTTCTAATATCCGAACCGACTCCGTCTGGATTCCCGCGGAAATATCCACTTCCTGTAATCGGTTAAAAATCAAATCATACAGATGCTGCAGGCGAGTCAGATTGCGTTGCAGTCCCTCGTATTCCTTATGCTTGCGGTTAATGTCAAGCGCCTGCTCTTCCCACTGTTGCTCAACCCGGCCAGCCGCCTTCTCCTTAATGCTCAGCGCTTCAAGTTGCGAATAATATTGTTTCAGGGAAAACTGAATTTCGACCTTGATGGCCTCTTCATTCTGCTGGAGTTGACGCAGGGTCTCTTGAATCAAGGGATGGGCGTCTTTGTACTTTTTGCGATAGGAAATGAGGCGGGATTCGAGAATGGCATTTTCACGTTTGAGATCATTCCACTGGGGCCTGGACACCAAGCCGTGCTCAATCAAGGTTTCCGCCCCCTCTTCGGACGCGTCAGCCTCGGGGTCCGATGGTGCCGCCGTCGCGGCCGATACCGGCACATCATATTCGAGAATGGCCAACACCACTTCGTCCGATGCCTGCGCCAGGAGGGGCTGCTGGGCCTCCAGCAGCATCCGCTGGGTCCGGTATTCCGCCGCCTGCTTGGACAACTGGGCCAGCAAATTCGCGGCAACATTCCCCCGCTCCTGGATGCCCACCACGCTATTTTCGCGCACAAAAGCCAGGACATCGCCCTCCAAGCGCGCAATTTCTTCCGCCAAACGGTTGGCCTGCTGCGAGAGAACCACGACGGTATTCTGCGAGCTGCCACTCTGCTCTTCCGTCTTGTATTCGACATAGGCATCGGCAATGGCATTGGCATAATCCGCACAAAATGCCGGTTCCAGACCCGTGACACTGATATTCATGATGGCGGTCTGCCAGATGGGCTGCACCGACAGCCCCCGATAGCGCTTGCCAAACTCGTCCGGGGTCAGATCAAGCCGGGCACGGGCGCGTTCAATCACGGCGCGGCCAATAATGATATTGCGCTGCGTCTGGGCGTAGTCCCCCAGAATGGTTTCCATATCCCGCTGCTGTAAATTGGCGGGCAGTCCAACCGATTTGGTTAAATGCAGTTTGGCCGTGGCCTGGTACTCCGGCACCTGCCGGGCCATCATGACCAGCATGATGACGATGGCCGTCATGAAGCACAGCAGCAGCAACCAAAGCCGCTTGGCAATGATATAGAAATATTTTCGCAGGTCCAAGCCCTTCCCGCCGGGCTCTGCAGGGGCGTCCGAAACCGGTGGCGGCTGGCCCTTCTCTGGTCGCTGGATCATGTCACGCATCTCACAGTCCCAACAATCCCTTTTCGGGTACAATCACCACATCGCCGTCTTGTAACGGCACATCCTCTTCAAACGTCCCCTGCTTCAAAATCCGCCCCACATCCACCTGCATGGTTTTTTTGCTGCCATCCGGTGCCGTTCGCTGGATTTGGACACGGCTACTGTTGGCAAAATCGGTCATCCCCCCCTGCGACAAAATCACCCGGGCCACGGTGGCATTGGGGCCGGCCCCCAGCGAGACCGCTCCGCGCTGCTTGACTTCGCCCAGCAGAAACACCTGTGCCCGCACCAGATTGCGCGTCGAGGGCACAAAAAAGATATCCCCCGGCTGCAACACTAAATTCATACTCATGTCTGCGACGCCAAACAGGCGGTTGAGGTCCAGCGGCACCACAGAATAATCGCCTGTCGGCCGCAATCGCAGAATCCGCGCACCGCTCCAATCGGCAAATTCCCCCAGGCCGCCCATGCGCGTCACGGCCTTGATGACATCGAGATTGTCACTGAAGGGATGAAACCCGGGCTTATTCACTTCCCCCAGCGCCAGAAACTCGTTGCGGCCATCCTCTTCGCCCCGGAAGGGCACCACCACAATATCCCGCGGGCGCAAATACTGGTCTTTGGCAAAATCCATCGTGTCCAACATCGCCTGGACATTGACTTCAATGGCCTGGCGCTCCATGCTGCCGCCGGGTACCCAGCGCAGAATGCGCACCCGGTCGCCCGCGGCACGTTCCGTCAGCCCCCCACTGCGGACAATGGCCTCCATCAACGTCAAGATGGAATCGCCGTGGAATGGCAACGTGCCGGGCGACTGCAGTGCGCCCGTCAGCAGCACATCGCCCTCCACAAAATTGGCAATGGAAACCGTGACATTGGCTTCCTTGAAGTAACTGCTTTCCAGCACACCCTCGAGGCGATGCGCGGCTTCATCCGGCGTTAATTCGGCAATGATAACGCGGCCCGCAAATCCGAAATCGATAGAGCCATCACCCGCCACGGGATAGATTCGGGACATATCCGGTTGTTCCCGGACGCTGACATTCAAACGGTCTCCCGCCAGGATGCGGCGCTCCACCGCTTGCTCGGGACCCTGCGCCAACGCCGTGAAAGCCATTCCCGCCAGAAGGGCAATGGCCAGGGGCCAACGGCCAAGAGAAAACAGGGCTGGCATCCGGTTCAGTTCCATTTCAATACACTACACCGCGAGCCCCGCCAGCACAATGCCCGAATTGAACCGAATTGAACCAAATGGGAACCGAATTAACACTGCGCGGCAGGAGGAGTCCCTGTCGCCTCAGGTGCGATTTCCGCGCACCTAGAACTGATAATCCAGTCCATAGGTCACCACATGCTCTTCCAAGGCCCCGTCGTGGTGGAAATTCGTATTTTCCCACGAATAGGTATAGGAAAGCGAGCGACTCAGCCGCCGTGAAAGCTGCCGGGAGTGGCTGGCCGAGACCTCCATCGTGGTGGTTCGCTCGGTCGGCTCATCACTGCCCAGCGGGGTATTCAATTCATATTCCGCGGAGAAACCCGCATTCAACCCATAGAACAGAATGTCCTTCACGCCCAGGGCATAGGCATAGGTGGTCGTCTCGGTATCCGTCACCGACCCGAAGGTATCCCGCGGCTCCTGGGTAAAGCTCAGCGAGTGCTGGACCCGGGGGCTGATCTCGTGACTAAGCAGCACACTGTACTCAAAGGTGACTTCGTCATCCTCATCGCTGGTATTAGAGAGGGAGACCTTGTCGTCAGTCCACGTGTCTTCCCACGTAGCGGAAAACGACAACAACAGGCTCTTGGATAACTGGAATTCATCCATCACCGTAATCGTATGGGTCGGCTCCCAGGTCGGATCATCCTTTCCGCCGTCCTGTGTCTCCACTTCCTCATATTCAAATCCGAAGGAATAGCTGATTTTCGGATGGCGCAGCCAACTCAGCGGGATGGCCCCCGATATGCCAAAATTCTGGGTGGTCTCATCCGTTTCTTCGTCCGTTTCCACGAATTCCGTCACCACGTTTTCCCAAGAGTAATAGAGACTCCCCCACGAGAAGACATCCCAAAATACACCGCCAAACAGTGTCGTTTCGTCCTGGTTGTCTGGTTTGTACTCCTCTTTGTCATGCCGCTCGATGGTATGGTCCGCATGCGTTTCAACGCGCAGCTTGCCCAGGCTGTAATTGAGCATTACTGACGCTTCCAGCGTCTGCATGGGATCGGTTTTGGAGCCGCCCGGCCGATAACTGGAATCCTGTTCGGATTCAATTTCGTGCGACGCCATCCCATGCCCCATGAAGGTAATCCGCGGCAAGACCGTTTGAAAATCCACGTTGACATTGTACAGCTCGGTATCTTCGTCGTCGCGTTCAAGATAATCCATATACTCGAACGCCGCGCCTATGTTCAGCGTCGTACTGGGACGCATCCGCACGGGGTCGGCCTGTAACGTCAGGCCGGGGCTCCAATAGAAATCGCCTTTTTCGTAAATGGGGTCTTCTTCCTCCGGGTAGGCGCCATCGATATTGCTTTCATAGCCCACTTCCAAACGCCCGGTCAGGTACAGGTCCAGGGCGCCCAGCCGCAATGTTTGGCCTGGCGCGGGGCGCACCAGCCCCAGCAAGGCCAGCAGGAACGCCACACCGCCACTGGCGACAACCCCGCGTTGCCGCCAGGCGGACTCACGCGGGGTCTTGCAAGTTGGAGAAAGCATTCGCATCACCACACAGCCATTCCAGCGATACCCCCCCACCGAGATGATCGCCCGTCAGACAGGACCCGTTCCCCTTACCGGGAACTTTTGCTGGGGCTGTATTCGCGCACTGTGGAGGGCGATCCGGTGAAATCACCGGGCTCACCCCATTGGACCACCTTGCCGTTCTCAAAATAAATCCAGTATGTTTTGGGCGTCCAGGTGAACATTGGCGGCAGGTATTCCCACACTTCCGTATACTCATCGCTTTCGTATACTTTTGCCGCTCGAATCGTAAAGGGCGTGCCGATCGCCTCTTGCACCGCCTCCGGTTCCATACCCAACTGCAACCGACCCACGTCGACATTCCACGATGCACACGCACCTAGAAATAGCGTCACCATCAATCCGGCTATCATCGCACTTGCTGTTCGCCTCATCATTTTTCTCCCTTCAGGTGAAGGACTGCCCTCGACCCTATGCACATATGCGGCAACTCTGCCACGAAGCCTGCCTGCCTGACAAGCTAAACGACTCGAAAAAATAAATTTATGTCATCCGGGGCTGCCCCCGGACGTTCAGCCTGAAACGGCTCCCGCGCCATGCCGGGACCCACGCTACTGCCGCAGCGCCTTGATCAATTCGGGCACCACCTCAAATAAATCTCCCACAATCCCAATGTCGGCCATCGCGAAGATGGGCGCCTCCGGGTCCTTGTTAATGGCAATAATGGTGTCGGAGCTATTCATTCCCACCACGTGCTGAATCTGGCCCGATACGCCACAGGCAATATAAATCTTGGGCCGCACCGTCTTGCCCGTCTGCCCCACCTGGTGAAAGCTAGAAATCCAGCCCGCATCCACCGCGGCCCGGCTGGCCCCCACCGCCGCCCCGCCCAGGGCCTCGGCCAATTCCGCCATCAGCTTAAAATTCTCGGCATTGCCCAGTCCGCGCCCGCCCGTCACAATGAACTCAGCGCCGGCCACATTCACTTCGTTGGCCATCGCATTCACCGTTTCGATCACGCGCACCACCGGCGCCTTCAGCTCAAGTACTTCCTCGATCCATTCGCCTGTCCGCCCGGCTTGCGGAACCGGTTGTGGAAACACTTTTGGCCGTACCGTCGCCATTTGGGGCCGATGATCCGGGCACAGGATGGTGGCCATGATGTTGCCGCCAAAGGCCGGCCGGGTTTGCCACAACTGGCGTTGCGTCGGCTCCACCGCCAACTCCGTACAGTCGGCCGTCAACCCCGCATGGACCTGAATCGCCACGCGAGCAAAGAAACCCCGGCCCATGCTTGTTGCCCCGGCCAGTACCATTTCGGGCTTGTGCTTGTGAATCAGTGCGCTCATCGCCTCCGCATACGGCTCGGCCGTGTACGTTGCCAGCGCTGGATGGTCCACGACATAGACGCGGTCGGCCCCATGTTCAAACAAGGCCGCGCCACACTCCTGGACTTCATGGCCCAGCAAAACCGCCCCTAGTGGCACCCCGAGTTGATCGGCCAGTTCACGCCCCTTGCCCAGCAACTCGAAGACCACCTCTTGCAGACGGCCAGCGCGCTGCTCGGCAAACACCCAGAATCCACGATAGGCCCCCGAAGCCGCCGCATCCGTTGCAGGTTCCGCTGTTTCCAGCGACAGCGCCCCGACCGGGCAAACATCCACGCACGCCCCGCAGGCTGTGCAGGCTTCGTTGACGACCACCTTGCCGTCCGCGGCCCGCTGGGTCAGTGCGCAGAACGGGCAAACAGCCACGCATGCCCCGCAGCCGGTGCAAAGATCCAAATCGATATTCAGTGCCATGGCCTTGCCTACTCCTTTAGATTAGCTGGCGCTCTCGCAGCGCCTCCACCAGCTTACGGGCCATTGCCGCAGGCTCCTCGCCCTGCCACATCACCCCCCCCGTCTTGGGCGGCGGCGAAAAAATCTTCATCACCCGCGTCGGGGACGCCGCCAAACCGATTTTATCCGGGTCCGCCCCGATCGCCGCGGCCGTGGTAGGCTCAATCGTCAGTTTTCGGGCGGCCATCTTGCCGCGCAGCGAGGCCATGCGCGGCACATTTGCCTCTTTCACCACCGTCAGGGCGCATGGCAGCGCCACCTCGAGGGTCTCGTAGCCATCTTCAAATGAGCGCTGCACGGTCGCCATACCGCCATCTATTTCAATCCCATAGGCATAGGTGATGCACGGCAGATTCAACCAATCCGCCACCCCCGGGCCCACCTGCGCCGTATCCCCATCGATCGCCTGCTTGCCAAACAGCACCAGGTCTGGCGGGGGGGCCATCTGACTAATCGCCCGGCTCAGCGCATAGCTCGTCGCCCAGGTGTCCGAGCCGGCAAACGCCTGGTCGCATAACAGCATGACCTGGTCGGCCCCCCGCCCCACGGCCTCCTTCAGCACAGCCTCCGCTTGCGGTGGCCCCATCGTCAGCGCTGTCACCTGCGTGCCCGGATGCTTCTCCTTGAGCTGCAGCGCCATCTCCAGCGCATTTTCATCAAAGGGATTCATGACCGATTCCACCCCGTCGCGCACCAGCGTATGGGTCTCGGGATCGATCCGGACCTGGGTGGTATTGGGAACCTGTTTGACGCAAACCACAATGTGCATCTTGATCATTTCCTTCACAAACGGGCCGGAATTTTCCGGCGACCCGAGGCGCGAGGTCCCGATTATCGGGCCGCCGCCGCGTATTCCTTATTGAGCGCCAGCCCGATGATATCGCGCTGGATTTGGTTCGTCCCCTCGTAGATTTGCAAGATTTTGGCATCGCGCATCATTTTTTCCACGGGGTATTCCTTCATATAGCCATAGCCCCCGAGCACCTGCACGGCATCGGTCGTCACTTGCATGGCCACATCCGAGGCATACACCTTGCACATCGCCGAAAACTTCGAGTAGTCCTTCGCGCCGCTGTCGATGGTGCGCACGACGGCATAGGTCAGTGCCCGCGCCGCCTCCACCTGGGTGGCCATGTCGGCCAACATCCAGCTCAACCCCTGATTGGCAATAATCGGTCGGCCGAACTGCTCGCGCACCTTGGCATAAGTCACGGCCTCGTCCAACGCGCCCTGCGCCAGCCCGACCGCCTGTGCGGCAATCCCTGGCCGCGACACATCGAACGTCTTCATCGCCCAGATGAATCCCGTACCCTCGCGGCCAATCAGATTTTCGGCCGGCACCGCGCAATCCTCGAAAATCAACTCGCGCGTTGCACTCGCACGAATCCCCAGCTTGTTCTCTTTTTTACCAAAACTGAATCCCGGCGTGCCCTTCTCGACGATAAATGCGCTGACGCCCCGCGCCCCACGCGCCTTGTCCGTCACCGCAAACACCGTATAGATGTCCGCCTCGCCGCCATTGGTGATCCACTGCTTCGTGCCATTAAGGATGTAGGTGTCGCCTTTTTTTACCGCCGTCGTGCGCATCCCGCTCACATCCGAGCCCGCATTGGGCTCCGTCAGCGCATAAGCCGCCAACTTCTCGCCACTGGCCAGCGGGGGCAGATACTTCTTTTTTTGGTCGTCATTGCCGCCAATCAGAATCGGGTCCGCTCCGAGCCCTGTCGCCGCGTACGACACCGACACGCCAATACACACGCGACTCAGTTCCTCCACGGCAATCAAGTTAGGTAGACTATCGCCCTCGAATGTCCCGCCATACTCCACCGGAATATAGAGCCCCATCAGGTCCATTTTCCCCATCTCGCGCAGTATCTCCGTCGGAAACTGTCCGTTTTCATCCAGCTCCGCGCGGACGGGCTTCACCCGTGTCTGAGCAAATTCACGCATCATGCTGCGGATTTCCTGCGCCAATTCCGACAATCCGTAATTCAGTTCTGCCATAGTCAAACTCCTTGCTCGATCACCATCTCAACTATTGGGCTGATTGCGCACTATGCCAGCCTCCCCCCCCCCCATGCAACTCAAAGAATCACGCTGCGCTAAAAATACCTCCGCAAATTCCGTTGACATCCCCCCCCTCCCCGCTACACTGGCCAGACATTTTTTGAATTGGAAGAGGAGTAGACACCATGCCGAATATTAAGAGCGCCGAGAAACGCGTCCGCACGTCTGAAAAGGCCCGCCGACGCAATGTGAAGAAAAAGACGCAAATCAAGTCCCTGCGCAAGGGGTTTGTCAGTGCCCTGGCCACCCCGGAAGACCCCAAAACCCCCGAGGCCTATCGCGCGTTCTGCTCGGCCCTGGATAAAGCCGCCAAGCAAGGCATCGTCCCCAAAAATACAGCCATTCGCAAAAAGGCCCGCGCGGCTGCCGCTCTGCGCAAAGCCACCGCCCAGTAGATTCCCCCCAAAGCCCCTCCAAAGGGGTCCGCCCGGAAAGAGTGCCTATTCAGCCTTTCCGGGCCTTTTTGGCCCCCCGCCCTCGCTGCGCCAGCGCTTGGAGGGCCGCTTTGCGCCCGGCCGCAATGGCCTCCTTTGCCCGCTGAAAATCCAGCGTGCCAATCCCGCCCACCTGCGGTTCGATCAGTATGTCGGGCGGCTCGAATTCCCGCCGCGCAAGGGCAATCTGCGCCTCCATGATCCGCACTGAGCGGACCAGCACCTCCAGCATATCGGGCTTGGTTTCACGGGCCTGCCACGAGGCCTTCATGCGCCGCATCTTTTTTTCCACGTCGTCAAAAAATTGTGCCAACGCCTGCAAGGGGCCCTCCGACTCCTCGTCATCTTTTTGCTGGGGCAGCCGCGGCGGGCGCGAGGATGCCGTCAACGCCTTGTCGCTGACATCCCGCGCAAATTTTTCCTCCTGCTCATAGCCCTGCGACACATCCACGGCAATGACCACCTCCGCGCCCATGTCGCGCACCACATTGATGGGCACCGGATTGACCAGCCCGCCATCCACCAACAGGCGCCCATCCAGACGGACCGGCGAAAACAACCCCGGAATGGAAATACTGGCTCGCAAGGCTTGCAGCAAATCGCCCGCCGCCAGCACCACCTCGCCGCCAGTCGCTAAATCTGTGGCCACGGCACGCATCGGCAGCCCCAACTCCTCGAACGCGGACGCCCCCAGCAGGTTGGCCGTTTCCTCCAGCAGGCGTTTTCCATCGGTCAAACCCGACCGCGACAGCGATATTTCCCAAAAGAATTGGCGCAGACGGTTCCAATCAAGGTTCACGGCCAGGTCGCGCAGGACCGGGGACCGCCCGGCCGCAAAAAACGCTCCCACCGCCGCCCCCATGCTGACGCCCGCGACCCTATCGACCGCGATCCCCTTTTCCTCCAGCACCTCCAGCACTCCCAGATGCGCCCATCCGCGCGCGCCGCCGCTACCCAGCGCCAGTCCCACCCGCTTGTTTTTCCATTGAGGGGGCATCGGTCTCCCGCCTACTCCAAGAAGGTCAACGCCGCCGCACCAATCACACCCGCGTCGGTGCCCAACCGCGCGTGTTTGATCACCAGACGCTTTGCAAAATGCGGACTCAGCCGCTCATCGAGATGATGCCGCAACGGATCAAACAAAATCGGCCCGGCCCCCGCCACCCCCCCCCCGATAATGAAGGCCTGCGGTTGCAACACGTAGGCCACCGACGCCATCATCGTCGCCAGGCAATCCGCCGTAAAATCGAAAATCTCCAGCGCCAGCGCATCGCCCGCCTCGGCCGCTTCGCAAATGTCCTTGGGCGTCACCGCGTCGCGTTTTCCGCCGACCCGTTCGAGAATCGAACTGGCGCGCCCCGCATCGATTTCCTGCAAGGCCCGCTCCACAATCCGCCGGTTGCCCACATAGCGCTCGACGCAGCCCTTGCCCATCGGCGAGGTCACTCCGTCGCGATCAATCGAGACATGGCCCAGCTCCCCCGCCATCGAATAGGCTCCGCGGTAGAGGCGATTATTGATCATCAAGGCCCCGCCCACGCCGGTGCCCAGCGTGATAAACACCGCGTGTTGGTAGGCCTGCCCGGCCCCATAGGTCGATTCGCCCACCGCCATGGCGTTCACGTCGTTATCCACCCGCACGATCTGGCCGAGCCGTTGCCCCAGCAGGTCGGCCAGCGGCACGCCCTGCCAGCCCGGCACATTGGCCAGTTCATGGACAAACCCCTTCGTGTAATCCACAAAACCCGGCACCCCCACGCCAACGCCCCCCCATTCCATGTCGGCGGGCACGTCCGCCACCAGCGCCCCCGCATGACGCTCGACCTCATCCAGCCATCCCTCGACCCCGCGCAAGTCCGTCGTGGCAAAACTGGCGCGCGCGCCAATCGCGCCATCCTCCGCCACCCGCGCCATCTTGACGAATGTCCCGCCAAAATCAATGCCGATCGCACACCGCTTTTTATTTTCGTTCATCTGTTGCCTTCCCATTGGAAAACTCGCTGGGCATTGGCGAAGGTCGCTTCCGCCAAGGCCGTCGCCTCCACGCCACGCGCCTCCGCCAGCACCTCCGCCACTCGCCTCACATAGGCGGGTTCGTTCACTTTCCCGCGAAACGGCGCCGGTGTCAAATACGGGCAATCCGTCTCTATCAGCAAGCGGTCCTCCGGAATCTCCTGCGCCACCTCGCGCAACGGTCCCGCATTGTTGAAACTGACAATCCCGCTAAAACTGATCATGAGCCCCAAGTCCAGTAGCTGGTCGGCAAATGCTGCATTCCCCGTAAAGCAATGCAAGATTCCCGGCGGCGGCGGGTGTTCCACACCGTGGAAAACTTTTTTCCACGCTGTGGAAACGGGGGGCTGATTTTTTCCATGCTGTGGAAAACCGGGGCCCGATTTTTCCACAGTGTGGAAACTTTTTTTCCACGCTATGGAAAACTCTTTCAGCATGGCGATGGTATCGTCATCGGCCTCGCGGCTATGAACAATCACCGGGCGTTGCCGTTCCAATGCAAACGCCAGCATCTTGCTGAACAACGTCCGCTGGGCCGGCGCTGTTTCCGTGGAATAATAGTAATCCAGCCCGATCTCCCCCACTGCCACCACGCACGGCTCCTGGGCCAGCGCCGCCAGCCGGTCCAGGCGCGGCCGCTTCTCCACCTGATCGCGATCGTAGCCCACCGCCGCCAGCAGGATATCCGGATGCGCCTGCGCCAGGCGCACCACGCACTCGTTCGATGCCTCCGAACTGCCCACCGCGCAGATGCGCGCCACCCCCGCCGCCTGGGCGCGCGCCAGGACCGCCTCCACGGTCCCCTCCGCCGCGAAACCATCCAAATGCGCATGGGTATCAAATAGCCTCATGCCCGCACAGTATCCCCCACGCCCCCCTTCATTCAAGCCGGTTATTGGAAGGCAGAGACCAAAGCAGCGGCGGGAGGCGCTACCTGACCGCATGGCCATTACCTCCGTGTGGGTGGAGGCTTGAATCCGGGGGGCAATGTGTTACGCTTTGACTCTTTATGGACACTGACTCCAGCCAATTGACGACGGATGTACTGATCGTCGGGGCGGGGCTGGCGGGACTGGCGTGTGCCATTCGGCTGGCCCGGACAACCGGCGGCGACCAGCAGATTATCGTGTTGGAAAAATCGGCCACCCCCGGTGGCCATCTTCTGTCGGGCGCGGTGATGCGGCCTGAGGCGCTGAAAGAGCTACTCACGCCCGACGAATATGCCACATTGCCCCTGGGCCCCGTGGTCGAGCGCGAATCTTTTCATGCGTTGACACCGGCGCACTCCTTTCGTCTGCCCTTTGTACCACCCAAGATGCAGATGAGGGGGCTGCCGCTGGTTTCGGTGTCGGCACTGGGCAGCGCCCTCGCCACAATCGCCGACCATCTCGGTGTGGAAATCATGACTTCGCAGACGGCCGACGCGCTGGTGTGGGAGGGCGATCGGGTGGTCGGGGTGCGCTGCGAAGAAGACCAGATATTGGCCCCAGTCACCGTATTGGCCGAAGGCCCAGCCGGCCTGCTCACACGCGAACTCCTGGCTCGGCATCCGCAATTACGCGGGCCCAATCGGCCCTCCCATGCCCTCGGTTTTAAGGAACTGGTTGAACGACCTGCCCGCCCCGGGTCAGCGGGCACCGTGGCGCATACGTTCGGGTTCCCCGTCGGACTGGGCGTCTATGGCGGCGGGTTCATCTACCACGTGGACGACACTCACGTCGGTCTCGGTTTGGCGGTGGCGTTGGACTATACCGATCCCACCCTTCACCTGCATGAGTTGTTCCGCGCCTGGAAACGGCATCCGCTGGTTCAGGCCCATATCGCGGGCGGCACCACCATCGGCTATGGCGCGCGGCTGGTCCCCGAAGGTGGCTGGTACTCGCGCATCCAGAGCAATGCCCCCGGTGCGATCATCATCGGCGACGCGGCCGGGCTGGTGGACACCATGGAACTCAAGGGCCTTCATCTGGCGGTGGAATCCGGCCGGGCGGCGGCCGACGCCCTCCGGCAGTCCCGCCCCATCCGTGACAGCGACATTCCCTCGCTGGAGGGCCTGCGCCGCACCCCCAATTATCGCGCCGCCTTCCGCGCGGGCCTGCCTGTTGGCATGGCGACGGCGGGTCTGGCCTGGCTGAGCGGGGGGCGCCTCCCGTGGGGACGCATCGCCCAACGCGACGAGCGCGCCAGCCTGAAGCCCGCCCGTGACAAACCGCTTCCGTCGGCATCTCCCGACAACGGGCCGCTCGATCTGGGCCTCGACGCTGATCTATTTTTAGCCAACCTCCGCAGCCGGGAAGGTGCCGAGCACATTGCGATCAAAGACACGGCGATATGCCGCGAGTGCTTCGCCCTTTATGGGGCCCCTTGTCTGCGCTTCTGTCCGGCCAGTGTCTATGCGGCCGACGGCGACACTCCCGCCATCGTGGTTCGCCCCGACAACTGCGTGCAATGCCGCTGCTGCACGCTGGTCTGCCCGTTCGATAACATCCGGTGGGAGACCCCGCACCACGGTGTGGGCCCCGACTACCGCCAGATGTAATTTCCCCCGCCGGGCCACTGGCGCTATCAGCGTCCCGGTCCGTCGCGAACCACCACGGCATTTGTCCCCGCCGGCATGGACAGTTGCGGATGGGCCTGGATGTAGTCCATCACCATTTGGCGCATGGGAACATCCCCATGCTGCAAGCGCGCGGGCGGGCGGTTGAGAATGCGGTTCATCTCCGGAAAACGCCCCCCCCCACCCGCCACATGATAGCTGTTAAGGGCCACCTTCAGCCGCGTTTTGGGATGTATGGGACTACCATCTACCGCGCGCACCCGTCGGATGCGATGGCCCCGCGGCGCATCGGGATGCACCTCATACTGCAATCCCCATGTCCCAAAGTAACGCTTCGTTCCGAGATAGTCCGCAGCCTCTTCCATGATCGCACGGATTTCCGCCACGGTCAGCCAGGCACAGCCAATGGTATTTTCGTAGGGAACCACCGGCCATATATCCGCCACACGGAGTTCGCCAGCCGAGATGGACTTGGTGGAGAGCACGCCATGCAGCACCACCTCCGCACCCGTGGACTCTGCAATGGCGGCGCACAACAGTTGCTGCACGGGGCTGAGCCCCGCCCCTGCCAATGAATATTTCAGGGCCGTCGGCGTATGGCCCAACACCGTCGCCAACCACCTATCCGCTTGCGCCAAGTCGTCTGCCACCAGCGCCGCAAGGTCTTCATCCGTGGGCGTATCAACCGCCACGGGCAGATAGGTAAAGGTCTTGTCAATCACAGCCCCTTTCACGGTGTCGTACACCATATCCACGCGCATAACGCCCCGCCCGCCAGACCCCGCTTGCGCGTAATCGGTGCGGCCAATGCGCGCCCCCGCCAGCACCCAATGCAAATGCCCGCCCAGGACCACATCGAACTCGCTGAACCGACGGCAAATGGCCTTGATTTGATTGGCGTCGTCATCACGCGCCATCAGCCCTTGATGCGCCAGTAAAACCAGGATGTGAGGCCGTTCTCGCCGGATTTGCGGCAAAATCTGCTCCAGCGCGCGGCGCGACTTCAACACCTGTAAATCCGCGTCGGCCAACCCCCGGAACCACTGCGGTAAATTGGGCGTGGTGAGACCGACTATGGCCACCTTGAGGCCGTCGACCTCGCGCATCACATACGGTTGAACCCGCTCAAATCCGTCCGGCGCCCGAGGGCCGACCACCAGGTTCGCCGCCAGCGGCACCGCCTGCATCTGCCTCAGCAAATGCCCCAACCGATCAAGGCCCCAGTCAAATTCATGGTTGCCAATCGCCCAGGCATCGTAATTCAAGGCATTCATGGCCTGAACCATGATGCCGCCCTGGGTCAGAAAACTGTCTGCCGTTCCTTGAAAGACATCCCCACAATCGACCAGCAGCGTGTGCGGATTTTCCGCGCGAATCTTTTGAATGATTGTCGCGCATTGCAGCAAGGCCCCATCGTTATGGTCCACATACACCCCGGGCGTGCGGCGAATCGAGCCATGCAAATCCGTGGTATTCAGAAGTGTCAGATGAACCTGGCGCGCGGAGGCCTGAGCGCTCCCCAGCATCAGCAGTAACGCCCCTCCAACAACCATCCGGCGGGCGGTCCGCCGTCGTGGCCCGGGCGCGACGGGATCGGTCATCCCGCAGCGTCCAGTTTTTTGGCGGCGGGGCGAGCGGGAATTTTTTCTTCGGCATCCAGGGCGCTGACATGGCCGCGGACCACTTCCTCGGTGATCACGAAACGGCCCGCCTTCTTGCGCCGAGGCGCCTCATACATGACATCAAGCATGAGATTTTCCAGCAGCGAGCGCAACCCACGCGCGCCCGTTTTACGAAGAATGGCCACCCGGGCCAACTCGCGCAGTGCCGCCGGATTAAAGACCAGTTCCACGTCTTCCATCTGCAACAGCTTCTGGTACTGGCGGATCATGGCATTTTTCGGTTCGGTCAAGATGTGGACCAAATCGTCCTCGGAGAGCGATTCGAGCACCGCCACCATTGGCAGACGCCCGACAAATTCCGGAATCAGGCCAAATTTGATTAAATCCTCCGGCTCGACCTCCGGCATGACCAGATGTTTTTTATGGGCGCGAGCCCGGCTCTCGTTTTCGAAACCGATCACGCCCTTGCCAATGCGGCGCTTGATGATGTCATCCACCCCAACAAATGCCCCGGCACAGATGAATAGGATATTCTCGGTGTTGATCTGGATCATCTCCTGCTGGGGATGCTTTCGTCCGCCCTGCGGCGGGACACTGGCCACCGTGCCCTCAAGAATTTTCAGCAGCCCCTGCTGAACACCTTCGCCGGAGACATCGCGCGTGATGGAGACATTTTCCATTCGGCGTGCCACCTTGTCGATCTCATCAATATAAATGATGCCCAGCTCTGCGCGGGCTATGTCGCCATCCGCCGCCCGAATCAACCGTAGCAGGACGTTCTCGATATCTTCGCCCACATAGCCGGCTTCGGTAATAGTCGTGGCATCCGAGATGCTGAACGGCACGTCCAGCACCCGCGCCAGCGTTTGCGCCAGAAGCGTCTTACCACTGCCCGTCGGGCCAATCATCAGAATGTTGCTCTTGTCAATCTCCACCCCGTCGTTGTCTTTGGCTCCGGCCAAACGGGATTTGATCCGCTTATAGTGATTGTGAACCGCCACCGAGAGCACTTTTTTGACCCGGTCCTGCCCCACCACATATTCATCGAGTCGAGATTTAATTTCGTGCGGTTTGGGCACGGCTAGTTGACGCGATGCCGCGGTCGCCGTCCCCTGCGCGCGCGGTGAATCCGGATGCTGCAGCACCGTATTGCAGATATCCACGCATTCATCGCAAATGCTCATGCCATCGGGCCCTGCGATCAGGGTCTTGACGGCGGATCGCGGACGGCCGCAAAACGAGCAACGCGGTTCTTTGGATTGGGTCTTTTTGGTTGCCATTGTCTTATGCCTTGGACGGGGCGGCCCCCAGTACATCATCGACCAGACCATACTTGACGGCCTCGGCGGCGGACATGAAAAAGTCGCGGTCGGTATCTTTGGCAACCGTCTTGATTGGTTTGCCAGTATGTTTCGCCAGGATACCGTTAAGATAGTCCTTCAGGCGCAGGATTTCCTGCGATTGGATATGGATATCACTGGCGGCGCCCTGCGCCCCGCCCCACGGCTGATGAATCATGATGCGTGCGCCCGGCAGGGCGTGGCGCTTGCCCTTGGTGCCCGCCGCCAGCAGGACGGCCCCCATGCTCGCCGCCTGGCCCACGCAATAGGTCACCACATCGCATTTGAGAAACTGTATCGTATCGTAGATCGCCAGGCCCGCCGTCACGGACCCGCCCGGCGAATTGACGTATACGCTCACATCCTTGCTCGCATCTTCGCTCTGCAAAAACAGGAGCTGCGCCACCACCAGGTTGGCCAGGTCATCCGAAATCTCCGAGCCAATGAAAATGATGCGCTCTTTCAGCAGGCGCGAATAAATGTCATAGGCGCGCTCGCCACGCCCCGTTTGTTCAACGACCATTGGAATCAAATACGACTGTTCGTTGGCGGTCTTCTTCATGCCTTGGCCTCTTTCTTCTGTGCGGGCACCGCGGCGCCATCGCCGGTCATTTTGGCATTTGCCAATAGAAAATCGATCGTCTTGCTGACCAGCAAGTCCTGCTTCAAGCTGCTGCAGACGTCCTTCTCTTTGAGCTTGGCGGCCTGCAGCCAGGCCTTTGTCGTCGGGTGGCCAGCGCGCATCGCTTGCGCGGTCATCAGGCTCGACACCTCGGCATCCAGCACGGGAATTTTCTCCTCGCGGGCAATCCGCTCCAGCAGATAGCGCAGCTTCACACGCCCTCCCGCCGCCGACTGGGCCGATTCGGTGATCTTGCCGATGTTGTCGCGAATCTCCTTCTCGGAGACTCCGCGACGCATATTCTCCTGGACCATTTCGTAGACCATGCTGTTGGCCTCACGCTGAACCTGAGACGCTGGCACCTCGATCGTCGCCCCCTTCATCACGGCATCCAGCACCTGATCCCGGCGACGGGCATCTTCCTGCGATTGTGCCTCGCGCTCCAGCATTTCCTTGAACGATTTACGCAGATCGGCCTCATCATTCACCTTTAGCGTTTCAAACAGTGCCGCATCCATCTTCGCTTTTTGACGAACCCGGACTTTTTTAACGGTCGCCTGAAACACGCCCGTCTTGCCCCGCAACTCCTCGATCGGCCACTGGTCATCGAATGTAATGGAAATATCCTTTGTATCCCCCGGCTTCATCCCGACCAACTGCGGGCCGAACGTCGGCAGGAAGGAATATTCCTCGCTGGCGATCACCCAGAAATCGCTGCCCGTTGCCAGGTCTTTGGCCTTCTCAGACACGTCGGCCATGGGGGCACCATCCACGGTTGCCGTGTAATCCACCGCCACCATATCGTTGGCCTGCACCGGCCGCGGGTCCGCCACATCTTCGTACTTGCCCCGCGACTCTAAATAGCGGTCGATGGCCTCCGCCACGGCCTCATCGGTGACCTGCACCGTCTTGGCCTCGACGTCCAATCCCTTGTAGACGGGCAGCTCAAATTTGGGTTCAATTTCCAGTGTCACCGAAAACGAAAAGGGCAGCCCCGCCTTCAGCTCCGACTCGGTCAGCTCACTCTCGGTAATGGGCTCGATGTCGTGCTCCTTCATGGCCTGCTGATAGCCTTTGGCCAGCAGACGCTCCCTCACCGATTCGAGAATGGTCTGGTCATACTGCCGCCGAATCATCTCCACGGGTGCACGCCCCGGACGAAATCCCTTCACCCGCCCATGCTTGACATAGACCGCCAACGACTCGTCATATTCGGCCTGGACCTCCTGCGCTCCAAACTCGACCTGGAGTTTTGTGCGACAAGGACCCGTAGATTCGACTGTAACCTTCATAAAAACGCTCTTCCTTCCAACCTCTTCATCCCGTGAAACAGCCCGCCACCATACCCCGTCTTCCCCGCCCCCGTCAAGTCAGCCCACGCCTCCAGAAGGCGTCGAAGCAGACCACGCGCAGGGCACCCGGCAGACCCCTTCAAACTGGCTGGCGCTCGTCACCGTGATGGCAAAGCAGTGGTCCAGGCGGTGATAATTGGTACGGTGGTCCGCCGAGTGCAACGAAAATGAAAAGAGGTAGTGCCCCGCTGCCACCGGCAAATCCTGCAGCTCCAGCACCACTTCGCCCGCCCCCTCGATGGCCGGCAGGCTAAACCCTTCAATCTGCATGTTGCTGCCAAAAATCAGCCGCGCGTTGGCATCCGCCATCGAAAACCCGAAGACCGGCTGCTCGATGCGCTGCTCGGCCTGGTAGCGGATGCGGCAGCGCACCTTCGCGCCCGACTCGAAGATATCCGTTTCGCGCCCGGTTTCATCTTCAAATACGACGCCCTCGATGCGCGCCTCGCCAGTACCCCACTCCCGCTCGTAGCCACTGGTCTGCCGCGAACGCGCCAGGGCGCGGTAGCGCCCGATCACGTCGCGCGGATCCCCAATGCCCTCCACGCGGCCCTGATCCAAAAATAAAATCCGATCGCTGATCGACTGAATCGTCGACAAGTCGTGAGAAATCACCAGCATCGTCTTGCCCGCCCGGCGAAAGGCGTCAATTTTTTGCAGGCACTTCTTCTGGAAATTCTCGTCGCCCACCGCCAACACTTCATCGATCAAGAGGATGTCGGGGTCCACCTCCACCGCCACGGAGAACCCCAGCCGCACATACATGCCCGACGAGTAGTGCTTAACCGGCTGATCAATGAACTCGTGCATGCCCGCGAAGTCAACAATGGCATCGAACCGCTCTCGCATTTGACGGCGCGACAGCCCCATGATCGCCCCCGCCAAAAAGACATTCTCGCGCCCCGTCAAATCCGGATGGAAGCCCGCTCCCAACTCCAGCAGCGACGAAATCGCTCCCGTCGTACGGATGCTGCCGACCGTCGGGACTTTCGTGCCCGCCAACAGCGACAGCAACGTGCTTTTCCCCGCCCCGTTGGCCCCGACGATGCCCAGCGTCTCCCCGCGGCCCACCTGGAAATTAATGTCCTGCAGTGCCCAAAAATCATTTTTGCCCGCCCCGCGAAACCGCACCACGTCCAGCATCGCCGCCTTGATCGTGCGGGTTCCCGAGCGCTGCAGCCGGAAACGCTTGCCCATCTGGTCGACGGCAATCACGGGTTGTTGATCAGATGAGGCACTCACAGTTCATCTCCAAAGCGCGGCTCCACCTTCTGGAATACCAGCACGCCCGCCGCAAAGAGCACCCAGGCCACCCCAAACGACATCGCCACCAGCCAGCCATCCACCGCCGGCGGGGAGAGCAACGCCGCGCGGTACGCCGTCAGAATCCCGCTCATCGGATTCAGGAAAAAGGCCACCTGCACCCAGCGCGGGAACCCATCCATGATCATCTCCGGCTCGTAAATCACCGGCGAGAGGAAAAACCACGCCAGCATAACGACCGAGATCACATGCTCCGTATCGCGGAAAAACACATTCGCCGCCCCCACCATCATCGCCATGCCCAGGCACAACGCCGCCTGCGTCAGCATGATCCCCGGCAGCCACCACAGCCCGCCAAACGCCGCCCCCACCACAACCAGATAGACCGACAACACGACAAATGAAAATAAGAAATTGACCGCGTTGGCCCCCACCATCGAGAGCGGCAGAATCACTCGTGGAAAGGCCGCTTTGGTCACCAGATTCGCGTTGCCGACAATGCTGTAAAGCGAATCGCCCATGCACATGGCCAGAAACTGCCAGGCAATGATCCCCGTCACCAGCGTCGGCAGATGAATCGGAAATTTTAATACCCCCAAGAATAGACTGTAAATCCCAATCAGAAACAACGGACTCAGCAACGACCAGAAAAAGCCCAGAAATGAGCTTTTATAGCGGATTTTCAGATTCCGCTCGATCAGAATCAGTATCAGCTCACGCCGTTTTGTAATGTCACACACCCAGCCCAACATGCCCCATATCCTCGGGCCTGCTCCCCGCCTTGTCAATCCCTGTCGTCGCCCCCCCCCCTGGACACTTGATCATTGGATATTGAATATTCCCCCCCCCCCAGTCATGGTGAGCGAAGTCGAACCATCTCAGCTCAACCCCAACGGCCAGCCTGCGGAATTCCCCGTTCCCCTGTCCCCTGCCCTCCCCTGCCCTCCCCATACTTGGACATTGAATATTGGATATTGCCCCCCCCGCCAGTCATGGTGAGCGAAGGCGAACCATCTCGGCTCAACCCCAACGGCCAGCCTGCGGAATTCCCCGTTCCCCTGTCCCCTGCCCTCCCCTGCCATACTTGGATATTGGACATTGGACATTGAAATTCCCTGCGCCTTGGCGTCTTGGCGTGAGAACGGGCTGTCCTAGCTGTATAACCTTGGTCCAACACGATGCCGCACCATTCGCCGTCGCCGTCGCGCCGGATTTCCCGCGCGCCCAGTGCCAGAAAGGCCTCCGCCACACCGTCGCCTTCGCATTCGCGAATCCCCGTTCGGATCAGCCGTTTTTTTTGACGGTCCACAAGCCCGCCGCCGCCGCATTCAGCACGCTCGTGAGAATGTTGGCACAAACCACATCAGTGGGCCGCCAACACCAGCCGTCCTTGAGAACATCAGTAAAATATAATTGTGAAAAATCAGCATTTTCAGGTCCAAAATGGCCAAATTGACCAAGCCAAAGGCATAGACAGGCCCGAAATCGCGATTTTGAGGCGTTTTTCATCATTTTTACCCCCAAAACGTCAAAAACGGACTTCGCAACCCTTTCCAGAGGAGAATGATAGCAGAAACATCATTTCATAGGACTGACCCGTTTATGACCCGTTTACGTGCGGGAACAAGAGACCCTTGCATCACCGCTAAATATTGGAGAGATGAAGCCGCTCGACTAGAAGATATAGATCATCACTGCTGTCCGGTTTAATTTCAGGGGACACACAGATTAGCCCTGTTATATCGATACGGGATGCACCTCTGAACTTTTTTCCATTTCAACTTGAGGCGTTCTTTTGCACGGTTCTGATCGCCCG
>JAQUJC010000091.1 GCA_028681135.1 Kiritimatiellia bacterium | reverse complement strand
GCTATTTTTCGACGGGGACGACGATGCCGCGCAGCAGAACGCGTTGGCAGGCGAGAAAGACGACGAGGGTCGGCAGGGCGGCCACAAGCAGCGAGGCCTGAACGACGCCGGGGCCCGAGCGTTGCTGCAACTGATACAGCCACACCATCAGAGTCCACATTTTCGGGTCCTGGCAAATCAAGAGCGCATACATGAAATTGGCGTAGGCGATGGTGAAGGCTTGCAGGGCAATTACCGAGAGAATCGGAGTCGATAGGCGCATGGTGAGCTGCCAAAACAGAGTCCATTCGCCGGCGCCGTCGAGTTGGGCGGATTCGTAGAGTTCTTGCGGCAGGGAGTCGAAGAAGCCCTTGAGCAGAAAGATGGAATAGCCGCTGGCCATGCCGGGCAGCAGCAGCGCAGCAAAGGTATTGAGCAGCCCCAGCTCGCGCAGCAAAATGAATACCGGAATCTGCGTGACCATGTGGGGAAATGCCATCGTCAGCATCAGAAACAGGAGAATCTGCGGCCCGGCGGAGGGTTTGAAGCGGCTGAGCGCGTAGGCGGCAAGCGGATTGACGATCAGCGCCAGCAGGACCGCCAGCGTACAGTAGATGACCGTATTCACAATGCCGCGGCCATGAAAGAGAATATAGTCGAACACGGTTCGGAAATTGCGCCACAAAAACTCGCGCCGGATGTCGGCTTTGTGTTCACGAAACAGAGCGGCGTGGTGCGCCAGTTGGGGCATGGGAACAGCATTCAGAATCCAGGATTCAGGTTTCAGAATAGTGGATTTATTTTCTGACTCCAGACGCTTGGCAAGCCAGTCGTGCCAGCGGGTTTCGGGGGTATCCAGGCGGCCGTTTGTGCTCCACAGGGGCGAGAGGGTGTTGTGGGTGAAGTCGCGCCAGTCGTCTTGTTCGAGGGGGGGGGCCTGGGTGGGGAGCGCGCGCGGCAGGGGGACATCGGAATAGGTGGCGTAGGCGGTGCCGTGCGCCGCGTTATAGACGGCGATATCCTTGGAGTAGCGGGGCTTGAGGTAGAGCTTGCGGAACAGGCCTGCCGGCGACAGGACGACCTGGCACCAGGGGGGGGCGCTGAGTTTGAAGGCATCGAATTCGCTGGCCAGCGGGGTCGCCCGGGGCCGCGCATAGGGGAACAGATAGGCGGGGGGCTGGACGAAGACGGCGTACCAGGCATCAAAGTCGGTGCCGAGCGCCGTGTTGAGCGCGTTCAGCGTGCCGTACTTCTCTTGAAGATGGCGGCGGAAGGCGCGCAGTTGCAGCGGGAAGGCACCGGCCTGCGGGGCCCAATAGTGGCCGATGGTGATGGCGGTCGGCGGTAAATGGTCGCTGGCGAGAAACGCGCGCCAGAGCGGGACAAGGGCGGCACCGGGGGTGTTGGGCGCCGGCAGGGGGATGTCGGAGAATTGGATGAAGTCGCTGTCAAATGCGATGTTGAGCGCATCGGTTGATTCATTGAAGAGCGCCTCGAGGTGCTTCTGCCAAAGCGCGTCGTCCGAGACCAGGAAGCGGGGAACAAGGACCGTGTCGCGCAGATCGGCGATGGACTTGGTGGAGCCGGCGACCATCAGCCCCAGCGGATAGAGCATGGTGAGGGACCCGACCAGCAGCATGACGTAGAAGAAGGCGATCAGCCCTCGCGTCTTGGGCGATTTGCGGCCAATGGGGGAGAGGATGGGCATGGGGCAGGTGGCTTCAGGTGTGCTGGCGGATCACTTCAAGGATGGCCGCGCCGTAGGTGGCGAGCTTTTTGGGGCCGATGCCGTGGATGGCGGCGAGTTGCGCTTCGGTCGTGGGGGTGGCCGCAGCCAGGGCATAGAGGGCCTTTTGGGAGAAAATGCGGTAGGCGGGCACCTCGAGTTCGGCGGCTTGGTCGCGACGCCACGCGCGCAATGCTTCGAACAGTTCGGGGTGGGCGGGGGGGGCGGATGTGTCAATGGCCGCCGCGGCCTGGCGCGCTTTTTTGCGGCGGGATTTTGCGGTGGGCGGCCGATGGAGTATGGCGGCAGAACGGGCGGCCAGTACATGCTGAACAGTGAATCCGTCTGCGCAGGCCTGGATGCCGGCAAGCTGGAGGCGGGCTTCGGCCTCCGCCTTTTCTTGGGTGGTCAAAAGTTGGCGGCGGAGGCTTTGATTGTCGAGTTCGAGATCGAGATCAGCCAGGGGCGTGAGAATGCCGTTGCTCAGAATGGCCGCGAAGTAGGCGGCGGCTTTTTGCAGACGTTCGCTCAGCGCGGGATTGGTTTCGGCGTCGGGATCGCTCGTCAATAAGTGGTCGATTTGGCGCAGAAACTTTTCGCCGACGTCAAGCAGGTCGGTACGGGCGGTGTCGTGCAGACGGCCGCAGCTTTCGATCAGCCCGGGCAGCACACTCCCGCGATGGAGGTCGGCAATTTCCAGGAGGGCATTGAGCTGGTAGCGCAGGCGGTGGAAGCTGAAGAGGGCGGCCAGCACATTGCGCTGATAGCTCAAACGGTCGAGCTCCAGGCGCTCGGCGTCCGGGTGGCGGTCGGCCATTTGCCGGGTGTAGGCCGTGACGGCCGCGTCGACGATGATATTCTGCGGCCGCAGAGGCGAGCCCAGCACGAGACCTTCAAGCGTTTTGCAACGGGACAGCGCGACATATAACTGCCCGTGGGCAAAGGCGGCCTGGGCATCCACAATCGCGCGTTCGAAGGTCAGCCCCTGACTCTTGTGGATGGTGATGGCCCAGGCGAGCTTGAGCGGGATTTGCTGAAACCTGCCGGTGACGGTTTCGGCAATCCGGTTGGTGGCCGGGTCAATCGTGTATTTTATGTTGTCCCACTGGAGGGGCTCCGCGCGAATGTCCTCGGGGGCGTCCGGGCAGTGCACCATGACGGCATCGTCGGTCATCGATGTCACCCGCCCGATTTTGCCGTTGTAAAAGCGCTTATCCGGCGAGGGGTCGTTCTTGATGAACATGACCTGCGCGCCAACTTTCAGGTCGATGGCGGGATCAGTGGGATAGGAGTTCTCAGGAAAGTCGCCGTCAATCTCAGCCGCGAAATAGCGGGCGGGCGCAGCGATGTCGCGCAACTTCGCGGCATTGAGGCGGTTGGCCTGGGCGTTGTGGGTGCATAGCGTGATATAGCCCTCGTCATCGGCAGGTACGAAATCGGGGCGATGGCGGCGGTTGAGTTCGGCGAGGGCCTCCGGGCTCAGGCGATCGTCGCGTACCAGATTGAGTAAGTCGAGAAAGCGGCCATCCTGCTGACGATAAACCTCCGTGAGTTCAATGCAGGCGTAGTCGGTTTCCCGTAGCGCGTGACTGCCAAAGAAATAGGGCGTCTCGTACTGCTGCTCCAGGAGGCCTCGTTCGGCATCCTTCACGACGGGCGGAAGCTGCTGTAGGTCGCCGATCATTAGGAGCTGGACCCCGCCAAACGGTTTGCGGCGGTCGCGGAATCGACGCAAAACCTCATCGACGGCGTCGAGCAGGTCGGCACGCACCATGCTGATTTCGTCGATTACCAGCAGGTCCATGCCGCGGATCATGGCGACCTTGTCGCGGCTGAAGCGGTACCGGGGCTGCTCGCTGCCACGCCCCGCCAGCGGACCAAAGGGGAGCTGGAAGAATGAATGCAGGGTTACGCCGCCAGCGTTGATGGCCGCCACACCGGTTGGGGCCGTCACCACCATCTGCTTGGGCAGACGCCCGTGCAGCGTCTGCAAAAATGTGGTTTTGCCCGTCCCCGCCTTGCCTGTCAAAAATAGGTGACGGCCGGTATGTTGCAGCAGGTCAAAGGCGAGCTGACGTGCGGGATTGGGTGGGTCGGGGGCCAACATGCCCTCATCATGGCCCAACGGCCGCCGCAGTTCAATTCAACTCGTTGGGGTCAGCCCTTGAATCTTGAATCTTGAACCCCATTTTCTTGACTCTGAATAACAATGGGTCACGCAGGGGAGGGGGGGGGCACGGATAAGGTTGGAGATAGCTATTCTTATCTGTCATCCCGAGCTTGTCGAGGGATCTCCGCGTCGTTGCGAGGAAAATGCGACAACTCACGGGCCCTTTTGGTCAGAGGGGATTGGGCCGAGATGGTTCGACTACGCTCACCACGACCGAGATTCATATTTTAAGGGCTGACCCCAATGGTGGTTAGGCGAGGTCGCGATTGGCGCGGAATTCGACGCGCGAGAGGATGCGGAGCTGATAGAGGGTAAAGCCGACGAGGAGGCAGCCGAGCATCCAGGCGGCGGCGGTGGCGGGGCCGAGGCGCAGAAAGATGAACGCCTTGTAGAAGATATGCAGGCCCGCGACCTCGGTGCGCGCGCCCCCGGCAGTCATGGCCAGGATATTGGCCTCGGCCTGCCACGAGGCAATGAAGACGCCGACAAAATTAATAATCAGCAGCGGGCGCAGGGTTGGGACAATGACAAACAGAATTTTGTCGGTGAAGGACGCGCCATCGAGATCGGCGGCTTCGTAGAGATCATCGGGGATGCCCTTGAGCGCTGCCAGATAGATCAGGCAGCCGGGACCCATGCCCGCCCAGAGCATGGGCAGGACGCACGAAAAGAGCGCAATACGCGAGTCGTCCAGCCAGCGTATGGGTTCGGGGAGGGGGGTTCCCAGCATTTGGAAAATGGCGATCGTGTTATAAAACGATAGCCCCTGGGTGGCGGCGTAAGAGCGGACGATTTCGCGCAGGGGGGCGAGGGGGGCAGTCGCCAGCAGGAGGCCGGCGGCAAGAACAAAGAGCGCGGCTTTCCCGAGGTGGTGGTAGAGCAGGCGGCGGGTGAGGTGCAGGGTGGCCAGCGCCACCAGCAGGGCCAGCGCCAGCCAGGCCCAGGCGGGAATGTGCATCACCAGGCGATTCATCAGGCCGGCCTCGGATGGTTCATAAAAGGTCTTCCACAACAGGATGACGACCAGCCCGGTGATGGTGGCGGGCAGATAAAAGATGAGGCGGAAGAGCACTTTTCCGCGCGGGACTTCTTGCAGTAGAATCGCCAGCAGGACCGGCGGGATAAAGGTTAGGGCAATGACGAGGACAGAGTAGCGGGCGGAGGTGAGCAGTGCCTGCCACCAGTCGGGGTCCCAGAGCAGATTGGCGAAGTTGTCGAGGAAGACCCAGGTGGAGTCGCCGAAGATGCGGTAGTCGTAAAAAGCCATCACCGCCCCCCGAAATAGCGGCACGTAGCCCCAGAGCAGAATCGTTGCCGCCGCCGGCAGCAGCAGCAGCACCACCGGCCATACCCGGCGGCCTGTTTTCAGTATCCAGTCGCCCGCTTCCTGACGTGACGAACGGGGGGGGGGCCTCTCCGTCTGTCTTCGGGCCGCGGGGGCCGTTCTGGGATTTTTTCCCGGCAGGAACATTCGCACCATTTGGCGCAGAACCAGGATAACGCTGGCAGCCAGGAAGAGGAGCAGACCGAAGGCGGCGGCGCGGCGCCGGGCGAGTTGCCGCGGTGGGACGATTCCGAGCATATCGGCGTCGGCTTTGCGGCGGGCATCGCGCAACAGCTCGAGCAGTTGGGCGTGGCGTTCGGCGGGGTCATCGGCCAGGCGTCCGGCAAGGGCGAGTTCCTCGGCGCGGCGGATGGGGGTGGTGAGAATGTCATAGATGACGTTGGCGTTGCGGCCGTAGGGCTCGGGACGGCCATCGGCGATGGAAATGGACAGGCAGTCGCGCCATTCGGCAGGGATGGTCGAGGCGATGGCGTCATAGCCGTGGGCGTGCAGGGTCTCGGGGGGCAGGAAGCGCCCCAAGCCGCCTTCGACGAGATGCTGAACGCGGATGGCGGCGGCCTCGGGGGAGTTTTGAAAGCGGATGTATTCCCAGGCGGCATCGCGTACGAGCGGATTGGTCACGCCGGCAAAAATGCCCATCATGCGCGAATTAATTTCGGTGCCGCGCATGACGGGGCCGATGGGCAGCGGGACGATGCCGGTCAGGTCGGGGTTGAGCGTGGCAAAAACCTTCTGGTCGATATACGAAAAGATCATGCCGAGCTGGCCTTGGCGCCACTTCAGCGAGACGTCGGCGGTATCTTTGATGGCATAGCCGCGGCGCGGGCGGCCGGCGGCATCCGTCCAGGGTTCGGAGGTCAGGCGCACATAGAAATCGAGGGCTTTGGCGGCCGCGGCGGTATCGAAGACGGCGCGCCAGCGGTCGTGTTCTTCGTCAAAGGCCAGGGCCTGGGCACCAGCGCCCCAGAGAAAGGGCATCCACAGATATGACTCATGCTTGCCGCGGGAGAGTCCGAGGGCATAGATGCCCCGGCCTGGGTCGGCAATGCGGCGGCAGGCCTGATAAAAGTCGTCCCATGTCCAGTCGGGAGTGGGGGCGGGCACGCCGGCGGCCTCGAAGAGATCGCGCCGATAGAGCACGACGCGCCCCAGCGGGGGGCCGGTGGGCAGGGCCCAGACGTGGGGGCGGCCGTCGGACCCTTTGCGGCGAATGACCGGTTCGATTTTGGGATGGATGCGGCGGGCGAGTTCCGCATCGGAGAAGGCGGTGACATAGCCATCCTCGGGATGATCGAGCGGATAGAGAAAGCCCTGGGAAATATAGGTGTCGGACTGGCGAAAATTGATATACATGACATCGGGGGCGACGTTGCCGGCAATGGCCAGCAGGGTGCTTTCGACGCCCTCGACCTGGATGCCGGAGAAGCGGTGAAGGTGGACGGAGAGGCGGGAGAGGTCGCGATCCTTTCCGTAGCGGCTGGGGTCGGCGGCCTGGCGGGCGCGGAGGAGAGCCGGGGCGGCATCGAGGAAGGCGCGCTGGACGGCGAGTTCGGCGCGGGTGGAGGGGTCGGTGCGGGAGGTGTCGGGGAGATCGAAGAGGCGGACGTGGAGCGCGGGGCCGCGGGGGGTTTGTTCAAGCCAGCCAGCGGTGGCGGCGGGGGGGGGGGGCAGGAGCAACAGCGTCAGGGCGATGGCGCTGGCGGCGGCGGCGGAGGACGCCGAGTTTTCCACAGTGTGGAAAATAATTTTCCATAGCATGGAAAAATGGCGTACGAATTTTCCATAGCGTGGAAAAAACAGGCGAAATTTTCCACAGTGTGGAAAACAATTTTCCATAGCATGGAAAAGTGGGGTGAGGCGGGGCATGGCTAGGACGGGGGCTGACCGGGATCGATGGACCAGCGGATGGTGCGGATCATGGCCCTGCCAAACTGGGCCTGGAGGCGGCCGAGAATTTCTTCTTCGGGGGCACCGCGCAGTTCCATCAGCCAGGCGGGATGGGAGACAAATACGCTCAGCACTTTGTTTTCGAGGTGGACGGGGCGGGTATTGGCGGCGAGTTGCGGGCCGACAATCGTGGGCCAGTCTTGGGCAATGAGAGAGACCTGGGCGTGGGAAGCAAGCTTCATGCCGCTGAGCACATCATTGACGAAATCGCCGAGGGGGACGGCATCCGTGTCGGGCGCGGGCGGCACATAATCGGCAATGCGAAAGCGTTCGCGGGTGATTTGCCAGTGGCCCTTGTCATAGCGTCGGCGTCGTTTCATCAGGGGGACATCCTAGCAAAAGCAGACGGCGCGGGGGGAGAGGAAAGAAGCGGTGATTTTCACGGTCCAAGACGAGAGGGACGTGGACGACCTGATTCACCCACGGGATGAACCCGTG
>JAQUJC010000001.1:61837-97344 GCA_028681135.1 Kiritimatiellia bacterium | reverse complement strand
GGCTCGGCAGGGACGCCTCGCCCTACCCAAAGCCGGATTCACATGCCTTGGGTAGGGCGAACCCTCCGGGTGAGCCGCGGCTGTTCAGCGTCTGGGAATGGCTACACTATAGTATAATGTGCTCTAATCCAAATTGGCGCAATACGCGCAGCGCATTTTATTGGCCTTTGTAATATCTTTCAGGCACGTGCAGTCCGATTGGGTGAGATTGGAAAAATGGATTACGGTGCGGTAGCCCTCTCCTTCGGGTTCACACCCGACGACCACGCCAGAGCACTTCACGGTGACATCGGGATTGTTGCCCGGCACCGAGCGAATGGCCATATCAAACTCATAGACGGAAAAAAGCGGAATGGGGCGGTGTGAAATAAACTTCATGCCCAAATGGCAAATGTGAAGATCTTCGAGAGGCCCTAGTGGGGTTTCCGCATCCAGCGCAAAAAAGACGCTGTAATCGCCGAAGGAATAAGTTGTTGTCGTCATGTCTGCCGTTCTTCCAGAATTCATTCCCACCGACCGCTCTGAACTTACCCCACCACGGCGATCTGTCAACTGTTGAGGCCAGATTTATGCGAGCGAGGGGCCAATGGGGCCAGTAAGCGGTCCCGACATTTTTCGTGGCGGCGGCGTTCCCGGGTGGCCCAGGAGTCGGCGTGCTTGGCGCGGGTCGCCAATGCGGCAAAATCGAGGCCGGCCGGAGCGCCCAGATGTGTTTTGGCAGCGAGGGCCCGATCGGGGTCCTGGGCCGCCCCTTCGCCGAGAGTGGCTTTGACCTGGTGATAGGCATCGCGGAAAGGCATGCCGCCGGTCACCAGCTCCAACGCGCGGTCCGTGGCAAAAACATCCGGGCTGAAAGCTCGACGCAACGCGGCACGATCCACCTGCAGTCCGGCCATCAGCGGCGGTAGAATCCGCAGGGACGCAATCGTGATATCCACTCCCTCCAGGAACGGTGCCTTGGTTTCCTGCACGTCGCGATTGTATCCTGAAGGCGCCGCGCGAATAATGTCGGCCACCAGGCTGGCGTGGGCCAACACCTTGGCGGCCTTGGCCCGCACCAGTTCCAGGACATCGGGGTTGCGCTTCTGCGGCATGATGCTGCTACCCGTCGTGAATTCTTGCGGCAGGCGGAAATACCCGAATTCCGGCATGGAAAACAATATCACGTCCTGGGCCAAGCGCGATAGCGTGAGCATGACTTGCCCCAAAGCCGACAGAATCACGGATTCCACTTTTCCCCGCGCCTGATTGGCATGCAGGACATTATGAACCGGCTTGGCAAATCCGAGCAAATCGCTGACGAGTTGGCGGTCGATAGGCAGCGGCACGCCATAGCTGGCGGCAGACCCCAGGGGGCATTGATTATTCAGGTCGTAGGCCGCCTTCAGCAGCTCGATATCGTCCAACAGTCCTTCGGCCCAGGCCGACGCCCACACCCCCACGCTGGAGGGCATAGCCGGCTGCATATGCGTACGGCCAACCATCGGCACCTTCTTGTGCCGACGAGCCAACGTCAACAATGTGCGCGCCAGAACCGACGCCGCGGACACGGCCTCCAGCAGACGCTCTTTGGCAAACAGGCGCATATCCACGGCCACCTGATCATTGCGGCTGCGGCAGACATGCACGCGCTTGCCGATATCCCCCAGTTTGTCGGTCAGGCGGCGCTCCACCGCCAAATGCACATCCTGATCGGCCAAGGTAATTTTGAACCGGCCCTGGCGGGCTTCGTCGGCGAGCCCCGCCAATTCGGCCGCGATGCGCCGGGCATCGTCCGCGGTCAGCAGCGGGGGGGTCACTGGCACCCGCGCCAGCATCGCGGCATGGGCGGCGGTCCCCATGCAATCGGCCTCCACCAAGGCTAAATCGAGAACCCGGTCCTGCCCGGCGGTGTAAGCCAGGACATCCGCGTCTATCTCCCCCACCGTTGTTGTCCGCCGCATCCTAGTGTTGGATCCGCTTGATCTTGAAAATATGCTTTTCCGGTTCTTCCAGAAATTCAGGCGGCAATTCGATCCGCACTGTTTTGCCCTTATCATCTTCAGCGGAGGGCTGAGGCAGGGCAGTGGTTTCAGCATTCGTCGCCGCATTTCCCGGTGCAGCCGGAGCGGGCGGCGGGGTCATTTGACTTTTGGGCACCTCAATGATCCCGCCGGGAATTTGGAATTCTTTGTTACAGACGGGGCACTCGATGCTTTCACCCGCCATTTCCTCCGGCCCGTTGAGATCCTGTCCGCAATGAGGGCACTTAAAGTTGATATCAGCCATGGTTGATTCCTCGCGGTTTAGTCTACATCACTACCAATTCCTCCAAACCCTAGCACGCTGGTTACGCCTTGGGAAGGCTCTTGTGCACGGTGGCGGGCAGCGCCCCATAATAGATGGTCCAGAGACACAAGCCGTGGGGGGGGGCCGTTTCCACACGCGCAGTCCGGACCCGGGCGGCCAAGATCGCGTGTGTTTCATCGGCAGCAACCGCGCCCAGGCCCACGCGAATCAGATGCCCGGCCAGACTCCGCACCATTTTGTAAAGAAAGCCATCGCCCACGACAGCCAGGGTCAGCAAGGGGCCCTGTTGGCGAACCGCCAACTGCCAGAGGGTACGCACCGTGCCGGAAATCTCGCGGCCTGGATTGGCGGAAAAGGAGGCGAAATCATGTTGCCCTTCCAAGAGAGCCGCCGCCTGCCGCATTGCCGCCACATCCAGCGGCCGCCACACATGGAGCGTTTGGCGCCGATGCAAGGGGCAGGCCACCGGTGCATTCCAAATCGAATAGCGGTATTGTTTGCCTTGAGCATCGTAGCGCGCATGAAAACCGGGCCGCGTTCGGCGCACCGTCAGCACCCGGATCGAATCGGGCAGTCTGGCATTCAGGGCCTGACCGATTTTACCGGGCGTTTTCCACGGTGCGGCCAAATCGAAATGGGCCACCTGGGCCCGCGCATGCACCCCGGCATCGGTACGGCCGCACGAATGCAGGTGCACCACGGCCCCGGCCAGGTGCTGCAGCCCGGTTTCCACCTCGCCCTGCACGGTCCGTTTGTCCGGTTGCACTTGCCAGCCCGAGAAATCGGTTCCGTCGTAAGCCAGGGTCATCCGGTAGCGGCAGCCCCCCGGGGGCGGACGGGTACGGGGCGGAGCCGCGGCGGCAATCAGATCGCTCATGGCGCTTGATCCTGAAAGTCGAGGTCTGTCTCTCCCCCTGTGGCATCCAGATAGCCCTGCAGGATCACTTGGGCCGCCAGTTTGTCCACCACGCCCTTGCGACGGTCCCGCCGCGTCCCGGCCTCGATCAAAACCGATTCCGCAATCTTCGTACTGAGCCGTTCGTCCCAGCGCTGCAACGGAATGGCGGTTCGCTTGGCCAACTCGGCACAAAAGCGTTCGGTTCGTTCCACCCGCGGTCCACGCGATCCGTCCATATTAAGCGGCCATCCCACGACAATTTCGGCGACCCCCTCGGCCTCAGCCAAGCGGGCCACTGCCGCGGCCGCCTGTTCGACCAATGGACAGTCCAGCGTTTGGCGGGGAAAAGCAATAACGCGCGCTGCATCGCTGATGGCAATGCCGGTCCGGCGATCGCCAAAATCAACGCCCAGGACTTTTGTCATGATCCGCGCCTACCCCGCCCCCTGTGGTCTATTGGGCCGGCGGCTTGGGCATTTCGGCGACAATCGCCTTGGCCTTATAGCCTTCCAGCTCCTCCACGCGGGCCTTGAGCTTGGCTCCCTTTTCCTTGAGCGTTTCGAATTCTTGCGTTGTGTCGGCCAAGTTCTTCGCCGTAGCCTGCAAGTCCTCCGTGGTCTGGCCCAGCTCTTCGCGAACGGCTTCCAGATCGGCGGCCGCCTTGGCCCCCGTTTCCTGGGCGGCATTCAGATCGAGTTCCAGGCGGGCGATATTGGCCTTGTACTTGTCGATCTCGTCACCCAACTGCAACGCGTTCTGTTTCTCGCCATTCCATAACCAGCCGATCCACAGCATCCCGATAATCAACACGATATCCAATCCGTATTTCATTCTCACGCTCCTGTCATGACTCGATGGAGCCGGCGATCGGACTCGAACCGATGACCTGCTGATTACAAATCAGCTGCTCTGCCAACTGAGCTAAGCCGGCGGGATTTATCAGGCTGCACTATGCCCCAGCGCGCGGTCAATTTCAACCCTGCCGATACGCCAGGGCCCTCAGCGAATCTTATTGGCGTCGCGGCGGGCCTTGATGATTTGCTCGGTCAGGAAGAAGGGGACCGCTTCATAATGCTCAAATTGCATGGTAAAGGTGGCACGCCCCTGGCTCATGGACCGCAGCGAGGTCGCATAGCCGAACATTTCGCTCAGCGGCACCATGCCTTCGATCAGTTTATATGCGCCCTTGTCTTCCATGGTTTCGATCCGTCCGCGCCGCTGGCAGATACTGCCCGTGGAAGCGCCCATAAAGTCCTCTGGGGTCATGACTTCAACGGACATCACCGGTTCGAGAAGAATGGGACTGGCCTTCAGAAACAGCTCTTTGAAGCAAGCGCGTCCGGCCTCTTGGAAGGCAAAGTCGGACGAATCCACGTCGTGATAGGAGCCATCGGTCAGCACCACGCGCATGTCGACCACCGGATAGCCGGCATAGGGGCCGCTGGTCATGGCTCTGACGACGCCTTTGCGCACTGCGGGGATAAAATTGGTTGGAATCCGCCCGCCCACGACCTCATTAACGAATTCAAAGCCATCGCCAGGTTTGAGTCGTTCCAGACGCATGCACACATGGGCATACTGCCCGCGTCCACCACTTTGCTTGATATGCTTGTACTGCCCTTCGACGAGCGTCGTCGCTGTTTCACGATAGGCCACCTCCGGACGCCCCACTTTGGCCGAGACCCCGAATTCGCGTTTAAGCCGATCGACGATCACCTCCAGGTGCAGTTCGCCCATGCCCGAGATGATGGTTTCGCTGGTTTCCTGATCGAACGACACCGTAAACGTCGGGTCTTCATCCGCCAATTTGTATAGGGCCGCTGACAGCTTTTCGTTGTCCATCTTTGAATTCGGGGCAATCGAAATGGAGACCACCGGCGCCGGAAATTCGATGGAGGTGAGTTGGATGGGATGATCTTCGTCACAAATGGTATCGCCCGTGCGGGTATGGGCCAGCCCCACTACCGCCACGATATCGCCCGTCTGCGCCATCTCCAGGTTTTCGGAGTGGCTGGCATGCATCCGCAGAATGCGTCCAATGCGCTGGCTTTTGTTCAGGGTGCTGTTGAGCACATTCTGACCGGTCAGCAGCGTGCCCGAATAGATGCGGATATATGTCAGTTTGCCCGCATGTTTGTCGGCCACAATTTTGAACGCCATTCCGCTGAAGGGGGCTTCATCGGTCGGCTCCCTGCGTCCGGGTTCCTCATCCCCATCGGTCTCGGCGGCAATGATCGGGGGGATTTCATTGGGTGCCGGCAGCAAATTGACAATACCATCGAGCAGATGCTGGACGCCTTTATTTTTGAAGGCGGCGCCGCAAAACACCGGGACAATCTTGCGGGCAATGGTGGCCTGGCGTAAAATCGTCCAGATTTCCGTTTCCGACAAGTCGCCCGTATCAAAGAATTTCTCCATGAGGACATCGTCTTGCTCGGCACATTTCTCCACCAGGTTGGCCCGCCATTTTTTGGCCCCTGCGAGGCGCTCCGGGGGAATGTCTTCCACCCTCAATGTGCGGCGATCGGCATCATCAAAATAGACCGCCTTCATTGAGATCAGGCTGATGATTCCCTGAAAGGCATCGGCGCGGCCGATCGGGATCACCACCGGCACTGCGTTACAGCCCAGCTCATTCTGAATTTCCGCCACCACCCCATAATAATCGGCCCCGATCCGGTCCATTTTATTAATGAAGGCAATTTTGGGCACGGCATATTTTTCCGATTGCATCCACACTTTTTCGGTTTGCGGCTGCACACCGCCCACGGCACAGAAGAGCGCCACGGCGCCATCGAGCACCCGCAGCGAGCGTTCCACTTCCACGGTGAAATCCACATGGCCCGGCGTGTCGATCAGCGTCACCATATGATCTTTCCACGTCAGCGTAGTGGCAGCGCTCTGGATAGTGATGCCGCGTTCCTGCTCCTGGGCCATGAAATCCATGGTGGCGGCCCCATCGTGAACTTCACCCAGCTTGTGGGTTTTGCCCGCGTAAAACATAATACGCTCGGACACCGTTGTCTTGCCGGCGTCGATATGGGCCATGATGCCAATGTTGCGAATCTTTGAAATTGGGGTTGCTCGTGCCATCTGCCATGCCTTTTCTATAAAACCAACACCCCCGGAGCCCATCATCGGCGCCGGGGGTGCTCGATCAAACGAGTGCGCAACCTACGGCCTGCTGGCCGGAAGTGCAACGAAAAAATTCACTTCATCAGGGTCGCAGGGGCTGACGGTCCTGCTTCAGGCGATAATAGCGCGGTTGATTGGGGGCCACGCGATCATGCACGACAATGGGTTCACCGGAGGCCATGCTGGAGATGTTGATGGCATCGGGTAGAATTTTCCAGCGCGCGCCCCCCCCCATGGAGTCGGCATACATCACAGTATAAAACATACCCTTCACGCCGATCCACGACAGGGTCACGTTGCCTGCCGACCGGGCGACGGTCAACGTCGTTTCCCGTAGCGGCTGCACTTCCTCGCGAATGGTCATGCAGCCCCATGTGGCCCCCAGCGCCACGAGCAGCGCCAGCAAACGCAATACCCATAAATTCCGGCGCATGGGAAGCAGGCTCCCGTCCTAAGGCGCGGGGATTTCCACGACATCGCTGTCGCGCACTTCGACCGGTTGCATCGGGGCCGCAGCGGCGGCGGACGGGCCACGGCTGCGCCGCGAGCGAGTAAAATACTTAAAGAACGATGGCGGGGAATCCTTGACGGGGGCCGCCTCATTATACCAGCTCTCGCGGCGGGCGGCCTCCGCCTCCTCGGCTTTGAGGTTGGTCAAGGTCAGGTTGTAACGACCTGCAAACCAGCGCCAGTCCGCCGGGGTAAACGGCAAGGCCCGGCCAATCCCATTGATCAGCGTATGGTGTTCAAGCTCGGGTAGTTGGATGGCATTGCTACACCAGGCATTGATCGAGCGTAATTCCGCCGGCAGCAGCGCATCATCCCCGAGGAAGAGTGTCCGTTCGGGATGCGATTGCAAAAACGCACCGCTTTGATAATCCGTCAGAGAGAGCGGCATCCACTCATAGCCATTCCAGACATGCAGCACTGGTTCTTCCAGCGTCCCCTGATAACTCACGAGCACCGTGGGATACCGGCGCGCGACATCAAAGGCCACTTGCATCACCGAATAGCGCGAGGGCACGAGCAACAGCACCGCATCCTCCTGGGCTCGCGCGGTCGAGACCGCAGGGCCCCCCACGGCCAGCATCCATGCCAAGCCTATCCAACCTAGTTTTTTCATAATCCGCTCTCCTTCGGGTCCAACCGAATCACCTAGCCATTCAACCATATCGGCCCCCCTGATGGCAAGCCTCACCCGCATCCTCCAGCGGATTTCTCCGCATCAGGCCGTTTAGACAACCGCCGAGCCGCCGCCACGGCCACCTGGCCCAAGCCAATCCCCGCGTCATTCGGCGGAACGTCCCGATGCCGCCAAACGCGAAATCCCTCGTCTGTCAATCGCCGGAGGGCCCCCACCAGCAGCAGGCGATTCTGGAAGCACCCGCCCGAGAGACAGACATCCGGGCACTGTTCGTGCTGGGCCACGGCCACGATCATCTCTATCAGCGTGGCATGGAAGCGCGCCGCGGCGCGCTCGGGCGATTCGTCCCCAGCGAGCAGCGCCGCCATCATGGGCGCCCAATCCAGCGCCGGACCGATCCACCCAAACGGATAAGGGTCTGCGCCCCCCCCCCCGGCCAGGGCCTCCAGGCGCATGGCCGCCTGGCCTTCATGCGAGAGAATCTGGCACACGCCCAGCAGCGAGGCCACGGCATCAAACAAGCGCCCCACGCTGCTAGTTTGGACCACATTCAAGCCGCTATGGAGCATCGAATCGAGCAGCGCCAGTTGCGCCGATGAAAATCCCGGCGGCGGGTAGGCCGAGCCCATTTCGCGCAATACGCCCAACGCGGCCCGGCGGGGTTCCCGAGCGGCAGCATCTGCGCCCGCCAGCGGAAAGGGCCGCAGCCAGGCGGCCCGACGGAATTCCGCTCGCGTCCCGACCAGGAATTCCCCGCCCCAGATCGTTCCATCCGTGCCCAGCCCCGTGCCATCCCACGCCACGCCCAACACCGTCCCCTCCAACCCATTCTCGGCCATGCAGGCCGCGATGTGGGCATGGTGATGCTGAACGGTTTCGAGATGCGTGTGGTCATCCGCGGAAGGCGGACAGAGCGCCATTGCTGTCCGCGTAGAGGCATAATTCGGGTGCTGATCCGTCACCACCCGTTCAACGGTCAGGCCATGCACGCCCATCAAATCGTCCACGGACCGCCGCCACAGCCGCACGGCCCCGTCGTGGTCCAAATCGCCAATATGCGGGCTCATGACAACATGGCCGCCGGCGGTCACCGCCACACTGCTCTTCATTTGCGCCCCCGCCGCCAACCATCCGTCCGGCACCCCCGCCAACGGGATCGACCCCGGTGCCAGCCCACGCCCCCGCCGCATGATGATGGGCTCACCCGCACAAACCGCCAGCACCGAATCATCCATCGGCCGCGCAATCGGCCGATCATGGAGCAAAAAGAAATCGGCGATAGTCCCCAGCCGTGCCAGCGCCTCATCATTATCGATACAAATCGGTTCATCGGTCAGGTTCCCGCTGGTCGCCACTACGGGGAAGCCCAAATCCCGCATCAGCAGGTGATGCAGCGGGGTATAGGGCAGCATGGCGCCGATCCACGGCAGTCCGGGCGCCACCGTGTCGGCCAGGCCCCGCCCCCCCGCACGCTTCCGCAGCAGGACAATCGGTGCCGCCTGCGACGCCAGCCAGGCCTGTTCAGCATCTGACACCTCGCACGTCTCGGCAATTGCCTCTGGTGTTGGGAACAGCACCGCGAAGGGTTTCTGGTCACGCTGTTTGCGCTCGCGCAACCGCTGCACTGCCACGGCGTCGCGCGCATCCACCAGCAGGTGAAAACCACCGAGACCCTTCATGGCCACACAATGGCCCTGGCGCAAGGCCTCGGCCAGGGCCTGCAAGGCAGCCTCCCGCTCCGCCAGGACCGTGCCGACGGCATCCGTCCATGTTACGTGCGGCCCGCACACCGCGCAAGCATTCGGCTGGGCATGAAAACGGCGATGGTGCGGATTCTGATATTCCGCCTCGCAGGCCGCGCACATTCGAAATCCCCGCATGGTGGTGGTTGCCCGGTCGTAGGGCAACGCGTTCAGGATACTGAACCGCGGCCCGCAATGGGTACAGTTGGCAAAGGGATAGCGATAGCGTCGGTCGTGTGGGTCCACTATTTCCCGCAAACAGTCCGGACAAGTCGCCAAATCCGGCAGGATGCCCGCCACACGGGCGCCATCAGGCGCATCGCTCAGCCGTATTTCAAACCCCGACGGGATATCGGCTGGCGCCGCCCGTTCTTCGATGCTCTCGATATGTGCCGCGGCCGGCAATCTCCCCGGCAGTGCATGCCGAAAACGGTCGATGGCCTCCCCCCCCCCTGCCAGCAGGATATCCGCGCCGCCAGACGTATTGCATACCCACCCCCGCAAGCCCGATTCATGCGCCAGTCGAAAGACGACCGGACGAAACCCTACGCCCTGCACCCGCCCGCGCACGCGTAATACAATTGAACACTGCTTCGTCATAACTCACCACTATACGCCATCCCCCAACCAATTTCAGCCATCAAGCCCCCCCCCCGCACAGCCCCCAAAAGGCAACGCCCGCAACGGGTATCGGTATTTCAATAACCAGCATTCTCGACGGTGTGCGATCAGCCCCGCGACCCTGTCGCCCACGGATGCCTTCGGCTTCGCAGGCGTGGCCGGAGCAAAGCGGCCGAATGTTAGGACGCGGATTTGCCGGGCTTCCGGGTGGGGCTGCGTTTGCGCTTGGTTGTACGGGGCGCCGCCGTTGGAGTCTGCGCCGCCCCCTTATGGGGCGGGGTCTCCGACTGGACCGGCGCGAGCCAGCGGGCCAGCACCTCCTTGCGCGCGGCATCCATCCCACTGGCAAATTTGAGATAAATCAAAGCCTCTTCAAATCCTTTGCGCTGACGCAGGCGGATCGCGTAGCGGCTCTGGCCAGAAGATTTACGCATCTGCACCTGGAGCCCCATAATACGCTCCACATCAAAGACCATGGCCTTGGGAATCTGCGTCAGGTTGGTCTTGTCGCGCAGCACGGTATGGACGGCCTGCAGCGTCGCTTCAAACTCCACCAGGCCATCGGCCACGAGGGTGGCGGTCATGACCTCGATCTGGGGACCGAACAACAACGCATGCTGCAACGCCGGCATCGGTTTCAACCTCGCCTGCTTCCAGACATCGAACTGACGCAGGGCTTTCTTCACCCACGGCATGGCCGCCTGGCCTTCGGGCGTCTGCAACCACGTCGAAAAACTTGGATATATCTTCTGGAAGAGCCCCTTTTTCCATGAGCGGTCGAACGCAGATTTGGCGCTGCCGCAATTCAGGATTTTCAGCATTTCTTCGTAGAGGCGTTCACGGGACGAGTGTTGAATCTCGCTGCTCATCTGCATGATGGCCTTACGGGCGCTCTCCTCGATTTCAAAATCGAGTTGTGCAGCAATCCGCACCGCGCGGACCATCCGGACTGGATCTTCGTGAAAACGCATTACGGGATCGCCGATCACCCGCAGGATACGCGCCTCCAGGTCCCTCAGCCCATTGACATAGTCGATGATGCTGCCATCGGCGATGTTGTAGAACAGGCCATTGATGGTAAAATCGCGCCGGTGGGCATCCTCTTCGGGCGTGCCATAGACATTATCGCGCACGATGACCCCTCCGCGCGTGGCAAAGGTGGGGTCCGGCACATCGGTCCGGCGGCGCGTGGGCAGCGGCACGCCCTCCGCCTCCGGCGGTGGCACATCGAACTGGGCGCGGAAGGTGGCGGTCTCGATGATTACATTGCGGAAAAACACATGCGCCAGCTTAAACCGCCGTCCAATGATCCGGCTGTTGCGAAAAATCTTCTTGACCTCCTCGGGACGCGCATCGGTAACGATATCAAAATCCTTGGGGGTACGCTTCAGCAGCAGGTCGCGCACCCCCCCCCCGCACAGATATCCTTTATAGCCGGCTTCGTCGAGGCGCGTGAGCACCCGCAAGGCCTCATGGTCAATCATGTTGCGCTGCAACCCGTGTTGGGACTCCTTCAGAATGACGCACGCATCCATGATCAGGCGTCTTTCCCACAGCACTTCTTGTACTTCTTGCCGCTGCCGCAGGGGCACGGTTCATTACGTCCCACCTTGGGCGTGTCGCGCACGACGGGGCCGGCACGGGTCAGGGCCGCATTCATGGCCGCCTCGGCACCGGTATCAGCACCCGCGGAACCCGCGCCGTGAGGCGCAGCCGCCCCGGCGGCTCGGCCCCCGACCAGCGGTGCCACCTCGTCATGCTGCGTGCGGACCTGTCCATGCAGGCGCTGGATGTCGCCCAGGAAGGTCTGATAGGCCTGCGGGGACGTCGTGGCGCGGAAAATGCGCCCGGCAATCTCGCCCTTGATACGGTCCATCAAATCCGCGAACAGGGTGTAGGCCTCGTTTTTGTATTCGACCAGCGGGTCGCGCTGACCGTAAGCCCGCAGCCCCACGCCCTGGCGCAGGGTATCCATGTTGCGCAGATATTCTTGCCACTGGGTATCCACCGCATTGAGCATGATGAAGCGTTCCATGGAATTGAGCTGCTCGGGATTTTCCAGCGTACACTTGTCGGCGTAGGCCTTTTCCACGCGCTCGGCCACCCGCTTGGCCGTGGCCGCCGCATCGACCCCGCCGCGACGCCCTTCCTTTTCCACGACGTGGCTGGCGTGGAAGCCGATGGGAAACTGGCTATTCACCCAGGTGGCGAACGCCTCGCGGCTCTCATCGTCGTCTTGCAGGTCGTCGGCCCGGCCATGAATGACGTCATGAACCACGTCGAGCAAGTGGTCGCGCACCACCTCGGCCGCGACGATCTGGCTGCGAAACCCATAGATGATTTCGCGCTGCATGTTCATCACATCGTCATATTCCAGGGTGCGCTTGCGGATGGCAAAATTCTGTTGTTCGACGCGGCGCTGGGCGGTCTCGATCGAGCGATTCAGCCAGCGATGTTCGAGCACCTCGCCCTCTTGAATGCCCAGCTTTTCCATGATGCCGGAAATCCGGTCGCTGCCGAACAGCCGCATCAGGTCATCCTCCAGGGACACGAAGAAGCGCGTCATGCCCGGATCGCCCTGGCGTGCGCAGCGCCCGCGCAATTGGCGGTCGATGCGCCGCGACTCGTGGCGCTCGCTGCCGATCACATACAAGCCGCAGGGGCGCTCCTCAATCAGTTGCTGCAGTGTCTTGCCCTCGATTTTGCTCGTCAGTTTTGCCGGCCCGGTGACAACCTCGCGGTCCACCCAGACCACCCCCGGCCCCAGCTTGATGTCGGTGCCGCGGCCCGCCATGTTGGTGGCGATCGTGATGGCCCCCGGCTGACCGGCATTGAGCACAATTTCCGCCTCGCGCTGATGGTTTTTGGCGTTCAGCACATTGTGAGGAATGTTGACCCGCCGCAGCATCCGGCTGAGAAGTTCGGACATGTCCACCGAAATTGTCCCCACCAACACCGGCTGTTTGCGCTGATAGCAGGCAGAGATTTCCTCGATGATCGCGTTAAATTTTTCGCGCTGGGTCTTGTAAATCTGGTCATTACGGTCCACGCGCCGTACCGGGCGATTCGTCGGAACCACCATGACATCCATTTTGTAAATTTCGGCAAACTCGTCCGCTTCGGTCTCGGCCGTACCGGTCATCCCGCCCAGTTTGTCATAGAGCCGGAAATAGTTCTGAATGGTGATGGTCGCCAGCGTTTGGGTTTCGCGCTCGATGCGCACACCCTCCTTGGCCTCGATGGCCTGGTGCAGGCCGTCGCTCCAGCGCCGCCCCGCCATCAGGCGGCCGGTAAACTCGTCGACAATGACCACCTGATTATCCTGCACCACATACTGCACATCGCGTTCATAGACGCTGTAGGCACGGATGAGCTGGTCCACGGCATGGATGCGTTCGCTCTTGTCGGCAAACTGATTCTGCATCTCCTGGCGTTTGGCAAACTTGTCCTCATCGGTCAGTTCGGTATTGCCATCGAGTTCGGCCAGCGCCGTCACCAAGTCGGGCACCACATAATAGTCCGGATCGGAGGGATTCATGGCGTTGCAGCCCTTATCGGTCAGGCTCGCATCGTTGCTCTTTTCGTCGATCACGAAGAACAGTTCCTCGCGCAATTCGCGGGCCTGCTCCTTGTTCATATCCACCAGCATGAGACTCTGAACCTTTTCGAGCAGGCGGCGAATCCGGGGGTCTTCCTGCAGATGCAGCAACTGCTTATTCTTGGGCATGCCCTGACTGACCTGGTAGAGCTTGAGCATCGTCGTGTCGTCGTCGTCGGCCTCGATCGCCGCCTTCGCCTCGGCCATCAACTTCGTGCACAGATCGCGCTGTCGCCGCACCAGCCGTTCAACGGTGGGTTTAACGAGTTGGTACTGCTCGGTGGAATACGGCGCGGGTCCTGAAATGATCAGTGGCGTACGCGCCTCATCGATCAGGATCGAATCCACCTCGTCGACGATGGCATAATGCCAGCCCCGCTGGACCATTTCCTGGGGGCGATAGGCCATGCCCATGTCGCGCAGATAGTCGAAACCGAACTCCGAATTGGTGCCATAGGTGATGTCGCAGGCATACTGCGCGCGGCGCTCCTCGGGGCGCATTTGATTCTGGATGCAGCCGACGGTCAGCCCCAGGTACTCATACACAACGCCCATCCAGGTTGCGTCGCGTTTCGCCAGGTAGTCGTTGACCGTCACGACATGCACGCCCTTGCCGGTCAGGGCATTGAGATAGACCGGCAGGGTCGCCACCAGCGTCTTGCCTTCGCCCGTGGCCATTTCCGCGATTTTCCCCTGGTGCAGCACCATGCCGCCAATCAATTGCGTATCGAATGGCACCATGTCCCAGTTTTGCATATGGCCGCAGACATCTACTTCGGTGCCGCACAAACGCCGACACGCATTCTTCACCACGGCAAAGGCCTCGATCATCAGATCGTCAACCGTTTCCCCTTTGGCCAGGCGCTCACGAAACGCCTGCGTCTTCGCCTTCAAGTCATCATCGGTGAGCGCCTGCAAGGCCTTTTCATGTTCGTTAATGACCCCCACATGCGGACGCAACCGCTTCAGGTCGCGCTCGTTCTTTGTTCCTACTATCTTCTTTAACAGCCACTGCATAAGGTCTCGTCTCGATTCTGGTCACGCGCTCGATTCGCTAAAATAAACGCGCCGACTCTACCCCCTATTGCCCCCCGCTGACAAGCTTTGAACCCCAATATCACGCCTGGAATCCAGGCCCCAAACACTTTTTTGAGCCCTTTTGGCCTGGATTCTTCAGCGCCTTCTCATGTGTTGTATACCACGGTGAAATCTGGAAAACCCCGCGAAAAACTCCTGGCTCGCCAATTTTGGTGCCTCCAGGCGGTTGATCGTTTTATGAAACGATAGCCCCCCCCTCACCCCGCGCGGCGGCGGAGCACAGCCCGCCCCAGCCACACCAACACGGCCAGGTTGAGAACGCCCAGCACAGCAGGAATCTGCAACGGATGAGTATGCCATAGGGCAACGCCCGCGATATAGGCCAGGCTGGCGGGCACGAGCACAAAACTCCGTCGGAAGTGGCGCTGGGCCATCTCAAAATTCAGCAGCAGATAGACGAGCGCCAGCGGGGCCATGGCCAGCACCATGGCGCGCGTCATCGTTGCGGCGCTATCCGCGATGTCCGGCGACCAAGCGCCATACAGGATGGTCCAGGGTAAGGCGGGGAATACCAGACAGACCCCGACGGCCGCGCCAATCAGCAGGCCGGCATAGGCCATCGCTTTTCCCAGTAGCCGCCAACTGTCGTGGCTGAGTTCGCCCGCAGACGACACCTTGGGAAAGAGGGCCGTCGCGATGGGGACCGGCAGGAAAACCGCGGTGCGCGCAATAATGGCGGACTTGGCAAACAAGCCGGCCGTTTCGGGGTCGAAATAGCGTTTGGCCAGGGCGGCATCGAGGTTCATCAGCATGGCATAGCCGCCGAGGCACAGCAGCGCCGAACCGAGATAGCGGTAGCTGCCCGGAGGACGGCGCACGGCCGGCCCCGCGGGCAGGCGCAGACTCAGCAACGCCGCCATCCCCAAGAGGAACACTACCGCCACGCCGATTCCCTGCGCCGCCAGGGCCGCTGTCGCGGTGGCGGAAAGACACACGGCGAAGGCCGCGCCCAGCACCAAGCGCGTCACGCCCCAGGCCTGCGGCACCCAGGCCAGCCAGACAAAAGCCTGCATCCCTTGCAATAGCCCATAAAAGAGATTCATCCACAGGCTACCGGCCAACACCACCAGCGTCGTGAGCATCAGCGCCGGACGTACATTCCAGAAAGCCGCCAGGGGCACCCTAAACATCCAGGCCCCCACCACGATGACCGCCGACACGGTCGCAAACACCATGGCCCAATGCAGGAAAAATGGCAGGATTTCATCGCGACGCCCCGCGCGTGCGCGCGTCGAGATGAAATGCGCCAGCGTGTTCTGTACCGCCAGCATCGGCGTGCTGACGGCCAGGATGATGCCCAGCATGGCCACCAGGGCGCCATATTCCGCATTGGGCAGCACCCGCTCGCGACCCACCACCATGTGGAAGGCGGCATTGCAGACCGCCCCGACCAGCGAACCGATCACCAGCAGCGTGCCGTGGCGAACCAGTCCCGATTCATCCCGGACGACCCGCGTGGGCATCATCGGGCCTCAGGCGGTAATTCAATGACGCGCCCCAACAGACGGTCATAGAGCGTCACCACCCAGCTCAGCGGTGAATACAAGAGCCGCAGCCGGACAATCGCCAGCAGCATCTGGAAGGAAACCCGCCCGATCCGGAGCTTCGATCCGCCGACATCGCGCCAGGTCGTCGGGATTTCAACAATCCGATATCCCGCCCGGCGGGTCTTGAACAACATGTCCACATCAAAGGCCCATTTGGTCAGACCAATATGCGGGACAATCGCTTGCCAGGCGTTCGCTGTCATCAGCTTGGCCCCGCATTGGGTGTCGGTGATGTGCAACTTGAAGAGCGTCCGTACCAGACAATTGAATACGCGCGACACGGCGCGGCGCGACCAGGGCTGGCGGGGATGAATCACGGCCCCCGGCAGGCGGCGCGAGGCAATGATTAAACCGGCATCGCCAATCTGGTCCACAAGATCTTCGAATGCCACCGGCGGCGTCGCGCCATCGGCATCCACAAAGCCAATGAGGTCGCCCCGCGCCTGCTCGCCCCCCACCATGATGGCCCCGCCCTTGCCAATCGGCTCGGGCGTGACCTGCATCTGCACCTGCGGAAAACGTGTCTGAAACTCCCGCACCACGGCCTCGGTACGGTCGCGCGACCCATTGACCGACACAATGATCTCAACGTCGTCCTGATAACGCGGGACGAAGTGGTCGAGATAGGCCTCAAGCATCCCGCCGATGCGGTCTTCCTCGTTGTACGCCGGCACAATAATCGAGAGCTTCATTCCGCGTCCGTTGGAGCCGGGTCCTCAGCATCCGCATCCTCGACCGGTTTACGCCGCCATATGTCCAGCGTGGTGCCGGCCTGTCCGAAACCGGGGACGCTCTCGACATGGTCAAATTCGTCCTCGAGGATGGCGTCAAAAGCCAGGCGGTCCTCGCGGTCGACGTGCGCGACCTCCGGGGAGCGGATGCTCAGGCTATAGCCGCTGAAGGCGGCGATGGGCGCATTGGTGGCCGTGATCAGCACGTCGCGCAGCATCTCGCGATTCAGCACACCGAGCTGCTCCGCCCGATCACGTGACCAGTCCGGATAATAGCTAAACGGCCCCATTTCCAGGCCATGCGGCACCGGCAGCCCCGCCTCGACCGCCAAATAGGTGTCCTGGGTCAACAGGTGGGTCCCCTGCTCGGCCAGGGTCAACTCCCGTACCCAGCGGCCCATGTCCTGCAACTGGGCCACCGGACTTTGGTCGCGCAAGCGCCACCAGATGCGATCACGACCGGCGACAAACCACCCCTGCGCCAGCGGCGACGAAACGGCATAGAGCGAGCATACCAGCCATAAGCCCGTCAGCAGACCCAATCGGCGCACGCTGCGCACCCGGCCGACGCAGTTGGCCAGCCAACGGCTTTCCATCCGCACCCACCAGCGGGCAGCCGTGGCCGCCAGGGCGACACAAAAGATCAAATACACCGGGACTTGATAATCGTCATAGGGAAACGGCGCGGCCAGATGCACCAGCGCCAGGACGACCACCACCACCCACAGGAACGAATTGAAACAGGGCGCGATATCGTCGGGGGGGGGTGCCGGAGGGGAGGGCGCCGGGGGGGGGGTGGACGACCGCTGACAGGCCATCGCGCGCAGAGCGGCCACCACTAAAAACAGACCGATGACCGCGGCGGGGAAATAGGCCTGGATCAGCCGCGCCAGACCGCCGGCCTTATAGGCCAGTTGAATGGCCCAGGGACCGGCCTCACGCAGCGTGTGATACTCCAGGATACCGAACCGGAACCCATCCTGGCCAAGCGCCATAAACGGCAGCAACGTGAGTGCCAGACCCACCCCGCCACCCAACGCGAAATCCAGCCAGGCCCAGGCCTTGAGCCGTTTGCGGCAGAGCAGCAGATAGAGTCCGCCCAGCGCCAGCGCCGCCCCCAGCGAAATCCGCGTCGCCGCCGCGCAGGCCAGCAGGAAGCCGGAAGCCGACGCCGCCCGAAAAGCCCGACGCCGCCCCACGAACGAAAGCAGGGCCAACCCGGCCGCCAGGAACATGCCCGACAGGGCATAGGTTTTCACGATCGTGGTGAAATAGGACTGGTAGATATTGATCGCCGCCAAAATGAAGCAGATACCGCCCGTCAGGCGCTGGGCCCGGCGGGGACCCGCGCGCATGGCCAGCCAAACCGCGGCCAAGAGGCTCAGGGTTCCGAAGACCCAGGTCAAGGCGCGCCCCCCCGCCACACCCAAGCGCTCGACCCAATGATACCCCACGGCATAGACCACCGGCATAAGCGGTGCCTGGGTGAAGGCAAAATCGCGGTAAGGCAAGCGCCCGTCGCGCATCTGCCCTGCGGCATACAGGTACCAGCCCTCATCCTGATTCAATTCGCCCATCCACAGATTCATGCCCGAGAGTCCCAGCCACGTCGCGGCCACCACCAGGACCAAGATCAAATGGCCCCAGCGCCACGGCTGGCGGTCTGCTTTTTCGACTGGCAAGGATGCTTCCATCTGGGCCGCCAGTGTCCCTGAAGCGCCCCCCTCCCGCAATCTCAAAATTGGGATAGAAGTTGCACTCCCGCGTTTCTCATCGCATATTCGGGGGCTATGAGCACAACGTCATTTCCCCCAGTCCCCGCCGATCGCTACGAGGAATACTCGTCCGCGTCCACCCTGTCCGATATGGAAATCTTTATTTTCCCTAACCTGTTTTATCCGCTGGTGCTGGCCAACTTGATGTCGCCGCGCATCTGGCAATGGCGGGCCGACCCCTGGTTTGCCAACTTTTCGAAGTTGACGCCCTACCGGCGCATCCAGCGGCTGAAGCAGTACATCATGGACCACTACGCGTTCAATCTCGACCTCGAGACGTGGGGCCTGACCACGCAGGAGCGCGAGCTGGAGCGATTCGCGCCTTATATGGACCGCGAGACCATTTCCCGCAGCAATGCGCTCTTCGGCTATGAGGGCGACCGGTTCTATTTTGACCTCGATATCCGCCGCCATTTCGGCCTCGATAAATATACCAGCGATATCATTCCCTACTGGAAAACGGAAACGGTGGAGGCCATGGATGCCTTCCAGTTCTTGCCCGGCCACGAGAATGGCGCTGGCGAATGTGTCTCGCTGTCTACCCTCTATGCCGCGGCACTCTACATCCTGTGCGATATCCCGCTGGAGGATATTTACCTCGTCGCCACCCCCCTCCACTCGCAAAATTTCGTAGACCTCAAGGAGGGCATCCTGACCAATAACCGGCGGCTGGTCACCAAAAACATGTGGTTTAACGGCACCGAATTGAGCACCAAGGCCCGGCGTGCCCTTGAAAATGAGCAAATCACCATCGTGGCGCACTGCAGCGGCTGGGTCCATGCGGTGTATCCACAGGCCGGCATCGATCCGGCCGCCTATGACCATTTCCAGAAGCGGCTCCGTGATTTTCTAAACGCCGAGGTCTCGCCGGAAATCTTGTTTAATTTTTTGCGCCAGAATCCGGAACGCCAGCGCTGTTTTCAGATCGAGCATGAGCGGTTCGGCCGCCGCCGCTGGCTTCCCGCCGAAAAAGCCTATGCCTATGAGAATTCTTGCCCCTACAAGGTCTCTGACCGTACGCGCGATAAACTCTTGGCCGAAATGGATGGCGATGAGTTCTTCCCTGAACCCATGACGGATCGCATCCCACTCAATAAATTCGACGACTACTTCCACCACAACCACATTGACTTGGCCAAGGAAGAGGATCGCCAGAAGCTCGGCCGCGAATTCACCTGTTATCATGACAACACCGGCGAGGTGATTAAAGAACTGCACGCATTCTGCCACTTGGAACCGCGATGGCCGGATGCCGCGGGCGCCAAAACGTTTCGTCCCGGCCCGCGCATCGATCTGCCCGCCGGTCTGACACGCGAGCAACTGATCGCGGCGCTCGAACGCCAACGCCAGGACAACCCGATGGCCGACCTGGCCTTCTATGTGGGCCGCGACCTCGCGCGGACCGATCTGCGGCCATTTTTCCAGGCCGCCATCGAGCGCTCACCCGTGTGTATTGAAGCCACGCGCACGATGGATATCTCCATGGTCGTCGGCCGCCTGCGTGAGATGGCCAACGACTCCATTTATGACGAGACCCGCGCCGCCCAACCCGACGAAGTATGGAATACCCGCCGCGGTGACGGCTTTGAGAAGGCCCTCACCCTGGCCGCCATTCTCCATGCTCGTCAGCCCCAGGTCGCCTTCACCATCCGTACCGATGGCGAAAATGCCACGCTCGCCTTTGCGGAACAGGTCTACACCTTCCCCACCCGCCATACCATGTCGATCACACTGGAATGGCCGATCGCGCGGGATCGGGATTAGTCCGGCGGATTCTGACTCGTGCAATTCTTGCTGAATGGGCAGTTTTCGCACCCCGCGTCGCACCCGATGGATCCCGGCGGCAGGTCTTTCTGCTTCCGCCACTGACGGCGAAGGCGGAATCCCAGCCAGGTCAAGGCAAGGGCCACGGCCAGTCCCACGGCCACCCAGTCTGCCCATTGTGTGTTCATATCACATCACCCCCAGCCCACAGCCATACCGACTTGATACACGACAAAGGTGACCAGCCAGGCGATAGCCGTCATGCCCACGAGCATCCCCAGGGCCCATCCCCAAGAATGGGTTTCGCGCTGGGTCACCGCAATCGTCGCTATACAGGGGGCGCTCAACAGGCAAAACAACATCATGGCGATGCCCTGCAAAGGCGAATACTGCTCGCGCAACGACCGGCGCAGGCTGTCCGGTTCGTCATCCACGCTACCCAGTGACAGCACAATCCCCATTTGGGCCACAAACACTTCCTTGGCCGCGAAGGCACCAACCAGCGCCGTGCTCACCCGCCAATCAAAGCCCAGCGGCGACAGAACCGGTTCCATCGCGCGCCCCATCCGGCCAATGATGGTGTATTCCAGGCGTTCCGCCTGCCAACTTGCCTTGAGCGTGGCCGTTTCGTCCGGCGTTGCCGCCTGCTCCAGCGCCGCGGCATAGTCGCGCGAGAAGTCCACCCGCCGTGGAAACGTTCCCAACGCCCACAGCAGAATCGAGAGGGCCAGAATCACCGTGCCCGCTTTTTGCAGGTACATCCACGCGCGGTCCCACATGTGGATGACCACGGAACGACCGGTGGGAATTCGATAGGGCGGCAACTCCATCACAAAGGGCGCGCTGTCGCCACGCAGGACCGTCTGACGCAGCATCCGCGCCACCCCAATCGCTGCCAAAATACCGGACATGTACAGCCCCCACAAAACCCACCCGCGCCATACCGGAGCAAAGAACGCCGGGATTAACAGCGCATAAATTGTCAAGCGGGCGCCGCAGGGCACAAAGGGCGCCACCATGATGGTCGTAAAGCGGTCCCGCCGACTCTCCAGCATTCGCGTGGCCAGGATGGCCGGCACCGTACAGCCCAACCCAATCAGCATGGGAATAAAACTTTTCCCATGCAGCCCCATTTTGTGCATCACCCGATCCATCAGGAAGGCCACCCGGGCCATGTAGCCAGTGTCCTCGAGAAAAGCAATCCCCAGGAACAACAGCAGGATGTTGGGCAAAAACGAAATAACGCCGCCCACGCCCCCAATGATGCCGTCCACCACCAACGACTGCAACAACGGGGCCGCCCCCGCGGGCCAGAGGTCCACGACGTGTCCCGCCAACCACCCCAGTCCGTGTTCAATCCACTGCATGGGCGGCTCGCCCAACGCAAATACCAGGTTGAAGAGCGCCCACATCAGCACTACAAAAATCGGCAATCCCCAAATGCGGTGCAGCAGGAGGGAGTCGATGCGCATCGTGCGATCCCGCCGTACATGATGGGCCTTGCCCTGATTGGCCTCCCGCGCCACCCCCAGCGCAAACCCATAGCGGGCCTCGGCCAATTGCACATCCACGGGACGCCCCCCCCGTTTTTCGAGGCGTTCCGCTTCCTGCCGCGCCGCCTCCACGGCCCCAGCCGGGGCGTGCGGATCATCCAGCCCGTCGAGCAAGGCAATGGACCGGCGGCGGGCCGAGACCGCATCGTCGCCCTCGAATTGTCCGCCGATAACCATCAGGGCCGACTCGAGTTCCAGTCCGTAGTTCACCCGGCCGGTACAGGCTTCGCCCGCATCGGCCACCTGGAGGGCGGCCACCAGCAACGCCGCCACTCCGCCACCCGTGCTACCGTTGGTGGGCACCACCGGACCGCCAAGCAGACTGGCCAGCAACTCCACATCAAACTGCAATCCCTTGGCCGCCGCCTCATCGCTCATGTTCAGCGCATAGACCACCGGGACCCCCATCTCCGTCAACTGCGCCGTCAAATGTAGATTACGCTCCAGATTGGTGGCATCCACTATTTGAATCACGACATCCGCGGACCCCGACAAAATTTCATCACGGGCAATGACTTCCTCAGGTGAGGACGCCAGCAAGCTGTAGACGCCCGGCAAATCCACCAGTTCAATGCGATTGCCATGGTGGACAAAATGGGCCGACTTTTTTTCCACGGTCACGCCGGGATAGTTGCCCACATGCTGGTGGGCCCCGGCCATCCAGTTGAACACACTGGACTTGCCGCTGTTGGGATTTCCCGCCAGCAGGATCGTCCAGCTCCGCTCCGAGGGGGGTGTACGGCTCTTCGTCATATGCGCTTCCAGATCATATGAGGCCTGGGCGCCATTTGACGCGAATTTTTGCCGCTTCCGCTTTACGCATGGACAGGCGGTAGCCCCGCACCTCCACCGCGATGGGATCGCCCAGCGGCGCCACACGCTCCACCGCAATCAACACCCCGGGGGTCACCCCCATTTCCACTAACCGTTTGCGCAGCGAAGGGGCCACATTGACGGACATCACAACGCCGCGGACCCCCTGCGGCAATTCATCCAAACCGGATTCAACCCCCGGCGCGCTCTCGCCCTTGGCGGCCTCGCGCGCCATTTCCCATTTGGCCAACATGCCCGGATGCTCACGCAAAAAGCGCCCCAGCATCCCCATGCGCTCCACTACCAACGGCGTCGCGTCATGCTCCATGCCACAGGCCACTTCCTCCGCTTCCACCTGGGTCAGCCCGAGGGTTTCCATGAAGAATCGTCGCAAGGAAACGTGGCGTCCGGCGATATCTTCGGCCACCTGGCGACCTTTGGGGGTCAGCCCCACGGTCCCATAGGGCTCGTAATCGACCAAGCCCTGTTCGGCCAGGGATTTCAGTGCGGCTGACACGGTCGACGGCTGGACGTTCAGCGCATGAGCAATATCTCCCGTCCGAGCGCCGCGCGGTGTTTCCGACAACCGCAGGATGGTCTCGAGATAGTCTTCTGCCTTCGCGCTCAATCGTTCAATCTTCATGGCCGCCTTTTGTGTCCTAACAAATTGTTTAGAACCTCAAACACTATCACAACTTCACACATTGTAAAGCGGGGGGGGATGGTGGGGGAGTGTTGGAAAATGGGTGGTCGTTGGTCGAAAAATCCGCATTCATTGAATCAGACCAATCAGGCGCATCACTCCTTGTTCCCGGACCTCGGACATCGCCCCCCCCTTTGTCCTTCGTAGCCTAGACGAAGAAGGCGGCCCTCGTTGACAGGCCCGCCGCTCGAGGGTACGGTGGGGCCTCCTATGAAACCGTTGCCTCTGCCTGCTGATTACCATACGCATACGTATCTCTGCCGCCACGCCTCTGGAACGCCGCTTGACTACGCCCACGCCGCCGCGGCGCGCGGCATTGCCGAGATCGCCTGTACCGAGCATATCCCCTTTCCCAACGATCCGACGCCGTCCATCCGCATGCCGGACACGGATTTTGCCACCTATCTGGCATTGGTCCGCGAAGCCCAGCAGGCCGCCCCCTGCCGGGTTCTGCTGGGCATCGAAGCCGACTACCAACTCGATCTGGTCCAAGGCCATATCCAAGCGGTTCTGGCCCAAGCCGATTTCGACATTGTGCTCGGGTCGCTGCATACAGGCCCCTTCTGGAATCTCGCCCCGGACGATCCCGCCGCCACACCGGCATTCATCGAACAGATGAACCGCACCTACTATCGCCGCATGACGGAACTGGCCCGTACCCGGCTCTATGACGTCTGTGCGCATTTTGATGTCGTCAAACGCGCCGGCATTCATGCCCCGGAGCCCCTGCTGAAGGAAATCGTCCCGCCCGCCCTCGATGCCGTCGCCGAAGCCGACATGGCCATTGAAATCAACACCAGTGGTTCCGACCACGGCGCCGCCGAGGCCTACCCCTCGCAGCTCATCCTGGGCATGATGAAGGAGCGCGACATCCCCATCACTTTCGGGTCCGATGCCCACGACCCGAGTCAGATCGGCCGCTATTTCGAGGAGGCCATCGCCCTGGCCCGCGCCGCAGGCTATACCCACCGCGCCGAATTCCGCCAGCGGCGAAAAACCCTGGTACCTTTCTAGCCTGGGTTATTCACGCGACACGGTTGGCCCAAATGCACGACGGCCGGGCTCGCTCACCACACGTTTTCCATAGCGTGGAAAATGTGTGAAAATATTTTCCATACTGTGGAAAACTCAGTCCCAGCCAATCATTTTGCACCACAGCAAAAACTGACCCGTTTTCAAACCCCTAATGCCGATATATACAAACATGGCATCTTTGCGACGCGTGCCCCCTATCGTCCTAATAGTTTTGGAATGAGTCTCGTCCGATTGGATAAAATTGAAAATAATACTCTTCATGTCAGAGACCTTGATATATTGGATGGTACACCTTTGCTTGATATCAAACCATACATACAAAGATTTGATTCAAGAGCAGAGGTCAAATCAGGGTGGCAAGATGTTATTTCCAATGATGTTGCCTCTGTACGAGGATTAAGAGATTTCCACAGAGAAGGGTAGAAGGTTGCGAAGGCTGTTTTGACGATGGCCTTAGCCTGAATCATTCATCACCTTTAAAATGCTGTTGATTCAGATGGTAATCGTTTTGTTCGGTTGAAAGCCGGCAACGAGTTCGGTGGCATAGCCGCGCTGGTTGCTGACAATGCGGCAGGTGCCGATCTGATAGTCCACGCAGTGGTGGGTGTGGCCGTGGATCCAGAGGTCGATGAGCGTTCCATAAGGGCGTTTCGTATCAGCCCCCCTTTTTATATGAGGCAGGTAGGCGAAGATGTGAATACTCGTAGTCAGACAAGGGCATGTACGCATTGTTCTTGAGACGCCAGAACTCAAACACCCGGTGGGCTTCGCTGCGGAAATGCTTTTCCGCGATGGGATCTCCGATCAACCGGGCTTCCGCTTCCGCGGCTTCATAGAGCCGTTTCGCCTGGCGCAGGCATCGGTTTGTGTTGTATTGGAGAAATTTCTTCCAGGCTTTGGCCGCTCTCCGGGCAAGCTCCAAATCCTTGGGGAGGGGCGTTTCCGTGGGTAATGAATTATGGGTTGCGAATGTTCAGTTTCTCCTATGTAATACATCATGAATACTACAACATGGCGTCAACAGGTCAATATACAAGATGTGAAATGGGTGAAATGGGAAATGACGATGTCGGTGCTGCCATACAGGGATGAGGGAGGGCGAATGAAGCCAAAATGGAAGCTCACGACGAGCTCTTGGGCGTTGTGCGCAGCAGGGGTATGGATTGCCGTGTTGTTGGCGTCCTGTTCCGGACGAACCCAAACAGATCCAGTTCCCGCGGCGCAGACGTTCTTCACGCAGCATCACTATTTCTACACGCTGGAAGACATCAGGCCGCTGGCGGGGGCCGTGACCCCGCAATTCTATGCCTTGCTGAATCGACTGAGTGACGAAGGAATCCCGATGGGGTATGTCGTCGATGCCTGCGCATGGACGGATAGCCAGGATGGGTGGTTCAAGGAGGATCCAGTTTTTACGGTGGTCCGGAACAACGGGCGGCGGGCCGTGGTAAGGATGGATTACGACTTTGAAATCGGTTCCTCCATCGAACCCAAGCACACCCTGTTGTCGCTGCACTGGGACTCGCCTGGCCAGCAATGGTTGGTTGCAGATATGAAAGGGCCTGATGGTTATCCCTATGTGCAAATCCATTTGGAATGGCTCAAGCAGATGCGCATAAAAAAAGGGTTCCAAATGCCCCTTCACGGTCGTTTCTGGCGAATGAAGTAGGGATCATGCCGGTGTGGAAGGCATAACAAAAACGGCAATGTAACCGACAGGATTTGAGTGGCGACTGCATTCATAACAGGAAAACGAGTGCGAGGGTTGTGAAAATGAAAAGCTGGATCGTGATACCGGTTATGTCCTTGATTTGGGGGTGTCAAATCGTTGGGGCCCAGCAGGTCAATGTGATGATCAATAATCAGTGGCCTGCACTTTACGCTGAAGTGCAGCAGATGCCCCATGTGGTATTCAGCAGCTCCTTCCAGACACAGAGCGGAAAAGGTTTTGCGACGCCCTGGTTCGGGCAACAACCGTTCTGCCTGTCCATCAGCGAGAATCTGTTTGTGTTTAGCACGGATGCCCAGGTGCTGACTCCTGAAGATGTGAACCAGAATCGGAGGGGAACGCTGCTATTCTCTCTTCCGCGCAATCTGCAGGCCGCTGCCCAAATCCTTCAGGCCAGCGGTTGGAGGTTTTATTATGCCTTGGGGGGATACCACGTGACGTTGTTGGTTGAAAGCATTTGGTTGGACCCAAGCCAAGTTGTTCGCTGCAAGGGATATGTCGTGGTGACGGCCGATCCAGCCCTGTTGACCCCCGGAGAGCCTGAGCCGGGACTGTCGGATTGGCACATTGAACAGTTGGAGCGATTGGCTGGACTTCGTGACCGGGGTGTTTTGACAGAAAATGAATTTGCTCGTGAAAAAGAAAAGATACTGAATCCCCAGTGATATTGCATATGCCGTATTGTGTCGGCATGCGTTTCGAAGTAGAACCCCTCTGATAATTTGCGTGTCGTCAGATGTGGCAACCCGAATCCGGCAGGTGTGAAAGAAGGGTTCCATGAAATTCGTTAAATAAACGCTTAAAACCAGCTGAAGAGGGTCAGTCCCGTAATTTAGTAATATAAAGAGGGTTGATTATGGGATTCGGCTTCCCGGGGCATGGGGAAGCTGTCCAAACCGAAATTTGCGTAAATCTGCAAAATCTGCGGACAATTTTTCATGTTTTTGGCCTCAAAACGGTGTTTTTTAAGGATAAATGACCCATTTAGAGCCTTTGAGGGCATAAAACCTGTGTTTTTGGCTGTTTGGGAGGGAAAACGACCCACAAATTAGGATTTTCTCTCACGGAGTCACGGAGACACAGAGTTTCGGAGAAATCTTTTTGACAGGATGAACAGGATTGACTGGATTTAAGCCGAAAAGGGATTCAGGTTCGGCGGGAGGAACAGCCGTTTCTCGCCAAGCACGCCCGCCTTCGCCAAGGCTCCCCCCGTCGCTGAAGCTATGGGGGACAAGTCGGTGGACAAATTGCCCCTATTCTGTCTACTGACTCCTGTCTCATGTCTACTGTCATGCCGAAGCTGAGCGGCTTGTGGCCAGGGTCAGGGCTGTTTGTCCCAAATGAGGCGGTAGAATTGGGCGCGGCGCGTGAGGTTGGTTTCGGCGAAGGTGATGGTTTTGCCGATGGAGATTTTGGTGCCCCAGTCCTGCCAGCTGTCGCCCTGCACGGGGTTGGTGGTCCATTGGAGGCGGAAGACGCCATCGCGGGGGGCGGCCCAGTTGCAGGCGAATCCGGAATAGGTCTCGGTGCGCGTGGCGAGGATGGCGTTTTCGTCGGCGCCGATATCGACGATGTGGTTGTAGATGCGGGGATAGCCGCTGAGGTCGGTGGCGTTGGCCATCCAGGGCTGGTTGGTGCCGGCATCCATGCAGGGGGATGTAGCGAGCAGGTTGTAGCCGTGGTCATAGACGTCTTCGTACTGCGGGACGGCGTGGATCTGGCCGGTGCCGTTGGTGGGCATGGGGATGCAGCAATGGTCGTAGACGGGGGCCGGAGCGTTGAAGGAGTAGAGGTTGCTGGTGCTAAACCGGTCGCAGGTGTTGTAGTAGATGATGCTGTTGCGGAAGCGGCCGCCGCTGTTGCAGGTCACCCCTCCCCCGTTGCTTCCGGCGTTGTTCAGGATGACCGTGCAGTTTTCGACCAGCGGATTAGCGTAGGCGTAGATGCCGCCGCCGTTGCGGCCGGTATCGTTGCCTTCGATTAGGCAGGTGCGCATCCAGGAGTTGGAGTCGGACAGGAAGACGCCGCCGCCGTCGGCACTGAGCTGAAAGGCCTGGTTTTCGCTCACGGTGGTGTTTTCAATTTGCACATTCCGCCCGTAGATGCCGCCCCCGCCGGGACCATAGAGCCGACAGCCGGAGTTTTGCACGACATAGGAGTTGCGGATAAGGCCGCCGAGGTGGTTGTCGCCCCTGGAACAGTAGATGCCCCCCCCGCCGCTATCGGCCCGGTTGGTATAGACTTGGACGCGGTCCAGCACCCCGCCCCCGGTCAGGAAAAACCCACCACCCGAATCGGCGGAATTGCTGATGGCGAAGCAGTTGCTGATGACGGCATAAGTGGCGCAGTAGCCCCCGCCCCCGTCTTCGGCCATTCCATTCTCGATCCAGAATCCGGCGACGAGGCTGTTGCTGCCTTCCACATAGACCGGCCGGTTGCTGGATCCACCGTCGATGCGCGTTTCCGCCGGGCCGTTGAGGCTCATCAGGCGGACGCCGTTGGTGACGACCACGACGTTGCTGGCGCCGCCCAACACCATGCTGTAGCCCTGATAGATGCCGTTGCTGACGAGGACTGTGTCGCCGGAAGTGGCCTGCGCGACCGCTTCGTGAATCAGGTGCGCGGCGTTGGTCCAGGCGTCATAGGGCGGCTGCGGGGTGCTGTCCTGGCTGACGTAGTAGGTCGCGCCCGATGCGGCAGAAACCGCCAGCGCGAGAAGGAGGAGAAAAAGGGATAGGCTTGTTTTGGGTTGAGTCATGTTGTTCCTTTATGGATACAATATCCTTGCTGCCAGCGGCTTGATAAATCATGACCCGCGCGGATGGATTCTGCAACTAGAAATACGAATTCATTTCACGGAATGCAATGCCGGGGGGAAATGAATCAGGAATACCCTCAGAGCATGGACTCCTTTCTGCTGCACACATGCAGCAGCTAGCGCCTGATACTCGAGAGAACGTAATAGGCCTAAAAAAAATATCCAACATAATGCGCCCAATAAAGTAGGGATTAGGCGTGTGAGAAGCCGTGCTAATCCCGGGTTGAACAAGCCCGGTGGGGGCGTATGTATGTAGCTCATGGGGCGGAAGCCCGGATGGGGCTACGGGGAGGGGCCACTATTCCGGGATTTTCAGCAGCAGAGAGCCCGCAGGGGGGCATTGTTGAAAATTGACTATTTTCTTTATGCGCGTGGAGTCCGAGGTAATCATTTGTTGCAGGACACAGGCTGACCCTATCCCGCTTCCGCCATACGGTTTCTCCTACCCTAAAGAAAAAGCCCCCGCGCGATTTTGCGCGGGGGCTGGACGGGCCTGTTTTACCAGTTGGCGACGAAGCGCTCGATGACCGGTGTCCAGCCCAGCAGGACTGGGGCGATCACCAGCGATACGACGCTCATCAGCTTCATCAGGATATTCAGCGACGGCCCGGCGGTATCCTTGAACGGATCGCCCACAGTGTCGCCAACCACGGCCGCCTTGTGGGCATTGGAGCCCTTGCCGCCGTGCGAACCGCCCTCAATATGCTTCTTGGCATTGTCCCAGCATCCGCCGGCGTTGCTCATGAAGAGCGCCATTAGCACGCCCGACGCCGTCACACCCGCCAGCAGACCACCGAGCATCTCCTTACCGAAGATGAATCCGATGCCCACGGGGGTCAGAATACCCAACAGGGCCGGAACCGTCATTTTTCTGATCGCCGCCGCCGTGGAAATATCCACGCAGCGCGCGTAATCAGCCTTCGCGCCCTCTCTGCCGTCCAAGAGGCCGGGGATGTCCTTGAATTGACGGCGCACCTCTTCGACCATCGCGAAAGCGGCCTGTCCGACGGCTTTCATGGCGAACGCGGAGAACAGGAAGGGCATCATGGAGCCGACCAGCAGGCCGGCCATGACCTTTGGATCGGTCACGTCAATGACTCTCAGGTCCACAGTTTCACGGAATGCCGCAAAGAGTGCCAACGCGGTTAGCGCCGCGGAGCCGATGGCAAACCCCTTGCCAATGGCGGCGGTGGTGTTACCGACGGCATCCAGTTTGTCGGTGCGCTCACGCACTTCCTTCTCGAGCCCGGCCATTTCGGCCAGCCCGCCCGCATTGTCTGCGATAGGGCCGTAGGCATCCACCGCCAGTTGGATTCCGGTGGTCGCCAACATACCCAGTCCGCCCATGGCGATGCCATAAAGGCCCGCGGAGTAGTAGCAGGCAATGATGGCTACCGACAAGACCAGGACCGGCATGGCCGTTGACACCATTCCAACGCCCAGGCCGGCAATGATGTTGGTAGCCGCCCCGGTCTCGGAGGCGTCCGCCACGCTGTTGGAAGGCCCTTTGTTTTCTGCTGTGTAATATTCGGCCAATATGCCGATCACCGCGCCTGCGGCCAAGCCCACCACGGTGGCCAAAAACACGCCGTTTTGGGTCAGGTTCAGTTCCCCGACCAGCGCCGAGGGAATGGTGAATTCCGGGGGCAGCATCCGCTTACAGATAAAGTAGGTGACCACGGCCATGATGATACAGGCGCCGAATGTCCCTTGATTCAGTGCGGTCTGCGGATTGCCGCCTTCCTTCGTCTTCACGAAGAAGGTGCCGGCAATCGAAAACAGGATGCCGGCGCCGGCGATCACCAGCGGCAACAGGACAAAGCTAATATCCCAACTGCCCCCGACCTTGATGGTGGCGCCCAATACCATGGCCGCCACAATGGCGCCCACATAGGACTCAAACAGGTCGGCGCCCATGCCGGCTACATCCCCGACATTATCGCCCACGTTATCTGCGATAACGGCTGGGTTACGCGGATCATCCTCGGGGATGCCCGCTTCGACCTTGCCCACCAAATCTGCGCCGACATCGGCCGCTTTGGTGTAAATCCCACCGCCCACGCGCGCAAACAGCGCAATCGAACTGGCCCCCATCGAGAAGCCCGCCAGGATCGGCAGAATCGTATTTTTTACCGCGTCCAATTCCAGGGCCCCATCCGTCGTCACGCCGAACGACTTGATGAGCACCATCAGGGTGATGGTGAGCCCCATCAGGCCCAGCCCCACCACACTCATCCCCATGACCGTACCGCCAGAAAACGCTACTTGCAGGGCAGACGGCAGACTTTTTCGTGCTGCATTGGTTGTGCGCATATTGGCGGCCGTCGCGACCCGCATACCAAAAAACCCAGCCAATGCGGAACAAAAGGCCCCAAACACAAAGGCCAGCGCCACCAGACGAACCGCTCCCGTATTCATCCCGGCCAATACGATGGCCACCAGCAGCACGACCCAAGCTATCGCCGTGTACTCGCGTTTCAGGAAGGCCATCGCGCCTTCACGCACGGCAGCGCCGATCTCCTGCATTTTGTCCGTCCCCGGGGCTTGACGGTTAATCCATTGGGTCTTCCACCAGGCAAATATCAGGGCGACCGCCCCCGACGCCAACGTCGCGATCAGCAGTTTTTGTGTTGTCATGCTAAGTTATTCCTCCACTTATAATTTCCAACAGCAAGAGGGTAAGGAAATTCCGTGGCGTCTGTCAAACCCGAAGCATGGGCAACGGTCTGCACAAGCCTATATCCAATCGCGCATTCGACCCCCGAAGAGAATCTCGATCCCCACCTGGATAGAAAAGCATGGTTCATACTGGTCCACTTTAGGGAACTGGAGTTGGGGCGTGATTGTGTAGTAGATCCAGCGCCGATAGAACGCATCCCGCCAGGTCACGTTCACGAGGGTGTCTTCCCATATCCAGTCTGAACTCAGGATGCTGGGGAAAACACTTGCCTGGGCCACCCACCCCCGTCCGGTTCCTGAGCGCAACCAGGCAAAACGAAAGGTCTGCTCAAAATTGACGCCCTCGCGACTTTCCGAGGACCGTTCAGCCGTCCGGATTTGAAAGCGCATGCGATCATTCAGATGTTTGGTCCACGACAGGGACGTGACCTGCCCAAAGCCCTCATCACTGTAATAGACCCCTCGCGGGTTAAGGCGCAGCCGCCCCCCCCCCATTTCACGTTCCCACTTCCACTGCAACTCCAGGTAAACAACAGGATTGGAATTGCGCCATTTCAATCCTAGCCCCGCCTCCATTTCATTGTTCAGGAGGGTGTCCCACACCGTCCGCAACCCCAGTTGGGTCTTTTCGTCCCGGCTCATGGGGTCGAGACCCGGCAGCGCCCCGTCATCCACATTTTCCAAGACCAGATGAAGTTTATTTTCCAAGCCCGGCAGCGCCACATCGCCTCTGAAGCGCACCTTCATATCATAATCATCCTGACGGCTGGTGCCGCCCGCCCGTCCCAGAAGGCACAATCGAAACGTCGATAATTCCGGTTCATAGGTGGTGTCGGAAGACAACCAGCGTGTATCCGCACGCCGAACACTGTTATCCAATCGGCGGTACCAGGTTTCATGCGCATGGTCGAGCCATCGGGTCATCTTATTATTCTTGCGCAAGATGCTTTGCTCCAGCCCCTCATGCTGTTGCTGAAGTTCATGGTTCTGCAACCCTTCCACGCGCTGCTCATCCACCACCAAGCGCTCGGGGGCGGCGGGGTCCTCCGCGTCCTTATCGGGTGGCGCCCCGTCCGCCCCCGGTTCGGGGGCAGCGGGTTCGGACAACTCGGCTGTCGTTTCCATGTTTTCACGGTCCGGCTGTTCAACGGCGGGCGGCGACGGAGGGGGGGGCGAGCGAAAACGGGCACAGCCCCACCCGGCGGCGACCAGAAGTCCCAGTCCCACCCAGCGTCCCCACCAGGTCATGGCCGTATTCGCGCTCATTCCTCCAGGCACTGGGCCTGACAATCGTAGGCATCTGTTCCGGAAATCACCACCGGGATGAGATCGCCCACGTCCACCGAACGCGCGGCGTGGGTCAGGACGGTTTCACCATCCACGTCGGGTGCCTGCCATGGGGTCCGCCCATGCCAGCCATCCGCTTCTTTTCGTTCCACCACCATCGTCGTCGTTTGTCCGCGCCGGGCCCGCAACCGCCGAGCGGAGACCCGCGCCTGAGCGCGCATTAACCGATCGCAACGCGCCGCCACCACGCGGGGATCGATGGACACCCTCATTTTAGCCGACACGGTCCCCGGCTCCGGCGACCAGGCAAAAACGCCCAGGTGGTCAAAATGGCCCGCTTTGACAAACGCCAGCAACTCATTAAATTCCGGTTCGCCCTCGCCGGGATGCCCCACGATAAAGGTAGTTCTCAAGGCCGCGCCCGGCAACAGCCGCCGCGTATGTTCCAGCAACGCCTCCACTCGCGAGCGTCCATAGCCGCGCTTCATCGTCCGCAGCACGCTATCGCTGATATGCTGAAGCGGCAGATCAAGATAGCGGCAGATGCGCTCATCCTCCGCCATGGCGTCCAGGATATCCTCCGTCAAGTGCCGCGGATGCGCATACAGAAGCCTCAGCCAGATATTCCCCGGCAAACGGCGGAGTTCTTTGAGCAGGGGCACCAGTTGGGAGCGGCCCGTCCGATCAATTCCGTAGGCCGTCGTATCCTGGGCGATCAAATTCAGTTCCTTCGCGCCCGACGCCACCAATTGGCGGGCCTCTTTCAGGATGGCCTTAATGGACCGGCTCGCGCGCTGTCCGCGAATCAGTGGGATTGAGCAGTAGGCGCAATTGTTGGAGCACCCCTCTCCCAACTTGAGATAGGCCGAGGCAGAGGACCCAATCCGCATGCGCGGCTGATTTAAAAAGGTAAAATACCCCCGCGGCAGCGCCCGGCCCACATAACCACGCGTTTGCCGAGACGGGTCCGCTTGGCCTTGGAGAAGGGCCCGGCAGATATCCGGCACGCGCATATAATCAGCAAATCCGACCTTGGCGTCCGCCTGGTCCAGAAACGGCGCCAGCACCGGCGCCCCCCCGGCCCGTTCCACCAGGCAACCGGTGGCCACCAGCAGCGGGCGCCCATGACGATTCTTATGTTCCACTAATTCCTGCAAAACCTCCGCCGATTCCTGACGGGCCGACTCCAGGAATCCGCAGGTATTCACGATGCACACATCCGCCAGCGCCGGATCGGGCACAAACTGGAATCCCGCCAGGGACAGGCGGGCCAAGAGCCCCTCCGAATCCACGGTATTCTTTGGACAGCCCAGGTTGACCAGGCAAAAACGATATTCCGAATCAGACATGATTTTCCAGCTTCTTTCCGTCACCCTCCGCCATCCAACACGCCACGTCATGACCCGGGGCCAGCTCGCGCATAGCGGGGGCTTGCACGCGACAGACATCTTGCACCAAAGGGCAACGCGGTGCAAACCGGCATCCCGGTGGCGGGTGCGCTAGCGACGGTAATTGCCCGGGAATATCCGGCAAGCGCTCCGCCGTTTGGTGCAACCGGGGCATTGCGGCCAGCAGGCCGCGGGTATAGGGATGCGCCGGGCGGTTAAAGACCGTGTCCCGGGACCCCTTTTCTGCCAGTCGCGCGGCATACATGACATGAACGCGGTCGCACACATCCCACACCACGCCCATATCGTGGGTGATCAGCAAGACGGCCGTATCGCCCCCGCGGACGTTCAGCAGCAACTCGAAAATCTGCGCCTGGATGGTCACATCCAGGGCCGTGGTCGGCTCGTCGGCAATGACTAATTCCGGTTCGGGCAGCAGCGTCATCGCCAGCATGACCCGCTGGCGCATGCCGCCGGAAAGCTGATGCGGCCAATCCGTCATCCGCTGCACCGGATCGGGCAGCCCCACCCGTTTGAGCCAGTCCAGCCCCAGGGCCCAGGCCTCATCGTGGCTCATTGATCGATGTAGCCGGGCCGCCTCCACCAACTGGTCGCCAATCCGATGTAACGGCGATAATGCGGTCATCGGCTCCTGAAAAATCATGCCAATTTTTCCGCCCCGGATTTGCCGCAGCTCTTGCAGCGGCATGGTGAGCAGGTCCCGCCCGTGGAACAGAGCTCGTCCGCCCTCCACGACCGCTGGCGGATGGGGCAGCAGCCGCAGCAGGCTTAGGGCCGTCACGGTTTTGCCACATCCGGATTCCCCGACCATCCCCAGCACCTCGCCCTTCCGGATTTCAAACGACACCCCATCCACTGCGCGCAGGAATCCCCCTGCGGTCTCAAATCCCACGCGCAACGCCTCAACCTGTAGCACACTGTCTTCGCTCATCCCGGCCATTATCCTTGGCTTTCTAACCGCTGGCAAGCGTTTTACAGAATGTCAACGCGGCCAGAGCACAGGACCATTGTTGACAGGATCAACAAGATGTTCAGCATGGGAGGAACCGTTTCACGCAAAGGCGCTAAGACGCCAAGGAGCAAAGGGGAAACGAATCTGGAAGTCAGGAAAGCAGGAAAAGGAGGAGGACAGGATCAAC
>JAQUJC010000001.1:0-61737 GCA_028681135.1 Kiritimatiellia bacterium | reverse complement strand
GACAGGATCAACAAGATGTTCAGCATGGGAGGAACCGTTTCACGCAAAGGCGCTAAGACGCCAAGGAGCAAAGGGGAAACGAATCTGGAAGTCAGGAAAGCAGGAAAAGGAGGAGGACAGGATCAACTGGATGTTCAGGATGGGATTCCTCACTTGAAAAATTGAATATTGGGATCCCCGCTGTCCCCCTCTGCTTACTCACCTTAGTCTTGGCGACGGTGGGCGTCACTTGCGATAAAATGCTCCACTCGAATATCAACCACCCAAATCTGGCCGACGCGCTTGGGTGCGGGCCATGGACTGCTGGAGCCGCCACTTAGCGATTTCGCCGTGGTTCCCGCTCAGTAGAATCTCGGGGACGCTCATACCACGAAAAACGGGCGGGCGGGTGTACTGGGGATATTCCAGCCGTCCGGTGGTGAAGGATTCGTCGTCCGCAGCCCCCGCCCCCCCCAGGGCACCGGGCAACAGGCGCACGACAGCATCGCTCACGACTGCCGCGGCGATCACACCGTTGGTCAGGACATAGTCACCGATGGAGATTTCCCGATCCACAAGGGCCTCACGGATGCGTTCATCGACGCCTTCGTAGTGACCACAAAGAATCAACAGGTGCGACTGCCGGGAGAGGTCCAAGGCGACGGCTTGTTTGAACGGCGTCCCCTGCGGGGTCATCAGCAGCACTTGAGTATCCGGGCCGCGCAGGGCCTCCACCGCCCTGAAGACTGGCTCGGGTGTCATCACCATGCCGGGTCCGCCGCCATACGGGCGGTCATCGGTGGAGAGATGCACCCCCGTCGCGTAGTCGCGCAAATTGACGCAGCGAATCTGGACCAGGCCGGCTGCTTGCGCGCGTTTGATCATGCTCTCGCCCAGAATGCCGTCAAGCATCCGGGGAAAGATGGTCAGGATATCAATCCGTAACGGCACCGTGGCCATCGGAAACGAAGCCTACTCGACGACTTCGAGCATGGCGCGGCGGTTTTGCCGAGCGGCGACCGTGCTGAGCAAAGTACGCAGCGCGCCAACGGTTTTGCCGCTTTTGCCAATGACTTTGCCAACATCGTCCGGATGACAGCGCAACTCAAAGACGATGGTGCGCTCACCTTCAATTTCTGCAATGCGCAGTTCGTCGGGATGGTCGATAAGGGTCTTGACGACAAATTCAATCAATTCTTTCATAAACACCTCGGAGGGGGAAGAAGAGGACGACGGAGGGGATGGGGGAAACGAATGCGAGCGGCATCCGTCCTATTGAGGGCTACGGCTTTTTTTCAGCAGCGTGGCAACGGTCGCACTGGGCTGAGCACCCTTGGCGATCCATGCATCGGCCCGGTCAACGTCAAGCTTGCAGTTATCGGTTTTTTTGCCGGGATCATACCACCCCAGCTCTTCAAGAAAGCTGCCCGCATTGGCACTGCGAACATCCGCAACCACAATGCGAAAAAAGGGTTTCTTATTGGCACCCATTCTACGGAGACGAATTTTGACTGACATGTCGGTTCCTTTGGTATTCCTTGCTAGTGTCGCCCCGGGCGCGACCAAATCAGGGTGAGTTCCCGGGTCTTGATGAATAGGGAGAAGGTTTTAGCCGAAAAGACCGCCCCGAGGCAACCTTTTTTGCATCTTCTTCATTTTTTTGGCCATCTGCTGGGCTTGTCGGAAGTTCCGCAGCAGGTCATTCAAGTCGCTAACCTGGAGCCCGCTGCCGCGGGCAATACGTTTGCGCCGACTGGCATTGATGAGGTCCGGGTGACGGCGCTCGCGGGGGGTCATACTCAGGATCAAGGCTTCAGTTTTCTTCATCTGCTGGCCCGAATCCGTGTCGATCCGGTCGCGCATATCGCCAGCCAGTGCCCCGGCCCCCGGGATCATATCTAGCCATTTACCCATCGAGCCCATCTTCTTGAGCTGGCGCATCTGGGAAAGAAAGTCGTTGAAATCCAATCCCTGACGGTTGCGCAGTTTATCCTGCATGCGGCTGGCTTCCTCGACATCGAGGGTTTCCTGAACCTTTTCGACCAGGCTGACGACATCACCCATGCCCAGGATGCGCGAGGCCATACGGTCGGGATGGAATGCATCGAGATCTTCGGAGCGCTCGCCGGTGCCGATACGCAAGACCGGGCAGCCCGTAACCGACACCACGGAGAGCGCGGCCCCGCCCCGGGCATCGCCGTCGAGTTTGGTCAGGATGAGCCCGGTCAAGCCCAGGGCCTCGTGAAAGGTTTTGGCGACATTGACCGATTCCTGCCCAATGGCCGCATCGAGAACCAGCACCACATTGCGGGGTGTGGTGGCCTCACGCAGGCCTTTGAGTTCGGCCACAAGCTCGTCATCAATTTGAAAACGGCCGCCTGTATCATACACCACAATGTCATAATAGTTTTCGCGGGCAAATTGAAACGCTCGGCGGCCCACATCCGGAACGGTTTCGTCGGGGAGCGGCTTGAGGATGCCCGCCCCCGCCTGCTGGGCCAGCACTTCGAGCTGCTCGACCGCCGCGGGACGGCGAATATCGCAGGCGACGAGCAGTACTTTCTTGCCCTGCTTCTTCCACAGGCGGGCGAGCTTCCCGCTCGTCGTGGTTTTCCCCGAGCCATGCAGGCCCAACAGCATGACGGTGGCGGGAATCGCGGCCAGATCAAAATCCCGCTGGACGCCGCCCAGCAGCGCGACCAATTCATCATGGATGGCCTTGATGATCTGCTGGCCGGGGGTCACGCTATCGAGCACCTCCGCCCCCAGGCTCTTGGCCTTGACGCGCTCAATAAAGGCCTTGGCCGTGGCATAGTGCACATCGGCCTCCAGCAGGGCCAGGCGTACTTCACGCAGGGCCTCCTGGATATTCTTTTCAGACAGCGTGCCGTATCCGCGCAATTGGCGGAAAACGGATTGGAGGCGACTGGATAATCGATCAAACATGGACTAGGGAACCGGAACGGGCTCAGCGGCGGGCCCCTCTGCCGCGACTAGGCCGCGTCCGTTGCACCGCGGACAAGTGGTAATTTCGCCCGTATCGGGCATGACGGCCCGGCCCATGCCCACACAAAAAGGGCACAAGTGTTCATCGGGACCAAACCGCCGGATCATTCGATACCCCACCCCTTGACAAATAGGGCACGGCCCAATGGTGCCCGCCTCGAGCAGACTGCGCCCTGTGCCGCCGCACGATTCGCACACAATTCGCTCGACCCCCGATTCATCCCAATGGGTGGCGTCATCGGGATAGATACCCCGCCGGGCCAGCATCCACCGGCTAATCTTGGCCGCGAAGCCATCCGAAACGACCACCTGCGCCTCATCCCGGCGAGCACTCTTCATCCAATTCCATTGCAATGCGGCCCCCGCCACCACCAGGAAAAAAATCAGAAAACTATACACGCCCTTCGCGCGGCGGGGCATGTAGGCGCGCGGCGCTAGGACCGCCCCCTTCTGGCCAGGGCGAGGCGAACCCGTCCGGCGTAGTCGGACTGGAGGGCTTCCAGATTGAACAGGTTTTTGGGGCACAGAATCTCCTGGATGGCACTGGCTTGATCCTCGCCAATTTCCATTATTAACCATCCTGCGGGAACTATAACACGCGCGGCCTCCGAGACAAGCCGGGAGATGATCTGCATACCGTCGGTGCCGCCATCCAAGGCCAGATGCGGCTCGAAATCGCGGACATGGGCGGGAAGCTGCTGACAGTCAGGGCTGGCCACATAGGGCGGATTGGAGACGACCAGATCGACGCTTGCGGGGGTCTGTCCCTCCAGTAAATCCGCTTGAGTAAAGGCCACGGTCGCGCCGAGGGCCTGGGCATTTTCACGCGCCAGAGCAAGGGCCTGAGGCGACACATCCGTGGCCCGCACCCGAGCCCGCGGCACCCGCAAAGCCAGGGCACAAGCAATGCAGCCTGTCCCTGTACCCACATCCACGACGACAGGGCGGCCGGGCAAGGTCTGCAGAACTTCCGCGGCGTAGTGCACCAGCAATTCCGTTTCTGGCCGCGGGATCAAGGCCCGGCGGTCACAGCGGATTCGCAGCCCCATGAAGTCGGTTTCGCCAATGACATATTGGACGGGCTCGCCGGCCGCCAGGCGCTCGACGCCATCCGTGAAGTCCCGGGCCTGCTCCGGTGCAGGGATGGCGGCGGCGTGGCGTTCGATATCCAGCAACCCGCAGGACAGCAAATGCGCCGCTAGCCAGCGCAGGCGCGACGATGCGTCCTCCACCCCTTGCTCAGCAAGGCGCGCACGGGCCCACTTCAGGCGTTCCCCCCAACTGGCCGCCCCGTCCATCATCCGCGTTGTTGCCCCATTCGGTCCGCCAGCCGTAATTCAACATCGCGCGACTGCAAAGCCTCAATCACCTCATCGAGCTGCCCCGCCATGATGTGGTCGAGCGAATACAACGTCAGGTTGATGCGGTGATCGGTCACACGGTTTTGAGGAAAATTATAGGTGCGAATACGTTCACTGCGGTCGCCGGAGCCAATCTGTGTTTTACGCTCACTGGCCATCTTGTCGCGGTCCTCTTGGCGCTGGAGGTCCAGCAGCCGCGCGGCCAGCACCCGCATCGCTTTGTCCCGGTTGCGATTTTGGCTGCGCTCGTCCTGACACGACACCACCAGGCCGGTCGGCAAATGCGTCAGGCGAATCGCCGATTCGGTCTTATTCACCTTCTGCCCGCCGGGCCCCGAGGCACAGAACAAATCAATCCGCAACTCGTCGGGTTTGATCTCGACCTCGCTGATCTCTTCGACAGCCGGCAGAACCGCCACCGTGGCTGCCGAGGTGTGGATGCGCCCCTGGGATTCCGTCTCGGGGACGCGCTGAACACGATGACCCCCGCTTTCATAGCGCAGGGTCTTGTACACATCCTCGCCCTCGACCGAAAAAATGATTTCCTTATAGCCGCCCAAATCCGATGGCGCGGAATCGATCACGCTGGTGGTCCAGCCGCGAGACTCCGCAAAGTGAACATACATATGGTACAGGTCGCCGGCAAACAACGCGGCTTCGTCACCACCCGTCCCGGCGCGGATTTCCAAAATGGTGTTACGGCTATCATCAGGATCCGGCGGCAGCATCAGCCCCATCAGATGCCGTTCAGCCAGAGGCAACGCCGTTTCCAGTTCCTCCGTCTCGGCGTGGGCAATAGCGAGCATCTCGGGATCGTTGGCGCTCTCGGAGAGCAATTCCGCGTTTTCGGCCAAGAGCCGTTGCAGGCGGTGGACATCGTCTGCCGCGCGGGCGAGTTCCCGCAGGCGCTGATGCTCGCGCACCAGGACCTTAAACGTGCCCGGATGAGACGCAGCACCCGGCACCGACATCTCCCGTTCAAGTTCTTCCGCGCGAGCAGCCACCTGTTTTAGATAGACGGGATCGAGTTCCATGAGGCCCTTTCGGAATACAAAACGGGCCGGACACTCCCCAGCAGGGGCAATCCGACCCGTCCAAATCCGTTGCTATTTTTCGGTCTTGCGCCCGTAGCGTTTATTGAACCGGTCCACCCGGCCTTCGGTATCGATAAACTTGGCCTGGCCCGTGAAAAAGGGATGGCAGGCCGCGCAGGTATTCACATTCATGCTCTTGACGGTCGAACGGGTCTTGAGTACATAACCACACGCACAGGTGACGGTGGCTTCGCCATATTTGGGATGGATATCTTTTTTCATCGTGATCGGTTTCTGTTAGAAGGAATTGCTCACAATCTGGAGCAAAAATCGCGCGAACCTTACCACCCCCCCCCCCTCTTGGCAAGCGACAATTTTGATTTGATGCTTGTGCATTGTCCGGATCGGGAATAGGCGATCTGTGGGGTCAGATGCAGGAACGGGGTGGTCGGCCCCTTTTCCCACACTTCTCGTCACGATTTTACTTCCCACCCCCCCCATAATCCCGGATGGTTCATTCATGAACTGCCCCTTACCAACGCCACGCTACGACGCCATCACCCTCGCCCATGGGGGGGGAGGAACCCTGACAGGGTCGCTAATCGACGACATTTTTCTGCCGGCATTTGGCTCACCGTTGCCCTCCCCCCACGACGCCACACCCGTATCCATCCCAAGCGGGCGGGCCGCGATTACAACGGATTCTTATGTTGTCCAACCCCTGTTTTTTCCCGGAGGCGACATTGGTTCACTGGCTGTGAATGGCACCGTCAACGATCTGCTGATGGCGGGCGCCAAACCGGTCGCGCTGACAGCGGGATTTATTCTGGAAGAAGGCTTGAGCCTCGAAACCCTGCGCCGCGTGGTTGACGCCATGCGCCAGGCCGCCGATATCGCGGGCGTCCACATCATGGCCGGCGACACCAAGGTGATCAACCGCGCCCATGGGGATGGGCTTTATATCAACACCAGCGGCGTCGGCGAACTCATGACGCCCGAGCCCCTCGTGCCGGAAGGCATCCGCTCCGGCGATGCCATCGTGCTGACCGGCGACATCGGCCGCCACGGCATCGCCGTCATGGCCAAGCGCCATGGCCTGTCGTTTGATCCGCCCGTCGTCAGCGATTGCGCCTCGCTGCACGCCCCGATGCTGGAGTTATTCGCCAAAAGCCCGCTCCTCCATTGCGCCCGCGACCTGACACGCGGGGGGCTGGGCGGGGCGCTCTGCGAACTGGCCCGAGCAGCGCAATGGGATGTCGACATCGACGAAGCCCGCATCCCCGTGGCCAAGGCCGTCAAGGGAGCATGCGACCTGCTGGGATTCGACCCGCTCTTTGTCGCCAACGAGGGCTGCGCCGTGCTGCTGGTGGCACCGGAAGACGTCGAGACCGCGCTGGGCATTCTGCGCCGGTATCCGACCACCGCCGCCGCCTGCCTCATTGGGCACGTCGGCGACACCGGTGGCCGGGTGTCCGCCCGGACACCTCTGGGCACCGTGCGCCGCATCATGCCGCCCTCCGGCGAACAGTTGCCGCGGATTTGCTAAAGGGGGGGCAACCCAGGAATGGCAGCCGTATGAGCTGAGCCCCCCCTCAACTCGTTTGCGCCTTTTGATGCCGGCTACTGTTCGTGATCCTCGTAGAGCATCTCGCCGGTTTCGCCATGAGTGATACGGAAGCCTTCGACGTGGAGATTGACATCGCTGACGAACGTCAGGCGTGTGCCGCTTTTCTTTTCCAAGTCGATCAGGACCTCTTCATCTTCCTTGCGCAGGCGGTCCATGATCATGGGGTTGACGGCAATCCGCAGCGGAAATTCACCGTGGTTCTGCTTCTTTTTGATGACCTCCATAATGCGGCGCTGAATGCGCACGCTCATGCTGAGATTCGAGAGCACTTTGCCGCGGCCGTGACAATACGGGCAGTCGGCAAAATTAGCGGCGCGCAGGCTTTCTTCCATGCGCTGGCGCGTCATTTCGATCAGTCCCAGGGCCGATACGGGCAACACGTTGGTGCGGGCTTTGTCGGTTTGCAGGGCTTCTTTGAGCGCCCGATAAACGGCATTTTGGTTTTTTCGTGACTTCATATCGATGAAATCAATGACCACCAACCCGCCGATATTACGCAACCGTAGCTGCCGGGCTGCCTCCGCGGCGGCCTCGATGTTGACCTGCAAGATGCTTTCCTCCTGCGTCTTGCCCCCCTTGTGGCGACCGGTGTTGACATCAATCGCCACCAGCGCCTCGGTCTCGTCAAAAACAAGATAGCCGCCAGACTTGAGCCAGACCTTGCGATGAAAGGCGTTCTCCAACTGGCGTTCGACATCGAAATGTTCAAACACGGGTGCGCTGCCATCGTAGAACTTGACGCGATTCCTGACCCGCCGCGAAATGCGGCCGGTCATCTCCCGAATGCGGTCAAAGGTCTCGCGCGAATCAATAATGATGCGCCCCACCTCTTCGGTCAGCGAATCCCGCACCACCCGCTCGACCAAATCGGGTTCATGATACAAGCAACTGGGGGCGGGATCGTTCTTAATGCCATCCTCGATTTTCTGCCAGATATCCAGCAGCCCACGCAGATCGCGCGCAAAACTGGTGGCGCGCACGCCGTCGGACGACGTGCGGATAATCAGTCCGATGCCGGAGGGGATCGGCAGACGCCCCAGGGCCTTTTTCAGGCGCGTGCGTTCCTGATCATTTTCGATCTTGCGCGAGACCCCTTTGAGCTTGCTGCCCGGCATCATCACCAGATAGCGCCCGGGAATGCTCAGATTGGCCGTTACGCGCGGTCCTTTGGTGCTGATTGGGCCCTTGGTCACTTGCACGATGATCTCGCTGCCGGGGGGGAACATCTTGGCCATCTCCCCGGGCTGACTCTTCTTTTTACGCGACCGATTTGCCGCCACGCCCTCCTCGGCCTCCAGACGCGCCGCATCCTCCGGGATCATGTCCCAGTAATGGATGAAGGCATTCTTCTTCATGCCGATGTCGACGAACGCCGCCTGCAAGCCATCCTCCACATTCTGAATCCGGCCTTTATAGATACTGCCCACGATGCGCTCTTCACTCGGGCGTTCACCAAAGAACTCCTCCAGATGCCCATCGGCCAGGATCGCAACGCGCGTCTCAAGACTCTCCGCGTTGACGATGATTTCATATTTCGATTTATTTCCCATGCCCATATTTTTTAACCAGTCAAACATTTGATACCTCGCGCCTTGTTCGGCGCACATGTACGCTTTGCACCAGTCCGAACCCCGCCAGGGTGCTCACCATGAAGGACCCGCCACTACTGACCAGCGGGAGCGGAAGCCCCGTGATCGGCAGCAGCCCAATCGTCATTCCGATGTTCACCACCACATGGCTGAAGAACAAACCAGCAATACCCATTACAAGCAGACTACCGGCCGGGTCTTTTGCCGTCCAGGCCGTGCGAAGATAGCACGTCAGCAAGACGGCGAAGGCCAGCAGCAGCAGGCTTGCGCCAACAAACCCCTTCTCCTCGGCAATGACCGGGAAGATGAAGTCACTGGGCGCAACCGTATGAGGTAAAAACCCCAATACGTTTTGCGTCCCATTCAAAAATCCCTTACCCCACACCCCGCCGGACCCGACGGCAATGGCGGACTGGATGGCATTCCAGCCTGCGCCCAGGGGGTCCCGGGAGGGGTCCAGGAAGGTCAGAATCCGCTCGCGCTGATAGTCCCCCAGCAGAAATGTTCCCCAGGGTGACAGCAGAGCCGCGATCCCGCCCACGCCGAGCAGCCCCAGCCCGCCCAGGTAGCGAAACGGGACACTAGCGGCAAACAACATGGCGCAAACGGTTGGGATCAGAACGACCGCCGTGCCCAAGTCCGGCTCCACCACAATCAAGAGGAAGGGCAATGCGGCAATCAGCAGTACCGCCGCCATCAATCCGAAGGAGCGCGGCTTGATGGCCCCCCCCCCCAGCACCCGCGCGAGCACCACCACTAGCGCCAGCTTGGCAAATTCCGATGGCTGCACCAGCACACCCATCACATTCAGCCAGCGCGACGCGCCATAGACTTTGGTGCCCACCACCAGCACCAGCCCCAACAGCCCCAGCGAGGCGGCATAAAGCCACCAGGCATGGCGCAACCACACGCGATAATCCACCGCCACCAGCACCATCGACGTGAGGCCCCCCAACGCCACCCACCAAATTTGGCGCGGGAACCAGGCGCCCACGAGGCCGGCCTCCTCGCCGCGCCACGAGGCGCTGTAGACAAAGGCCAATCCGGTTGCCAGCAAAATGGCGGTCATCACCAGCGCCAGGCCATCCTGTGCCAGCCAGACGTGCCACCAGGTTTGAACACGCCGCTTCATGTTGGCGTTTCCTCCGGCAGCTCCGTCGGCACGTCTACGGGAGAGAGCACCGGCATCCCTTCCACCCCATCCACCTCCCGAAAGATAGTTGCCAGGAGCTGCTTGACCCGGGGGGCCGCCGTGGTCCCGCCGCTAATGCCATCTTCGATCAGCAAGGCCACGGCATAACGCGGGTTGTCGAATGGGGCAAACGCAATCATCCAGGTCATCTTGAGCCCGGCCCCCTTGGGCCCGTATTCGGCGGTCCCGGTCTTCGCGGCCACCGTCACCCCAGAGAGTGCCGCCCGCTTCCCGGAGCCATCCGGTGCATTAACCGCTTCGCGCATTCCCTCACGCACCGTCTGGATATGAGCGGGTGCCCACTGGGGCCCCTCGGGCGCCGACGTCGCCGCAATGTCCTGCGCCGTGCCGTCCACGCGAATAATCTGCCGCACCAGGCGCGGTTGCCACAACGTGCCGCCATTGGCCAGGGTGGACGCAAACATCGCCAATTGCAACGGTGTCACCAGCAAGGCCCCTTGCCCAATCGACATATTGCAGGTATCGCCGTCGCGCCAACTGTCATGGCGCGCACGCCGTTTCCAATCGTTGTCCGGCACCAGCCCCGCGCGTTCGTAGTCCAACCCGATGCCGGTCTTGCGCCCAAACCCGCAGGCCCGCGCCATGGCCTGCACGGCTTTTTCGCCGCACGTCAGCGCGGCGTGGTACAGATAGACGTTGCAGGAATAACGAATGGCAGACTGCGCATCCAGGCTGCCGTGTCCCCAATGCTGCCAGCAGCGGAAGCGCGCCCGGCCCAGATCCAGGTGGCCGGGGCAGGAAAACCGCGTATCCGGCCGAATTTTACCGCTTTGCATGGCCGCCAAGAGCGTCACGGGTTTGAACGTGCTGCCCGGGGCATACTCGCCAGCCGTCGCCCGGTTGATCAATGGACGCCGCTCATCCTTCAACAGGCGGTTCCAAATCCGGGCCGATATCGAGGGAACAAAATCATTAGGGTCGAAGCCCGGCACACTGGCGAGCGCCAGCACATCGCCGTTGCGCGGGTCCACGACCACGGCCGCGCCCTTCTCCCCCTGAATGACCGCTTCGGCAGCGCGCTGGATGCGCGCATCGACCGCCAACACCACATCGCTGCCCTGGCCCGGCTCCCGCCGCGAGACCTCATCGAACTTGAACCCGGCCACATCCACCTGGACTTCGAGCTTGCCCCCGGCATTGGCCCGGAGGACCCCATCCAATCGCTTTTCCACCCCCGAGCGCCCCGCGACTTCGGGCAGATAATAGTGAAACCGTTCAGGGTCGGCGCCATCGCCCGGCAACCGGTCGATATCCGCTCGGCCCACATATCCCAACAGATGACAGGCCAGCCCCCCCTGCGGATAGACGCGCACCGGCTCCACACTCACCGTGGCCCCCGAAAAGTTATGTGCATGTTCTACAAACCGGGCCACCGCTGTTTCATCCAGATCACGCCAGGCCACCAGCGGCAGCGGGGTGCGACGCCCCAGATGGGTCCGCACATCCGCCGGGCCTAGTTCCAGGGGGCGATCCATGGTTTCGGCAATCCGGTACAGCATGTCCATGGCGCGGTCCACCGTACGCGACCGCCCCCCCCCCCGCCGCAGCTCTTCCAGATGAAGCGCCACACAAAAACTGGGCCGATTTTCTGCCAGTGCCACGCCATGCACATCCCGGATGCGCCCCCGGATGCCCGGCAAGCGGACACTCCGCAGACTCTGGCGCACCAGTCGCCGCTGATATTCCATGCCCTGCGCCACCTGCAAATTCCACAGCCGAAAGCCCAGGGCAATGAACACCCCGATCATGGCTATCCACAGCAGCAATAGCCGCCCGATACGAACCTCGGGTTTTGCGGATTCCCGAGACATCACGCATCCTCCCCGACACCCAGGCGGCGTTCCAGCCCCCGCATCAACCCAAACAGCACCGGGATCAGGATGGCGCCGAGTACCGCCGATCCGGCCATCCGCCACCCCATTGCCGACAGCGACAGCCCCACCAGCCCCTTCATTCGCAGCAGCGTCGCCATGGCGGCGGTCGAGACGGCGGCACACAACGCCCCCACCACACTGATGGTCGTCGCTTTATAGGAAAAGAAATGCTTACGCAGCAGCACGGCCAGACCACCGGCCACCAGAAATGCGCAGGTTGAAAACCCCAGCGGAGCCAGACTCAACGAATCCACCAGCACCCCGCCCAGTAGCGCCATCGTCACAAAGTAGCGACTCTTTTTGGTCAGGGCAGCAAACAAAACCACGCCGAGCACAAAGGGAAAAGACGGTTGGCCCATGTGATGCCAGGCTGGAATCAACACCTGCAACATCCCCCCCACAATCAACCAGAACAACAGCGATAGCATGGTCATGGCGATTCCCCGCCAATCTCCGTTGACACCGGCGCGATCAAGTCTTCGATCATTCCCGTGGCCGCTGCGGCCAGGTCCGCCTCGGTCGCCGCCACAAAGGCATATTCCGACCGGCCCAATTTGGCCGCCACATCCACCCAGGCGGTCTGGTACAGCCCCGACGGTTCCGCCTCCACCCGCACCACCCAGCCCACCAGCAACCCCTTGGGAAATACGCCGCCCATCCCAGAGGTCACCACTTCGTCCCCCGCCTGAATATCCGCGGTGCGCGAGATGTAGCGGATGCGGCACGCCGGCTGCTCATCCGGTTTTGCGCCTAGCCCCTCCATGATCCCGAACACCCCCGAGCGAGCGAGCCGGACAGAGACCTGGCAGGACACATCCGACAATAATAACACATCGGCGGTATGCGCCGACACCCCCGCCGTCCGGCCCAGCAACCCGTCCGGGGTGATCACCGCCCGCCCCTCGGCCACGCCGGCCTCGGCGCCCTTGCCCAGTCGGATCGTCTGCCACCAGCCGGTGCTGTCGCGCCCGATCACCTCGCACGACACCAATTGCTTAGGAAAGCGCTCCACAAAGCCCAGCAAATCGCGCAGCATCTGATTGTCACGCTCCAACTCGCGCGCCATACGCATCTCCCCCCGCAGATAGACAATTTCTTCGGACAGCGCGCGATTTTCCAGCACCAAATCCCCGATGCCCTGAATATAGCGGATGATCTCACGCCCCTCGCGGACCCCGCCGCGCAAAACCGCCTGCAACGGACTCAGCCCATCGCGTACGGCCCCTTCTACCCGTGACGACGCCGAATCCGGCAGATTCATCGTCACCAGCACGACCAATCCGATCGCGCAGAGCGCTATCCATCTTCGATCTTTCATGCTCTTTCCGACCTTATCCTACCTGTCATGCCTCAGCGGCAACCGGACAAGGGAAAAGAGAGCGAGAGGAGGGGGGCCGCGGCTTAGTTCACCGAGGACACCTTGCGCAGGAAATTCAGCTCGTGCAGCACGACGCCCGTACCCTCGGCCACCGCACACAGCGGGTCCTCGGCCACATGCACCGGCAACCCGGTCTGCTCTGCCAGCAATTTGTCCATGCCCCGCAATTGCGAGGTCCCCCCCGCCAGTACAATGCCCCGGTCCACAAGGTCCGAGGATAGTTCCGGCGGGCAGCGTTCCAATGTGATGCGGATCGCTTCGATAATCGCCGACACCGGCTCCTGCAGCGCCTCGCGAATTTCCTCGGACGTGATGGTCAGTGTTTTGGGCAGGCCCGCGACCAGGTCGCGCCCCTTCACCTCCATGCTGACCTCTTCACCCAGGGGATAGGCGGACCCAATCGTAATCTTGATTTCTTCCGCCGTCCGTTCGCCGATCATCAAATTATAAACCCGCTTCAAATACTGGACAATTGCCTCATCCATCTCATCGCCGCCAACCCGGACGCTACGGCTCAACACGATACCGGCCAGGGAAATGATCGCCACCTCGGTGGTGCCCCCTCCCATGTCCACAATCATGTTTCCCGCCGGTTCCTGGACCGGAAGGCCCACACCGATCGCCGCGGCCATTGGCTCCTCGATCAAGTACACTTCCCGCGCACCCGCATGGGTGGCGGAGTCCTTGACCGCTCTTTTCTCTACTTCCGTAATGCCACTGGGCACAGAAATAATGATCCGCGGACGAATCACCCACTTGCGATTATGCGCTTTCCGGATGAAATACCGCAACATCGCCTCTGTGACCTCGAAATCCGCGATCACGCCAGCTTTCATCGGACGAATGGCGACAATATTGCCGGGAGTGCGGCCGAGCATGCGCTTGGCCTCCTCACCGACTGCCAAGACGCGGCTCGTTCCTTGTTGGATCGCCACCACGGACGGCTCACGCAGCACAATGCCCCGGTCCTTGACGTAAACCAAGGTGTTGGCCGTGCCGAGATCGATGCCGAGATCGTTCGAAAAATAACCTAAAAGCCAGCTGAACATCTGGACTCGTTCCTATATATAGTACTTTCGCCTTTCAAATCTGAAACCCCCGCATAGTGCCCTCCCGCCTCTGCCACCGTCAAGCATCATTCTTAGCCAGTCGTGGGCCCGCCCTCATTTCTTCTCCCCCCCCCCCGCTTGCGCTTCCGGGCGGGTTGGGGCATAATACGGGGATGATTCGATTGGAGACCCTATGAGCTTAAAACTAGACAAAATTCCCTCCTATGCCGGCCCCGACGGGCCCGTGGTGCTGATCATTATGGATGGCGTCGGCATCGGCAAATATGCAGATGGCGATTTTGTGCGTGCGGCCTGGAAGCCCCACCTCGATCACCTCATGGCCACCTGCCCTCATACGACGCTCAAGGCCCACGGCACCGCTGTCGGCATGCCCTCCGACGACGACATGGGCAACTCCGAGATCGGCCACAACGCTATTGGCTGCGGGCGCGTCTATGATCAGGGCGCCTCGCTGGTGGCCAAGGCGGTGGCCGCCGGCAGCCTGTATGACGGTGCCACCTGGCAGGCCCTGATCGCCAATGTCCAGGACCACCGCTCCACGCTGCACTTCATCGGGCTTTTCTCCGATGGCAACGTCCACTCCCATCTCGACCACCTCCGGGGCATGTTGGTGCAAGCCAAAAAAGAAGGCGTGCCGCGGGTGCGCATCCACGCCCTGCTTGATGGCCGCGACGTTCCGCCCACGTCCGCGCTCGATTATGTCGCCCCCTTTGAAGCCTTCCTCGCCGACCTCAATGCCGATGGCACGGTGGACTATGCCATTGCCTCCGGCGGCGGCCGCATGAAGGTCACCATGGACCGCTATCAAGCCGACTGGCGCATCGTCGAGCGCGGCTGGAAGACCCACGTCCTGGGCCAGGCCGACGAGCTGTATCCCACGGCCACCGCCGCCATCGAAGCCCTGCGCAGCAAGACCCCCGGCATCCTCGATCAGGACCTCCCCCCCTTTGTGATCGGCCAGGAGGGCCAGCCCATCGGCCCCATCGTCGATCACGACTCTGTCATCCTCTTTAATTTCCGCGGCGACCGCGCAATCGAGCTGACCCACGCCTTTGAGCAGGACGACTTCACCGCCTTCGACCGCGTCCGCCGTCCCGACGTGCTATTTGCCGGGATGATGCAGTATGACGGCGACGCGGGCATCCCGGCGCGTTTCTTGGTCGAGCCCCCGCGCATTACCCGCACGATGGGCGAATATCTGGCCGCGGCCGGTCAGCGCCAACTCGCTATTTCCGAGACCCAGAAGTTCGGCCACGTCACCTACTTTTTCAATGGCAATCGCGCCGAGAAATTCAACGACGCCCTCGAAGACTACGTCGAGATTCCCTCCGACCAAGTACCCTTTGAGGAGCGCCCCTGGATGAAATCCGCAGAGATCACCGATGCGCTGATCGAGGCGATTGGTTCGGGCCGGTACGATTTCATCCGCGTCAACTATCCCAACGGCGACATGGTCGGCCACACCGGCATTTTCCCGGCGGTGCAAATTGCGGTTGAATCCGTGGACCTGGCCATTGGCCGCCTCCTGCCCGCCATCCAACAAGCCGGCGGTATCCTCGTCATCAGCGCGGACCACGGCAACTCCGACGACATGGTTGAGCACGCCCAGGATGGCACCGTCAAGCTGGACCCGACGACCGGGCAGCCCAAGGCCCGTACGGCGCACTCGCTCAATCCTGTGCCCGCTATTATCGTCGATCCCACCAATGCGGCCAAGATCACACTGGCCGACACCTCCGGCCTGGGCATTTCGTCGCTCGCCGCCACCTGCCTTAACCTCCTCGGCTACCAGACCCCGGAGGGTTACGACGCCTCTCTCGTCACCATTGGCGGCTGAGTGTTTTCCATACGGTGGAACCTGTTTTTCCATACGGTGGAAACGGGACGATGGGACCATGAATTGTCTTCTCCGAGATTTGCCATGCCCTTTCTGAGCGACACCCCCGCCGGCGCGATACTCAACCTGCGCCTGGTCCCGCGCGCCGCCAAAAATGCCATTGCGGGCCCGTATGGCGAAGCGCTCAAAATTCGCCTCTGCGCCCCGCCGGTGGATGGCGCGGCCAATGCCGCCCTGATCAAGTTTTTGTCTGATACCCTCCGTCTCCCCCGCGCCCGGATTCAGATTCTGTCCGGCCAGACCTCTCGCAGCAAGCGCGTGCTGCTGGCTGGGGTAAACGCCCGCGACATACGACCCCAAATCGACGCATGAAACACTGGAGCGAATATTCCGATCCCGCGACCATCCGCGGCCTGGTTGCCGAGATTGCACGCATCTCGACACGCCCGGCGCGCATCATGGAAGTCTGCGGCGGCCAGACCCACGCGATTCTACGCCACGCGCTTGATACGCTGCTGCCGCCGCACGTCCAACTTCTGCACGGCCCCGGGTGTCCTGTCTGCGTCACCCCCGCCGCCTATCTCGACCACGCCATCGAGATTGCCGCTCACCCCACCACCACCCTCACGACCTTCGGCGACCTGCTGCGCGTACCCTCGGCCACCAGCGGGGATCTCTTTGCGGCTAAAGCCCGCGGGAGTGACATCCGCATGGTCACCTCCCCGCTCCAGGCGCTCGAGTTTGCGGAACAGCATCCGGACCGCGATGTCGTGCATCTGGCCATTGGCTTTGAAACCACCGCGCCCGCCAACGCCCTGCTCGCCTATCTGGCCCGCGAGCGCCAGCTTGGCAACGTCTTCCTGCTCGTCTCGCAGTTTCTCGTCCCGCCCATTCTGCGCGCGATTTGCGCGGATCCCGCCACGGCCCCCGACGCCTTTCTCGCCGCCGGCCATGTCTGTGCCGTCACCGGCGCCGCGCCCTATGAACCGCTAGCGCGCGAACTGAACCGCCCGATTGCCATCACCGGCTTTGAACCCGCCGATATTCTGCTGGGGGTTCTCGAGGTCCTGAACCTGTTTGAAGCCGGCCGCGCCGAGATGATCAATGCCTACCCGCGCATAGTTCATCCCCACGGCAATCCCGAAGCCCAACGGGTATTGGGCGAGGTCTTTGCCCTCTGCGACCAGGACTGGCGCGGTCTGGGCCATGTGCCCCAAAGCGGCCTCGCGCTCAGCCCCGCCTATGCCGCTTTCGACGCGGCGCGGCGGTTCCCGCCCGCCCCACCTGAACCGGCACCGCCGCTTCAAAGCGCGGAATCCGGCGCTGCCGCCCCCCCCGTCTGCCCGGCCGCCGACGTACTGCTCGGCAAACTCCAGCCCAACGAGTGCCCATATTTCGGAACTCGCTGCACCCCCGATATCCCGCTCGGCGCGCCCATGGTCTCCCCTGAAGGCGCCTGCGCTGCCTTTTATCTCCACCGGCGATAAGAAGGGGATGGAATGCACGATTGATGGCGGCCCCGTTCGCCTGCCGTATGAATCCGCGGTACACCACTTCTGGCCCTCCTGGCTGCACCCATCTGCCGCCAGCTTGCCACCGGCCAGGGCGTGGGGTACAGTCTGACGCTTATGAAAACAGTGACTCTTTCCGACTTAAGCGACGACGACCGCCACCTGGTGGAACAGGCCATCGCCGTGCGTGACAAAGCGTACGCCCCATTTTCGCACTATACCTGCGGCGCGGCCCTACGCGATATCCACAACCACATTCACGTGGGCTGCAACATTGAAACGGTAGACCTGACCCTGACCACTCATGCGGAAATGGATGCCATCAATGGCATGATCAAATCCGGCGTGTTCAAACTCAACGCCCTGGCTGTGGCCGTCCTATCCGTCAATGGCTATGCCTTTCCCTGCGGACTGTGCCGACAGAAAATCCGTGAATTCGCGGTGGGCGACGACGCGCGCATCATTGCCGTGGGCCTGGATGCCCAGGGGGGCATCGCGCACCTGGCGTTAACGACGATCGGGGAGTTGTATCCGTACTCGTTCACGACCGACTGTTTGCCCTGACCGTGGCCGCCCCTGCGCTCGTCGGTTTTATATTCGACCTCGATGGCGTCGTCGTTGATTCCAATCGCCTGCACGTGAAATCGTGGCAAGCCGTGGCGGACCGCCACGGCTACCCGCTGGCGGAGTCGGCGCACATCGGCAAATGCGGGCTACGCACCACGGCGGTCATCCGCGACTTGCTGCAGTGGCCGGTCACGGATGCAGAAGCGCAACGCATCGGCTGGGAAAAAGAAGAGCTGTACCGTGACTGGATTCGGGCAGACGGCATTCGGGCCATCCCCGGCGTGTTGGAATTCGTGCGGCAGACGCGGGCCCTGGGCATTCCCTGCGCGGTCGGGTCCTCTGCCCCGCGAGACAATGTGGCGGTGTGCCTGCAAGCGCTCGGCCTGACCCACGCCTTCCAGGCCGCGGTGTCGGGCGAAGATGTGACACGCGGCAAGCCCGCGCCGGATATCTTTTTGGCGGCGGCGGCCGCCATCACCACCCGCCCTGAGGATTGTGTCGTATTCGAAGATGCCCCGGCAGGGGTTGCGGCGGCTCAGGCGGCCGGCATGCGCGTGGTGGCGCTGACCACCAGCCATCCTCGCGACGATCTGACTGGCGCGGATCGAATCGTGCAGGACTTCACGGAACTGGCCCCCCAGCGCCTTTGTGGTGAATCCGGCTAGTCCCTCTGCTCGTCGGCGGCAAGGCTGGCCTTCAACGCCTTCAGGCGCTCGCCTTGAATGGCATCGAGCCGGTCCGCAAATTGGTCGGCCATGCCCACCAGCTTCTGGACCTGCTCCTGGTCACCCTGTTGCCGATAGCGCAACGCCAAATCCAGTAGGGGGTCCATGTTTTGGCCTTCTCGCTTCAGGGCCGTGACCACATCCTGTCTGGCGTCGGCCAGGCGATCCATCGCCATCAAAATTTGCGCCCGCGTATTGAGGATGCTGGGGATGCCGGGCTGGCGGCGGATGGCTTCGTTCACCATCGCGAGGGCTTCCTGCAGGTTGCCGCCGCGTTCCTGAATGATATGGGCCAGATTATTGAGCAAGGTGTGATGGCGCTGCTGCTGCAGGCCTTCACGGAAGGCCTGTTCGGCCGCCGCCAGGTCCCCTTTGGCATAGTGGGCCAATCCGGTTTCTTGAAACTGCAAGTAGCGGGCGCCCCCTTGGGCCATTAAGGCGCGCTGGGCAATTTGGACTAAGCGGGAATTCTGCATTTCGGTCGCCACGGTCAGGAGCAACTGCCAGGCATGAGCTTTGGCCTCGCCCAGACTGACGGCCTTTTCCAATTCGGCCAACGCCATATCCCATTGTCCACGAGCCATATACAACGACCCCAGCACTTCGTGGGTACGCGCATTGATGCCGGGATGCTTGCTGAGAGTCCGGAGGGCCTTTTCATTACGCGAGTCGTTGGGTTTCGTGATTAGCGCCAGGGCGCACCACACGCGCACATCGCCAAAGGTGAAATGCGAGAGGTTGTCGAGGCGGACGGCCGCATCCTCGATGTCGCCACGCAAGACCCTTTCCATGGCCCGGTCGAACAGCAGTGCTTCTTCCGGGTGTCCCAAGCGCATGGCTTCCCCAAAATAGGCATCGGCAACTTCAAAATCGCGGCGGCGCAGCGCCAGGCGCGCCAAATTGACCAGCGCCTCGGTATGGCGCGGGTCGTGAACGAGGGTGTTGCGCAAGGTGCTTTCATCGGGCGGGGCACTGCCCCACTGCAAGTAGGCTTTATCAAACAACTGTACCTGTTGCGAATCTTCGCGCATGAGGCTGGGCGGGGCATAGCGTGAGGCAGGCTCAACGGATGGCGTTCCTGACAGCGCCCAGACCCACCCCCGCTCCAGCCATTGGCGGGGGTGCCACACATGCCCAAATTGGGTGGCCAACGACCATTGTTCGCCATTCATATCTGCCACAAATGCCGCAATGTCTTCTTCAAGACCGGCGAGTGTGGAGTCCTCCGACGGCGGCGTCGTGCTCAGCAAGTTGAGCAGCACACTGATATTCTTGGGGAACATGCGGCGAGCGGCACAGAAAGCTTCTTGGGCCGAGTCGGCCTGGTCGGCCTCCATGAGCATGACCCCAAAATTGTTGGCCACGCGCGAAGCCATCAGGCACAAGTATTGCAGATAGGGATAGGCGGGATTTTGCTTGGGGGGTAGGGTGTCGGCCACGTGCCCCATCTGCGCCCAAAACGACCGTTGCGCCTCGAGATGGGCGGCCCAGTCATCGGTCTGCGGCGGGTCCAACGCAATCAGGTAAACAAATCCATCTGGCAGCAGATAGCCAAATTCACGGAAATGATCGGGAAGGTCCAGAATGGCCGTATTGGCCAGTCCGCCCTCCTCTATCAGCAAGTTTTCGAGAAACAGATCAAATTCTCCACGGTTCAGGGGCTCTGCCAGCGATGGGGCAGTAACCCGCTTGGCCAATTGTTGGAGATAGAGGGGCGAGCGGGTTCGCGGCAGGCTGATCAACACCACGGGCGACCAGCGCTCCCGAATCACGATACGCAGCGCGTCGTCGAGCACGCCGGCGGCCAACAGAACCGTGGGGTGGTCCAAGCGGTCTAGCACCTCCTCGGCCGCACGCTGAATCGCGGCGCCGTGACGGCCATCGGCCTCCGACCAGTTGCGCACGCCCCCCGCCAGGATGGCCAGCGGCAGCACGCCCAGCGCAAAGCTGCTGCTCAGTCGGCGGAGAACGCGCTTGCGCCTTCTGAAATCGAGCAGGTGGTGGCGTTCGCCCAGAATCCAGAATTCACCCGCCATATAGCCCATACCGACAGCCATCAGCACATAGGGCGTGAGCAGCAGATAGGACATGCCCATCAGATGCCACGGGCTGAAGGAGGCATTGTACAGCACCGCCAGCAGTCCCCCGATGAAAATGAGCCGCACGACGATCTGCCCCCATTCGTAGAACCAGGGCGAGCGCCGCGACATCACAAAAATCGTCAGCCAGGGCCCCAGGCAAAAGAACATGACCACGAAAAAACCGGCACTGTGGCGCACCTGAAGCACTAGGGCCATCTGGCTCTGCCAAATCTGTAGCAGGGCCGCCCAGGGCGAGGCAAAGGCGTGGGAGGGCAGGCCATGCCGAAACAACACAACGGCATGAAACCCGTAGAGCACCAGGCCCAGCAGAAAACCGCCCCAAATCGCCACCTGACGACGCCAATCGGTGATGGCGTGCCAGCGAAACATTTCGCGCGCCACCAGAAAGACCGCCAGCGGCAGAAAAACCAGGAACGTCGCCGACTCGGTGATACCCGCCCCATAGAGAAAGCCTAGAAAAAACAAATGCTTCCGGCGTCCCCAGAGTTGATACTGAGAAAACACGCAGGCCGTGAGCAGCAGCCAGAGGACATGGAAAGTGCCCGGCAGTGACCGGGTGGAAGCTACCCAAAACGGAATCGTGCACAGCAAATAGAGCCCGGACACCAGGCCGGACAGTCGGCGTGCCTGGGCCTCGCGTAAAAAGGACGCGCTTCCCGGTTCATTACGAATCACATAACCGACTCGCACCATCAGCCAACTCAGTAAGGCCACGGACAGCGCGCCGCAAACGGCGCTGACCAGGCCCATCCAGGCGGTCGTCGTCAGCCCCGGCACCCGATCGGCTCCTCGCACCCCCCACCCCCAGAAAAGGTTTAACACCGCCGGCGCTGGTTCCAGTTTCAGATGTTGCAACAGTGCACGCGTTGGCAGTCCCGGAAAGGCCGTCCAACTCATGGACGCAAGATTCACCACCAGCGCACAGACGAACAACACCGCCGCAATATGCCAGGGACGAGGAAATTGGTGCCCCATACAATCGGTTTTGACCGACTCATGAGGATCGCGCCCCTCAAATGCGAAATCCCGATTGCGAGGCGGAAAAAACCGAAACGGCGACGACGGGCCGTCGTTCGGGGGTGGGTCTGGCGGCAGGGGGGTCATGGGATTTGCTTGGCGGTCATCCATTACATCACTTTACACGGTTCATACGACTAACGCTATTGAGCGCGCCGGGCCATTGCTGCACGGTCGTCCACGGCAAGGACCCGACATCGCCTCGGACCGCCTGCTCAGAGACATCTAATCTTTGGAAGTAATTATTATCAGGATACTGGTCGCAAAGGGCAAGTCTATCGGCTTCTGCAGCCAGCAGGTTATCCTGGCGCCACAGACACTGCAATCGAGTCCATCGATAGACCCCCTGGAAGGGCCGCCGCAAGAGGGCTTCATCCAGCAGCATCTGGGCCTTGGCCAAGTCACCCTCCTGCTCCATTATCACCGTCGCCAGCGCATGCAGTACATCCGGATGGCGCGCCTGGCGCAGGGTCTTTCGCAAAACGGCCTCTGCGGCTTTCCAATTCTGCTGGCGGGCCAACGTTGCGGCAGTGTCGATTTTGTTTAAGGGATGGTTATCCGACTTGCCACGCAGGGCCTGGCGACACGCCCCGGCCAAAAGTGGATCGTCCTGAACCTGGGCCCAGGCCAGTAGAAGGTCCCAGGCGGCACTCTTCTGGGGGTCCAACTGCACGGCCCTTTCGCATTCGGCGCGGGCCACGTCCCATTGCGCTTGGCACATGTGCCACCAGGCCAGCGTCAGATGCAGCCCGGCGTCCAATGCGTCCACCTCGTGCAAGCGCCGCAGGCACTGCCGGGCCACTGTCGAGTCCGGGTCGGCCCACAAGAGCCGCGCCAACCACGCCTGGTCATTGGCCGGGTCCGTCTGGGTGATTTCCGCCAGACGGTCGTCAGCGGCAGCCTCCCCTTTGCGCAGATAGATGATCATGGCATAATCAAATGCCGCCTGGCGGCTCGTCAGCCCCAACTTCTGGGCTTCCAACAAATAGGCTTCGGCGGCCATCGGGTCATTCCGCCGGATTGCAAAGCGCACCAATTCCTGAAATACCCGGTGATCGCGTTCGTCTTGAATCAAGGACAGACGGACCTTAAACTCCTGGACGGGTTGCTGACCCCATTGCAAATAGACGTGGTCTAGGAACTGTTCGCGCGCAAGGGCAACCGGGTCGTAGACGTTGGGGTGCCGATGCTCGGCTTCGGCCACGAGCGGTTGCCCCGACAGGGCCCAGGTGACATCCCGCTGCGCCCATCCGGCCGCATCCAGCAAATAGCCATAGCGCATCGACAACGCCCAGCGGTGGCGCTCCTGCCGATGGACGGCATGCTCCCAGTTCACGATCATGCCATCTGCCTGCGCGGGGTCCTGGCCGCGCAGGAGGTCCATCACGTTCATGCGGGCGCTGAGATGGTCCGGATCGATACGCAAGACCGTCTGGAAGATATCGATCGCCACCGATGCCTGCCCCAACTGGGCAAGAATCACCCCCAGATCATTGGCGGTTCTGCCCACCTGACGGCGCACCTGGTCCGCATAGCGCCGGGCGGGATGGCCCAGCGGCAGGGCGCACTCCCCCGCCCAGTCCCTCCATAAGGATCGCTGCGAGGCCACCAAGGCCGTCCAATCCACGTCGTCACGACGGGCCACCAGCCGATAGAGCAGCCCATCTGGCACCAGATACCCGTAACCCCGAAAGACGTCCGCAAAATCCAGAAACGCGATTTGGTTTAGTCTCTGCTCATCGAAGAGCAGCAGCTCATCTAAAAACAGGACGATGTCCCCCGCCGTAAGGGCCTCGCGGAGGGGGCCAGGTGAAAACTGGCGGGCCAGGCGCCGCACATATACCGGGGAATTCAATTGGTCAAAATTGATCAGCAGCAGCGGTAGCTGGCGCTCACGCGCCTCGAGCTGGATCAGATCGCCCAGCACTTGATTAGCAAACAGCAGATCGTGCGCGTTCAGGCGATCCACGATGTCCCGGGCGGCCTGATTGACCACTTCGGCTCGACGCGTATCCACCACCCGTCGATTACGCAGCCCTGCGCCCAGGATCAACACCAGAATCAGCGGGACCATCCCCACCGCCAGCCAGTGGACCCCTTGCTGTAAGACGCTGGCATTCGATGTGGGTCGGCGGGCCCCTTCGATCCACAATTCGCCGCTCATGAAGCCGATGCCGGCTGCCAGCAATGCGTGCGCGGGCAGCATCAACCCACCGACACCCAAGAGGTTCCAGAACGAAAACGGGGCGTCATACAGCACCGCCATTAACCCGCCGACGAACACCACCCGAACCAGAACTTGATCCGGGTCATAACTCCAGGGAGACCGGCGCGACAATATGAAGACCATGGCCCAGGGTACGATCGCCATCAGCATCAAGACGATAAAACCGCCATGCAGACGAAAGCGGAGGATGGACGCCAGATACTCCCGTGCGAAGGACACGGCCAGGCCCTCCCATGTGCCCGCCGCGCCTAGTGCCGCCGTGCGGTGCAGGACATCGGCCAGGTGCAAGGGCAACAGACACAGCCCCAGCGCCACCCCCCCCCAGACGATCCCGTGGACGCGCCAGGATTGAATGACACGGAACCGATACATTTCGCTTAATACCCGCACCACGAATACCGGTAGAAAAAGCAGAAACAAGGCAGATTCGACCAAGCCAACGCCATACATCACGCCCAGCAGGGCCAGAAAACGCAGCCGCCCCTGCTGCTGATACTGCGAAAAAACACCGACCGCCAGCAGCAGCAGCAGCAGGTGGAAGGTCTCGGGTCGCGAGCGCGTGGCCGCCACCCAGAACGGAATACTCACCAGCAAATACCCCCCCCCTACCCAGCCGGCGAGCCGCCGGGCCTGCGCTTCGCGCCTGCGCTGCGCCGGCGTGGGCGTCTCAAACAACCCGCGGTAGCGCACCCGGAACATCATGCTGGCGAGCAGCCCGACAGCGCCCACGCCACACAGGGCGCTGAAGACATTGACGGCCAACGCCAGCGATACCCCCGGGAGGTGGTCCAGCACCCGAACCAGCCAACCCCATAACGGATACAGCACCGGCAGCGGCAATCCCTCCCCCAGATGCGACCACACCATCGCCGCGGGAAGGCCAGGAAAGGCCATCCGGCCCACCGTCAAGCCGTACACAACCAGGGCAACAACACCCACGGCACCCCCGATCCGCTTTGTCTCGGAGAAAGGACAGCGGCTGGCCAGCGGCGGCATCATCGGGAATGATCCTCCCCGATCCTGTGTGCCTATGGCAACTGCTCAAGCAACGACTGCAAGACCTGCTGCTGCTCCGCCGGCAACTCCCCCTGGCGGTCCACCAGCGGTTGGGCCATCTCATAGGCCGCCTCGTTCTGTCCGCGCGCCATGTAGAGTTGCGCCGTCAGCAAAATCGCCTGCGGATCATTCGGCATGGCGGCCATCACTCGCTGCAAGTCGGCTTCCGCCTCATCCAACCGGCCGTCGCGGAGATTCAACTCACCGCGAGTGGACAGAAACACCGGATGGTCGGGCTGCTGCGCCAGGGCCTCGTTGATCAAGGCCAAGGCCTCCTCCATGGCACCGCCCCGAAGCATCAGCAAATAGGCCAGATCATTCATCACCGCCGGATCCCGGCGGGCGGTCAGCGCCGTCCGGTATGACGATTCCGCCAAGGCATACTGCGCGCGGGCGTATTGGAACGAGCCGAGCATCAGATTACCCGTGAAATTATCCGGCTCCAGCGTCAGCAAAACGCGTACATGGTCTTCGGCCAATTCCTGTTTGCGTTCACGGAAATCGACCTGCACCAGCATTTCCCACGCCCGGCCCAAGCGCGGATTCATGCGGATCACCTGTTCAAGCTCGGCCCGGGCCAGCCCCCATTCCTCGCGGCTCATATGCAATTGCGCCAGCATCAGCCGTACATCCGGCGAGGTGCCGCGCAATCCTTGCAGGGCCCTGAGCGCCTGCTCATAGGTATCCGGATCGCGGTCCTGGCCCGTCATCATGGCCAGCAGCGCCCAGGCGCGCACATCGTCGCGCTGCTGCGCCACCAGCGCCTTCAGCGCCACCAGCGCGGCATCCGGTTTGCCCTGCAAATAGGCCAGGACGGCCCGTTCAAAGCGAAACTGGCGCGGGTCCACACCCGCCGCTTCGGCCCGGGCCAACAAATCTTCCGCTTCAGAAAAGTCCTCCCCATGAATCGCAATCTGCACCATCATGCGCAAGCTGTGCAGGTCGTTTGGATTCTCTTCCAACACCTCACGATAATACCCCTCGCTGCGCTGCATATCGCCCTGTTGCAGATAGGCCCGGGCCAAGAAGGCCTTGACCCGCGGGTCCATCTGGTGCCCGCTCGAGGCCCGGCGCATTTCCGCCTCGGCCATTTGGGGCTTACCCGACACCGCCCACATCATGCCATGCCGCACCAGGAACCCCGTGTTGTGGACATAGCCATGCAGGGCGCTCAAGGCCCACATCACCCGGCTATCCACCTGGCGCTCCTTGAAATCCTCCCATTCCGCTTCGTAGGTCTTTGCCTCCGGCTTGTCGTGCGTCTGTGCCAGGGTCAACAGATTCAGCAAGGCGCTGATATTGTCAGGATTCAGCCGTCGGGCCTGATGAAACAGGGCCTCGGCAGCGGCACTGTCACCGCGTTCAATCAGGGCGAATCCCAGATTATTTGCCACCTTAGACGCCACGCGCAGCAGGAACTGGCGATAGCCCCAGGCCGGATTACGCTCATCCAGCGGCGCCGCGGCCCAGGCCTCCATGTTTGTCCAGAATTCCTGCTGTGAGGCCACCAATGCCGACAACGCCATGTCGTCTTCATTTGGCACCACGCGATAGACCAGCCGGTCCGGCACCACATACCCATACTCCCGTAAGGGGTCGGCCAAATCCACGGCCGCCACGCGCCGCAGATTGGCATCATCCGAGAAAAAGTCCTGAATAAAGGCACTGAAACCCACCTGCAGCAGGGCTTGCTGGCGGGGATGGGTAAAAATTCCGGCCAAATAATCCAGATGCAATGTGGAGGTGGTTTGCGGCAGGCCAATGACGGTCAGGTCCTGGCCCCGGTCATGGGCGGCCACGCGGATGGCATCATCCAGCGCGCCATTACTCAGCAAAACATCGCGTCCTTCCAACGCGTCAAGAATATCGTGGGTCAGGGTGGCAACCTGCGTCCCAGGACGGCCATCCGCGACCGGACGGTTCAAGACGCCCGCCGCCAGCGCGGCGAGCGGCACCAGCAGGGCCAGCAGGCCCATGGTGCGACGCAAGGGATGGCCGATACCGGCATTGCGATGTTCACGCACTTGCCCCATCACCCACAATTCGCCCACCACCACACCGGCGCAGGCACTTAAAATGAGGTATGGCGTCACCATCAAATAGTGCATCCCAAAGATGCGCCAGGCCGACAGCGGCGCATTGAACAACGCCCCCAGCGCCGCCCCCAGCACCGCCAGCCGCAACAACACCTGCCAGGCCGAAAAACGCCAGGCCGGCTTTTTGGGGCGCATCAAAAACAGTACCCCCCACGGGATCACCGTCAGCACCAGCACGATCAGGAAACCGGTGGTCTGTGGGGCATGCACAATCTGGTGCCACTGGTCACGCCAGATATACCACACCACCATCCACGGCGAACCAAATCCTCGCAGACGCACCGCGGCATCCGACCACAGCGTCCAACCGTTCCACACATACATCAACAATCCCAGCGCCCCCGCCACTCCCACGCGCACAATCACCCGCCAACTGAAGGCCGCCCGCTGCAGCATGGCCCGCACTACCAGCAGTGCCGCAAAGGGTGCCAACACCCAAAAGGTGGGAAACTCCGTCACCCCCACGCCATACAGTAATCCCAGCCCATAGAGAAAACCGTTCCGGCCCGTGCGCTGATATTCCGACAGCAAAACGGCCGCGCCCAACAGCATGAAAAGATGGAAGGTATGCGGCAGCGAGCGCGTCGCAACCACCCAAAACGGGATGCAAACCGTCATGCCCAGTGCTGCCGTAATGCCCGCCAGCCAGCGCGCCTGGTTCTCGCGGCCGGTTTCGGCTGGGTCGTGCTGATCATGGACCTTATAGCGCACACGCATCACCAGAAATGCCACTATCGCTACGCACAAGGCGCCAAAGACCGCACTCATCGCCCCCACTCGAACAGCCAGCGAGTCGCCCGGCAGCAGCGCGCACAACCGCACCAACCGTCCCCACAACGAGTCCAGCAATGTCGGTGTCGCCTCCAGCCATAAATGCCAGGACAAGTGACGGGCCGGCCATCCAGGGAAAGCCCCCCGGCTCAGTGTCGCCAGAAACAACCCCAACGCCCCCAGCGCCAATAGGCCAACCGTGATGTGGCGGCCCCGATCTAGACCCTTGTGCAAAATTGGTTCGTCTTTATTCATGGTGGAACGTCTCCCTGCAATGCTTGATAGCCACTCTAGCTGGCCCGCCCCTGAAAATCACGCGCAAAATTAGCAGGGCCTGTTGCAGCACTGTTGCAGGGCTGACCCCAATGTGTTTGCCAATCGCCAACATCGCGAGTATCCTATTGACTGGTGACCGAGGACGAGACCATGGGTTCCCTTTTTTTCCGTATATTCATCATTGCCAGTTTGTTCGCCGGGCGTGCGGTGGGCCAGAGTCGAATGCCGGAGCCCAATCCGCCGTTCGTCCCAGGCCCGCGAAAGAAGCCCCTCCGCTCGGAGGAGGTGCCCATTCATCCCACGGCACTGCCATCGCTAGAGTGGACGCGGCACACGACAGCCGATGGGTTACATCCCAACGGCTCGGAGCAGCAAATGGTATGGCTCATGAACCGCGCGCGTCGAAGCCCTGGCATCGAGGGTCTCTGGCTGGCTCACCTGCGGCAGTCAAACGTACAGATCGCTATGGATCATTTTGATGTGCTGCGGGATGTGTTGATGGATGAATTTGCCGCGCGATCGAGTACGCCGCCCGGGGCCTTTGATGCGCGTCTATACCTCGCTGCCAGCAATCACTCGGCCTACCTTATTTCCATCGATGCCCAGAATCACTCCAACCAGTTCCAGCGTATCCAAAATGAAGGATTTCATTGGACCACTGCGCGCGGGAGTGTGTACTCCTATGCCAAGGATGCCATCTACGGTCACGCTGGATTCAACGTGGATTGGGGAGGAGACGATGGTTCGGGCATGCAGACCGGACGTGGCCATCGTGAGGGGGTGATGGGAACCTACTCCTCCGTGGGCGTTGCCTGTGTGGAGGAGAACGACTCGTTAACCAGCGTGGGCCCCCTCGTGACCACCATCAACTATTGCAGCGCGAACACGTCCTATTCGAATCACTATAACCTGTTTATCGTGGGAACCGTCTGGGACGATGCAAACACCAATGCCCTGTATGATCCTGGCGAAGGGATCGGAAATGTAACGGTTATGCCCGATCAGGGCACCTACTACGCCATCACGGGAACGGCCGGCGGCTATGCCATCCCGGTAAGCGCCGGTGCCTATACACTTACATATTCCGGCGGGGGCCTGCCGTCCAACAGTGTGAGAAGCGTAACCATCGGCTCCGTCAGCCACCTCGAAGACGTGGAGCTTTCGGGCGAAAGTTACGACACGACCGCCAGCGCCACCATCAGCCTGACCGGCACGGTGACATATGCGCTGAGCGACCAGCGCAAGGGCTATGCGTATAGCCTCGTCACATCCACCAATCTGATATGGGGTAGCTGGACCTGGGCCGGAATAGTGCCAACCGGGTATGGCGACTCGGTCGCCTACAGTGTGCCCTTGGTCGAATCGAATGTGACAAAACGATTCATGAGCCTGCGGGGCTGGCGATACTGAACCGACGCTCCCGGCATGAATTCAGATTTTCCACACTGTGGAAAAAATATTTCCACGGTGTGGAAAACGGACCGATCTAGGTTTTCAGGCGGATTTCCTGCACCGCGGCATAGAGCACGGGGACCACGAAGATACTGATGAGCACGACCAGCATGCCGCCGAAGGAGGGAATGGCCATGGGGACCATGACGTCGCTGCCGCGGCCAGTGGATGTCAACACCGGGATCAGCGCAAGAATCGTGGTGGCCGAGGTCATCAGGCAGGGCCGGACCCGGCGTTCAGCGGCGACAACCACGGCCTCATGGATGGCCTGGCGGGTGGCGGGCTTGTCTTCGCGAAAGACCTGATCGAGATAAGTGGACTGGATCACGCCGTTGTCGGAGGCAATACCAAAAAGCGCCAGAAAGCCGACCCAGACCGCCACGCTCATATTGAGCGGATGAATCTGGAACAGCGTGCGCATCTCCACCCCGAAAAGGCTGAAGTCCATGAACCAGGGCTGTCCATAGAGCCAGATCAGGAGAAAGCCGCCGCTCCAGGCCACGAATATGCCGGAGAACACGATAGCGGTGGTGGTGACGGACTTGAACTGAAAATAGATCAACATGAAAATCACAAACAGGGCCACCGGCAGGATGAGTGCGAGTGTTTTGGATGCCCGGATTTGGTTTTCGTAACTGCCGGCAAAGGTGTAGTTGACGCCTTTCGGGAGACTAAATTCTCCACTGTCGATTTTATCCTGCAGAACGGCCTGGGCCTCTTCCACCACATCCACTTCGGCACGACCAGGCTGTTTGTCAAAGACCACGTAGCCGATCAGGAAGGTGTCTTCGCTTTTGATCATTTGCGGACCGCGCACATAGCGGATGTCCGCCAGTTCTGTGAGAGGAATCTGCTGGCCGGTGGCGGCCGACACCAGAATGCGCTCCATGCTCTCCACACTATCGCGTAGTTCGCGGGGGTACCGCACCCGCACGGGGTAGCGTTCGCGCCCTTCGACCGTCGTCGTGATCTGCCGGCCGCCGATGGCCACCTCGACGACATCCTGGAATTTGCGGATGGGAATGCCATAGCGGGCCAGTGCCTTGCGGTCAGGCACAATTTCAAGATAGGGTTTGCCCACGATGCGGTCGGCAATAACGGCGGAGGCCTCCACCGATGGCACCTCTTTCAGGAAGTGCTCAATCTGCAAGCCGACTTTTTCGATGGTATCCAGATCGGGGCCTTTGATCTTGACGCCCATGGGCGCGCGCATGCCGCTTTGTAGCATCACAATGCGCGCAGCAATCGGCTGGAGTTTGGGCGCGGAGGTCACCCCGGGGAGCTTGGCCGCCTGCACAATTGCCGCCCAGATGTCATCCGGCGACTGAATATGCTCGCGCCATTGGCGGAATGGACGGCCGCGGGGATCCGGAATCAGCTCGCCGCTTTCGTCACGAACGAATGTATCTTTTCGCCGGTCGTAGCGAAAGTTCAGCCGACGCCCGGTATCATCGCTGACATATTGCGATTTGTAGTTTATGACCGTTTCGAACATGGAGACCGGCGCGGGGTCCAGGGGGGTGTCCGCGCGCCCCAACTTGCCCACGACCGACTCGACTTCAGGAACAGACTGGATGAGCTGGTCTTGGGTGGAGAGGATCTCGAGCGCTTCACCCATGGACGCGTGGGTCATAGTGGTCGGCATCCAGAGGAACGACCCTTCGTCGAGGGGGGGCATGAATTCCTTTCCGAATCCCGGGAAAACGTGTGCTCCGCGACTGCGCAGGGAATCGGGCAAGAAACCGAAGAGGGTGTCGAACCCGAGCCAAGCGGTGGACCCCAGCACCATCAACACCAACGGAACCGACAGAAAGGCCGCCTTATACCGCAGACACAGGCGCAGCATTCGCGCATAGAAATGCTGGAAGATTATGAAGAACCCCAGCAGACCGCCCACCAGCAGAAGAATGAACAACGCATTACGAATGAATCCGCGTTCGGGGCCAAGAGGCGCCCATGCCTTCGTCAGAACCACGCCAACCAGCAGGACCGCTAGCCACGTCGCCGCTTGCGGCCCGACGCGGTTGAACTTCAACCAAGCAAGAACACGGCTCCAAACCGTCTGTGCCCTATCTGCTGAAGCGGTCTGCATAGGGGGGGCGACGCCTCCGGCGGAGCCGTCGTCTTGGAGCGGCGGCTCACTCGGAGAGTTCGCCCTACCCTTCCGTCCTTTGATGCCGCCAAACAGCGTGTAGGCTGCCGCCGGTAGAATGGCCAGCGCAATGAAGATCGAGGCCAGAAGCGCGAACGTTTTCGTAAATGCCAAGGGCTTGAAGAGCTTGCCCTCCGCACCCATCATGGTGAAGACGGGCAGGAAGCTGACCACGGTTGTCATCACCGCGGTGAAGACCGCGCTGCCGACTTCGCTGATGGCGCGATGGACCGTCTCGAGACGGGGTTCGTCGGGGGTGGCCAGATTCAGATGGCGCAGGATATTTTCACAGATGACAATGCCCATGTCGACAATGGTGCCAATGGCGATCACGATGCCGGAGAGCGCCACGATATTGGCCTGTACGCCGAAGACCTTCATGGCGACAAAGCACAGGAGCACGGCCAGCGGCAGCATGCCGCTGATGAGCAGGCTGCTGCGCAGGTGCATCACCATCACCAACACCACGATGATGGTGACGAGAATTTCCAGGATGATGGAATCGCTGAGTGTCGCCAGGGTTTCGTAGATCAGTCCCGTGCGGTCGTAAAATGGAACAATCTCGACATGGCTCACCGTTCCGTCGGCGAGCGTCTTGCGCGGCAGAGCCGGGGCAATCTCGGCGATTTTTTCTTTGACGCGGGTGATGACCGCCAGCGGGTTGTCGCCGTAGCGCGCGACCACCACCCCGCCGACCGCTGGCGCGCCGCCTTTGTCCAGCGCACCGCGCCGCGCCGCCGGACCTTCAGAAACGTGGGCCACCTGCTTCACTAATATGGGTACGTGGTCCGCGCTCACCTTGACCACGCTGTTTTCAATATCCTCCAGCCGCTTGATGAAACCGATACCCCGGATGAAGTATTCCACCCGGTTCATTTCGATGGTCTTGGCACCGACATCGATGTTGGCGGCTCTGACGGCCGTGAATACGTCTTCCAGGGTGACGCCGTAGGCGCGCAGGGCATCGGGGTCCACATCCACCTGATATTCTTTGACGTAGCCTCCGATGGAGCCGACCTCGGAAACGCCTTCGGCCGCCAGGAGCCCATAGCGCACCTGCCAATCTTGTAGGCTTCGCAGCTCTTCCTGGCTCCAGCCGCCGGTGGGATTTCCGGCCTCATCACGCCCCTCCAGCGTGTACCAGAAAATCTGGCCGAGCGCGGTGGAGTCCGGCCCCAACGCAGGGTTCACCCCTTCCGGAAGGGTTCCGGCGGGAAGGCTGTTCAGCTTTTCCAACACGCGGGTGCGCGACCAGTAGAACTCCACGTCCTCTTTGAAAATAATATAGATGGTCGAAAATCCGAACATCGAAAAACTGCGAATGCTTTTGACACCCGGAATGCCCAGCAGGGAGACCGTCAGGGGATAGCTGATCTGATCTTCCATATCCTGCGGCGAGCGGCCCATCCATTGGGTGAAGACAATCTGCTGGTTTTCGCCGATGTCGGGAATGGCATCCACCGGCACGGGGTAGCGCTGGATGCCGGCGACCTGCCAATCGAAAGGCGCCACCAGCAGGCCCGTGGCCAGGATGGCGAGCGTGAAAAGGGCCACCACCAGCCGGTTCGTCAGGCAAAAGCGCATGAAACGCCCAATCAGCGACCGCTGCTCGGGCGTCTGAACATGGAGATCGCTGGGACTCATTTGGCCGCCTCGTTGATTCCTGTGTACGGCTGTTCCAATTCACCGCAGCGCAGCATGGCCGCTCCCAGATAGGGATTGGCGATCTGGTCACTGGACTGCAACCAAACGGCGGACTCCGTGCCAAAAGCCATGGGGCAACTGAACAAATAGAGGGTTCCCGAGGAAGGGGAGAACCCTCCAGCCACCGCACTCATCGTCGTGGAAAGGGTCGAAAATGCACGGCGAGCCGACGCCATATCTCCCGCACTCTGGAATTGCTCCAATGCGGCGCGTATCTCTTTCTCCTGCGTCATCCAGCGCCTATGGTCATGCTCGTTCAGCACGTCCATATCCACGGCAGCCAAGGCGGTGAGTGCCGCACGGGCCGAGTCCACCGCCCCGGAAAGGGTATCGTCCGCCAGATGCTTTTGCATGGAAAGGTAGGCCTGGAAGAGCGGAGCCAGTGAGTCACTAAATGCCGGGTTTTCAGGCTCCATTTCCCCTGGCGTCATCTTCTTTTCGCCGTGATCCATTCCGGCCATCTCTCCCCCTCCCCCGCCCTCGGGCGTCATCATGCTGGGCTTGGCACGAATCTGTAGTTCGGCATCCAGCTTGAAGGCCCCCCGGGTGACGACGTGCTCGCCTTCTTGAAGCCCTGCGCGCACGAGATAGAAATCGCCCGCGCGTGGACCCAGTTCAACCTCGCGTCCTTCGTAGGTCTGTTCCTTATCCGGCACGGCCACATAGACCACGGCGCGCTTGCCGGTGACGAGCGGAGCCGAGGCCGGAATCACCAGCGGCATCTGCGAGCCATTCTCCGTCGCGGCGGCCTGGACCACTGCGTGCACGAACATTCCCGGTTTCAGCCGCTCATCGGTGTTCGCCACCTCGACGCGCACTTTGACCGTGCGGGTCATTGGGTCAAGAACCGGAGAGATAAAGGCAATCGGACCTGTAAAGGTGTCGCCGGGATAGGCCTCGGTTTGCAGCTCAACTGTTTGGGCAATACGAAGCCACCTCAGATCGGATTCATAGGCGTCAAGCTGCACCCACACGCGAGATAAATCTGCAACGGTAAAGAGCCGCATTCCCGCCTCGACATATTGGCCTTCCCGCGCCTCTTTCTCCACCACGATGCCGCCGATGGGAGCAACAAATGTCACGTGATCGCGCACGATGCCGCTTTGTTCGATCTCAGCCACCTGTTCATCCGTCAGCCCCCACAGCCGCAGCCGCTCACGCGTCGCCTTGAGCAGGGAAGCCGATGCCTCCCGGCTGCCGGTTGATGTCACGGCTTGCAGGAGTTCCTGCTGGGCGGCCACCAACTCGGGACTGTAGAGATCGGCTAGAGGGTCACCTGCTTTCACCGGTATGCCCACAAAGTTTGCATAAAGCCGATCGAGGCGACCATCGACCCGGGGCGAAATAACGGCCAGACGGGTTTCATCGAACTGCACCTTGCCCACCATGCGGGTATCGATGGCTACGGACTTCCGTTCCACCGGGGCCACTTCGATTTTGGCCAATTGGCGGGCGGCAGGCGACAACGTCAACTCGCGGGGTGAAGCCGAATCCTCGGACATGCCCATTTCCACCGGGATCAAGTCCATGCCGCAGATCGGACATTGGCCGGGGCCGGGCAGGCGGATCTGGGGGTGCATCGAACAGGTCCACACGTCGGCCTGGGTTTCAGGGGCGGGGTCGCGTCCCGCATCGGCACCCAGTGCGGCTGGCCTCGAGGCACAGCCTCTTCCAACCACGATCCCGACCAACAATCCAAGACCCAGCGCGATGAGGATGATCCTCTTTATGTTCTTTTCTTTCATTTCACATCCCCTCCAAAAGAGCCGCTTCCCAAATCCATTCCGACCGCCCGTTCCAAGCGAGCCGCCTGCCTGCCGACGGTGGCTTCCGCCAGAGTGGCCATCATTTTTGCCTCCAGCAGGGCGCGCTCGCTTTCGAGCAGGTCCATGAATTCGACTTTACCCGCCCGGTAGCCGCCTTCGCTGGCGTTGAAGCGGGCCTTCGCCTGGGGAATAAGTTCGGTGCGGTACAGCTCGAGAGTGCGTCGGGCGGTCTGGAGTTTGAAGGAAGCATCCTGCACCTCCAGAGCGCTGATCTGTTCGGCGTTCTCGCGCGCCGCCTGACTGGACTCGCGCATTTTTTCCGCTTCCTGGACGCCGGCACGAGTCTTCGCCCGCCAGATCGGCAGGTCCACCCCGATGGAGAACATGACCATGTCGTCGCCCGCACCCATGTCGCGATATTCCACCCCCAGCTTGTAGTCCGGCACGGACTCCCTGGCCATCAGTTGTCGTTCCAGTTCATAGCGCTCGACCTGCGCCTGCGTCGCCAGGACCTCCGGACGGTTCGTCGCGGCGAGGGTCAGAAGGGTCTCGATCGTGCCGTTAAGCCCAACATCGGATAACGGCGGAGGCCTCACGCCAAACGGCCTGGCGGCTCTTCGGTTGAGCAGGGTGTTCAGTTTGGTCTGCAGCGTGTTTTCCTGGGCCTGGAAATCCAGGAGTCTCTGCTTCAGCCGCGTCCGCTCCGTTTGGGCAGTGAGCACGTCCACCTGCGTGCGCTCGCCGGTGGCATACTGGGTTTCAGCCACTGTCGCAATGCGCTGGATCACGGCGTCTTCTTCCCGCAGCATAGAGATGACCTCCCGCACGGCCACGAGATCGAAATAGCTCTCCTTGACCTGCATCACCACGTCCCGGGTCATGGTGACCCATTCGAGCCGCATGATCTCGGCATCCTGAATGGCGATGCCTTTGCGAAGTCCGCGCTTGCCAAACCACGGCAGCTCTTGCTCGACCATGTAGTACTTTTCGTCCGTGTTGGGCCAGGTGCCCCCGCTCGCCAGGTCCATGCCGCTATAGGAAAACATGGGGTCGTTCAGAGCCCCCGCCTGGGCGGGCCGCTCCTGCATCGCTTCCCATTGGGCCTGCATCTGCTGCAGATTGGCATTGTCGCGGACCGCCAGGGACACCGCCTCTTCCAGCGTGAAGTCGGGAGCCGCGGCCAGTGACGGTTCCGCGTTGCCGGGGCTGGCCCACATCACGAACCCGATCACGACCGGCAGCAAAATGGTGGCCAAGCCGTGCGGTCGTGCTCGCCCATCGTCCCGCACCCCTTCTGCCTCTCGACTATATATGGTCGGCATGTTTCTGTTCGGTTCTAAAGGAGGCTTATTCGTCCATCGGACGTTCCGGGGCCTTCTCCAATTCAATGCCTTGCGCTTTCATCTGGGCGATGTACTCCTCGGGCTGGGCCTTAAGCATGTCAACACACCCCGCGCAACAAACGTAGATGCGGTAACCCTCGACATCCACCGAGAGATCCTGGTCGATAGGGTTCCCCATCACGGGACAGGTTGTTTGTGGGTGGCCAGACGCAAAAGCGACGCTGGCGACCATCATCGCAATTAGCAAAACCAAGGTTGTTTTCATTGTTATTTCCTTTCATGGGGGTGGGTTCTATACTTGTTTTTTCATCACACGGAGCAGCTCTTCCACCTTCTCGGCCGCGGCGGCTGACGAGCCGGACGTGAAGGCATCCTGAACACAGTGGGTCATGTGCTTGTGGAGAATCTGCAGTTCCACAGCACGCAAGGCCGAGCGTGCAGCCTGAATCTGGGTGATGATGTTGATGCAGTATTTCTGCTCGTCAACCATCCGCTGAATGCCCTGCACCTGCCCCGCAATGCGGGCCAGGCGGTGGCGTGCCTCAAAGTGGGTCGTCGTATTGTCTGGTGCGGTCATGCACCCACTATATACCCCCTGGGGGTATGTGGCAAGTTGTTAAGGGGGGGTCAGCCCTTGAATCTTGAATCTTGAGATTCAAGATTCAAGGGCTGACCCCAATGGTGTTTAGCGTTTGCTCAGCGGCACGTAGGCGCGGCGCGGCGTCACGGCTTTGTAAGCCGGGCGAATAATTTTGCCGCCATTGGCCAACTCTTCGATGCGGTGGGCACTCCAGCCTGCAATCCGTGCGATGGCGAAAATGGGGGTAAAGAGTTCCTTCGGAATTTTCAGCATTCGATAGAGGAATCCCGAATAGAAGTCCACATTGGCACTAACGCCCTTGTACATCTTGCGTTCGTGCCCGATAATCTCAGGGGCCAACTTTTCCACCCGCAGATAGAGGTCCATCTCCTCCTCCATCCCCTTTTCCACCGCCAGTTTTTTGACCTGCCCGCGCAGGATTTCAGTGCGCGGATCACTTGTCGAATACACCGCGTGCCCGATTCCATAGATCAAGCCCGAGCGATCAAATGCTTCTTTGCGCAGGAGCTTGACTAAAAAGTCCCCCACCTGCCCGTCGCTGGACCAATCTTTGACTTCGCTCTTGATCTCCTCAAACATGCCCACCACCTTCGCGTTGGCACCCCCGTGGCGCGGCCCCTTCAGCGACCCCATCGCGGCCGCAATTGCCGAATAGGTATCCGTCAAACTCGAGGTCACCACATGGGTGGTGAATGTCGAGTTATTCCCCCCGCCATGTTCCGCATGCAGCACCAGTGCCAAATCCAACAGTTGCGCCTCCAGCGGCGTATAGTGGCTATCATTACGCAACATGTGCAAAAAATTCTCCGCCGTGGACAGGTCTGGCGGGGGGGTATGAATCACCAAGCTCTTGCCGGCATGGCGATACGACGAGGCCTGGTAACTGTATGCCGCCAGCAGCGGATAAATTGCAATCAGCCGCAGACACTGCCGCATCACGTTGGGGAGCGACACATCGTCGGCTTTGCTATCGAGGGTATAGAGCGACAGGATGCTCTGCGCCATCGCATTCATCATGTCGCGACTCGACAACGCCAGCAGCGAGTCATGCACAAAATAGTGGGGAAGATCGCGATATGTTCCCAGCAGCTCGCTAAAGTCCACCAGCTCCTGGCGGGTGGGCAATTCCCCGCCCAGCAACAGATAGCACGTTTCCTCGTAGCCCGGTCGGCCCTCCGGCAAAAAACCCGCCACGATATCTTCCACGTCCATTCCGCGATAAATCAAGTGTCCCGGGCCCGACTCATCCCCCTCGGGATGCGCCTGCACCTCCCCGATCTGTGTCAGCCCCGCCAACACGCCCTTGCCGTTAATATCTCGCAACCCACGCTTGACGTCATAGTGCGTATACAGCGCAGAGTCCACCTGGCTGCTGGCCTCTGCCATTTTGCTCAGGTGCATAATCCATTTCTGTTCGTTCTTCTTCATCATCCACCTCCTCCCCCCTGATTCACGCGACGCAGTGTATCGCACCTCCCCCCCGGACGGGAACCCCAAAATACAAAGGACCGATTGACTGGGCCGGTTGACCCGATCCCGTTCATCATCAAAAAAAACCGCTCCCGGGAACCCGGGAGCGGTCGGACGGTATGAGGCCGTCCTATTTGCCCAACTCGGCCTGGGCCGCCGCCAAACGGGCGATCGGCACACGGTAAGGCGAACAGCTCACATAGTTCAAGCCGACCTTACAGCAGAACTTGACGGAGGCAGGATCACCACCATGCTCGCCACAAATCCCGCATTTGAGGTCCGGACGACTGCTCCGCCCCTTCTTAACGCCCATTTCCACCAACTGGCCCACCCCTTCGACATCCAGCGTCAGGAACGGGTCCACCGGCAGCATTTTCTTCTCCAGGTAGTCCGGCAAGAACGAGCCGATATCATCACGGCTGAAGCCAAACGTCATTTGGGTCAGGTCATTGGTGCCGAAGCTGAAGAATTCCGCCGTCTCGGCCACGGCATCGGCCGTCAGCGCCGCGCGCGGAATCTCAATCATCGTGCCCACGAGATACTTCACCTTGGATTTCTTGGCCTTGATCACGGCATCAGCGGTCGTGCGAATAACCTGTGCGCAGTAGTCAAACTCGGCCTTGGTCCCAATGAGCGGCACCATGATTTCGGGCAAGACCTTGCGCCCGGTCTTCGCGACGTTGCAGGCCGCCTCGATGACCGCGCGGGTCTGCATGACGCACAACTCCGGATAGGTGATGGAGAGGCGGCAGCCGCGATGCCCCAGCATCGGGTTCATCTCGTGCAGCTTCTTGACTCGCTCGGTCACGGCGCTCAGCGTCGTGCCCAGGCGCTTAGCCATCTCGACTTGCCCCGCCTTGTCCTGGGGCAGAAATTCATGCAACGGCGGGTCGATCAAACGGATCGTCACTCCATAGCCGTCCATGGCCTTGAAGATGCCCTCAAAGTCGCTGCGTTGCAGCGGCAGCAATTTTGCCAGCGCCTTTTCACGCGCCTTGAGGTTTTCGGCCAAGATGAACTCCCGGACGGCCCAAATGCGTTCGCCCTCGAAGAACATGTGCTCGGTACGGCACAAGCCAATTCCCTGCGCACCAAACGCCCGCGCCGCCAAGGCATCGTTCGGGCTATCGGCATTTGTGCGCACGGCAATCTTACGATACTTGTCCGTCCAGTCACTGATCTGTTTGTACATCTGATAGATGGGGTGCTTCTGGGCGGCCTTCTTGCCACCGACCACGCCACTGACCACCGGGCTGGCCTCATTAGGTAGCTGACCGACATAGACGATGCCGGTGGAGCCGTTGAGGCTGATCCAATCGCCTTCCTTCAGCGTCTTGCCATGGGCTGAGATGGTCCGGGCTTTATAGTTAATCGCCAGGTCACTCGCGCCCGCGATGCAGCATTTGCCCCAGCCGCGCGCCACCACTGCCGCGTGCGACGTCATGCCGCCCGTGCTAGTCAGAATGCCCTGCGCCGCCCACATACCGCCGACATCTTCGGGGCTCGTCTCATGACGCACCAAAATCAGCTTCTCATTGGGGTTGTCCTTGAGAATCTTTTCAGCGGTGGACGCCTCAAACACGATTTTGCCCACACCCGCACCCGGCCCCGCCGGGAGGCCTTTGGCCAGAACTTCCGCCTTTTTCTCGGCAGCCACATCAAAGATCGGGAACAACAGTTGTTCAAGATCGGTGCCGGTCAACGTCGCCAACGCCTCGTTAGGCTTCAGAATCTTCTTCTGTGTTTTGCCGGTAAAGGCATCCTTGCCGGTTGCCATTTCGACGGCCCACCGCACGCCCGCCAAGCCGGTACGCTTGGCATTGCGCGTCTGCAGCATCCACAACGTCCCTTGCTCGACCGTGAACTCCACATCCTGCGGATATTTGTAATGCACTTCGAGCTTCTTCATGATCGTATGCAGTTGCTTGTGCGCTTTTTTCCAGATCGGGCTTTTTTCGTTAGGCATGTCATCCAGATGCTTCGGGGTACGGATACCCGCCACGACATCTTCGCCCTGGGCATTGATCAGATATTCGCCCATGGGGGCTTCGGCACCCGTGGACCCGTCCCGGGTAAAGGCCACGCCCGTCCCGGATTCGTCGCCCATATTGCCATAGACCATGGAACACACGTTGACCGCGGTGCCCAGCAGGCCCGTCACCTTATTAATCTGGCGATATTTGATCGCGCGCTCGCCATTCCAGCTACCGAACACGGCATTGACCGACGCCAGCAACTGCTCGAACGGATCCTGCGGGAAGGGTTTTTTTACCTTCTTCTTATAGACCTTCTTATAGATATCACAGAGTTCCTTGAGCTGCTCAGCAGTCAGATCGGTATCGTTCTTGGCGCCGTACTTCTTCTTCAATTCGACCAGCGCCTGTTCAAAATCCTCATGTTCCAGGCTGGTGGTCGGCCCCATCACCACGCTGCCGAACATATCGATGAAGCGGCGGTAGCAGTCCCATCCCGTCCGCGCATTGCCGGTGCTCTCGATGAAGCCCAGCACGGACTTGTCGTTGAGGCCGAGGTTCAGCACTGTATCCATCATGCCCGGCATCGACACCGCCGCGCCCGACCGCACACTGACCAACAGCGGGTTCTTGGGATCACCCAGCTTCTTCCCCATTTTCGTTTCCAGCTTTTTGAGCTGCGTCTTGAGCTGCGACAGCATCCCATCAGGATATTTTCCATCGTGCGACGCATAATAGGCACACGCCTCTGTCGACACCGTGAACCCCGCCGGTACGGGCAGGTCCGCATTGGCCATCTCAGCCAGATTGGCGCCTTTGCCCCCCAAAATCGCTTTCATCGTCTGATCGCCTTCGGTGTTTTCCTTCCCGAAACCATAAAAATAGACATATTTTTTCGCCATGTTCTTCTCCGTTTGAGGCCCTGACGAGCCCACTTGTTTATAAATCGACACCACGCGACAAAAGCGTGCCAAATCCGCGGCAGTTTCCCCTATTGCCGCCCCGTTGTCAAGTCCGCCCCCCGGCCAAAATAGCCAAATTTTCCCGACGCGAAACGGTTTACCTGGCGGCCCCCCCCCTCGCGATTGCTCCGTTGGCGGTCCTGCCCCGCCCGCGGCCAAGCGGCCTGACTATTCCCGATCAGAAGCGCGCCCGCGCACCCAATCCCCAGAAAAAATCGTCGATATGCAGCAGCTCGCCATACAATGAAAATGACGGTGCCAACTCCAGCTCCAGGCCCGCCGCCAGCGCCACATCGGTATCGTTGTGACTTTTCTTGCCATCGGCATGAGTTTGGGTGTCCATATCCATGTAGTTGATTCCCAGGAACCCGTAGGGCGTAAAAATGCCGAGCTTTCTGCTAATCAGCACGCCGCCCATCACGTCCATGATTTCAGCATCGCCCCCTGTGATGTCATAGCCCGCATAGCCCACCGTCGCCCGCAAGCCCACATCCATCAACCCGTGCTGCTTCAGGGCCAGCAAACCGCCCCCCTGGATGGCCCAACCCGTTTTGCCATGATCGGGGTCGAGCAATCCTACATCCCCGAACAGCGTTAAATTGGCCAGCACGGCAATGCCGCCCCGCACGCCATAGGCATTGTAGGCGTCGCCGATCACCACTCCGCCCGATCCCGTAAAAGTCCCCGGCTGCGAACGCCCAGCCCCCCCCGCAATGGGCATCCCGGCCATCTGCGCCAGCGCCGGCACCGCCAGCATCAGCACCCATCCAAATCCGATCATCCTTTTCATCTATCGCCTCCAGTCTAGTTCATGGACCGTGGCATATCCCCCCCCACCTGGCAAGCCCTGCTGCTTGCCTGCCCATCCACCGGGCTTGCCAAGCTGCGCTGCCAACCTAAAATTATCCCCGGGACAAGCCTGGGGGATTTCCCTGAAGTTCATGATTCCCTGGCTGCCCATCCACCGGGCTTGCCCCGGTGTGCTTAAGGCTGCTATCCCCGGGACAAGCCCGGGGGATTTCCCTGACGTTCATGATTCCCTGGCTGCCTATCCACCGGGCTTGCCCCGGTGTGCTTAAGGCTGCTATCCCCGGGACAAGCCCGGGGGATTTCCCTGACGTTCATGATTCCCTGGCTGCCCATCCACCGGGCTTGCCCCGGTGTGCTTAAGGCTGCTATCCCCGGGACAAGCCCGGGGGATTTCCCTGACGTTCATGATTCCCTGGCTGCCTATCCACCGGGCTTGCCCCGGTGTGCTTAAGGCTGCACCGCCCTCGCTCTAAAACTCGACCCTCAGCACCACCAGCGGCACCTGACCGCGGTCGGCCGCCAAGCGCGCCGGGCCGCGGACATCGGAGACCGCCCTTTCCAAGCGCCGGGCATTGTACCGATGCGCGGCATCCACCCCCCCATAGATGCTGCCCGTGTACCACGTGATTTCCCCGAAAGCCACCACCGCAAAAATGCCCCAGGCCTCCTCTTCGGCCGCCTCGACCATGCCCCAGATGAACAAGCTGTTGAGAATCAGCGAGCGCGTCGCGTTGGCATATTCCCCGGCATAGACATAACCCAGCCCCGGCACCAGCCCCAGCACCCCCCCCAGCCAGGGCTTCTTGTCGCGCCCGGCGGCATAGCGCTCAAGGGCCTGCCGCGCATCCTCGGCCGCCTCCGTGGCATCCTTCAACACGGCGCGTGCCGCGGACAGGTCCTTTTCCTGCACATAGGCACTCGCCGCCCCCCGGGCAGAAAAGTCGCGCCACTTCTCCGCCCCGGTCTTGATCCGCAGACTGTCGAAATGGAAGGCCGCCGCCGGCCAATCCCGTTCGTGTAGAGCATTCTCGGCCCGCAGCCACGACACGCCCGTTGCCAGCGCCAGCGGGGCCGCATCTTCTGCCCGGTCGAGCATCCGGTTGGACATCGCCGGCTGCCCCGCCTGCGCGTACGCCTGGGCCGCCCACCAATACCAGCGCGCCGCCGCGGAGGCATCCTCGGCCCCCAGCGCCAAACGCCGGAACTCGATGGCCGCCGCCACCGGCTCGCCCTCCGCGGCCAGCCTTAGCGCCAAAGGCGTCGGCGGCTCCGATGCCGTCGCGGCCAGTGTCGCCGCACCCACCCACACGGCCATCCCCACGGGTTTCCATAGCGTGGAAAAATTACAAAAAAGTTTTCCATAGCGTGGAAAAATTGCAAAAAAGTTTTCCATAGCGTGGAAAAATCGCTCATTTTTTTCCACACCGTGGAAAATAATTTTCCATAGCGTGGAAAAATCGCGAAAAAGTTTTCCATAGCGTGGAAAACGGTCCGCCCCCCTGTCTTCTCTTCCCTCTTTCATCTTTCTCATTATCTCCCCTTCATCCAGGCATCGTGATCGGACAACGGATCGGCATAGCGGGTGCGGCCATCCGGCATGACGATGGGTTTCTCTTTCGCGGCCACCACCGTGGGTTCGCGGATGAACCGATCCGCCATAATGGACACGCCCAGCAGCCCATGCGCGTGGCTCGCCTGCCGAAAATACTCGGAGCAGCTCGGTTCCAAATCACAGCGCGCCCCAATGGCCGGGCCGATTTGTGCGCGGTAGAATGACACGATCCATTGCCCGGGACGGGAAGCCCAGGATGGCGCGCTTGGCCGACGGGGTTGGCACTCGCGCCAGACCGTGAGCGGCCACGCATCGCGGCAGCTCAGCAGCGACCGCCACACCGCTGGCTCCGCGTCACGCCGCGCTGCGTCGTCCTTGAGCAAAAAATACAGCGAACACCCCGCCCGCCAAAACAGTGGGGGATTCGTGGCATTCAGGAAGGCAAATTTCCAGGGAAGAAAAGCCCCCGCGCGGTCGCGCTCCACCCATGCCGCCCCCCCCCCTTCATAGGCGGCGGCAGAACGAATCGCCATCGGAACCGCCTCGTCCTGCCACAGCGCTTCCAGTTCGGCTTTCACCTCGTCGCGGTCCTGCCCCATCCGTAACGCGGCCACCGCGGCCAGCAGCCGCGCCGCGGCCACATCGTCCGCTTCAACTGCCTCCGTTTGCGCCCGCAGGCCCTCGGCCCGCGCCGCCGCCCACTGGCCCTCCGCCAGCAGCTCGCGCCCCAGCTCCAACGCCACCCCCGGGCGGGCGGCAGACGCCGCCAGCCCCAGCGCCAAAAAAAAGATTCCGGGCACCAGGCCCGGAATCTGTCGCGCGGAAACTATCCGCGTGCTGAACATCTTAGTAGAAGTTCGCGCCGTACTGGGCCGCCATGTCGGCCGTTGTCATGCCGTTCATGCCATCCAAACCATTCATGATCGCCACGACGATACCCACAAACGGGATGATCATCCCCCATTCGCGCCAGTGAAGGGCCTTACCATCATTGTAGGCCGCACCCGAGCGGATACCAAAGCAGCAGCCCACCAGGAAGCCCATGAAGCCCCCCGGACCATTGCCGGCAGAAACCGCCGGAGCACAGCACAGAAATACCATCATCACGACCAGCAAACTTGCAATAATTTTCATTTCATTTCTCCTGTATGTAATTGTTTAGTAGTAGATTGCGCCGTACTGCGCAGCCAACTCGCTACTGGTCACCCCATTGGCGCCATCAATGCCGTTCCAGATCGCAAAGACGATGTTCACGTAGGGAATCAGCGAGCACCATTCCCGCCAATGGACTTCTTTGCCGTCGTTGTAGGCCGAGCCGGCGCGGATGCCAAAGCAGCAGCCCGCAATGAAGCCCATGAATCCGCCGCGGCCAGACCCCGCCGCGGAGGCTGCCGGTGCCACCGCCAATAGCACCAACAGTACGATCATAAAACACGCCAGTAGTTTCTTCATGTTATTTCCTTTTGGAGGGTGTTCAGTTCTCTGATTAGTTCTCTTCTTGTTCCTGAATTATCCATCTTGACCCGCACTCGAGTCAATCACTTTGATGCGAATTGATGATTTTTTCAAAGGTGTCGACAAACTCGACTCCGGCGAAAAAAGCGGCCCCATCAAACAACGCCGCGGGGATGTCCTCGTTCGCCTGTAGATTGTCCACGCGGGTCGTTTCGGTGCGCTCGATACCCTGCAAGGTCACCCAAGACTGCTGAAGACCAGCAATCCATACCCCGGGCAACACCTCTTGATAAGCCGAAAAATCGGTGCACGTGTGCCGATCGGTCATGGCCGGCGAACTGAAAATCTCAAACCGCGCCAACCGCCCCTCGTCATCCAGGCTCAGCACGACAAAGGACTTGCCGTTATCATAGCCGACGCGCACAGGAAATGCCTCGGTCGGCTCCAGCGGCACCTCGGCCACCCCCTCCAGGACCTCCAGCATGTTTGCCGCCGTTCCAGGCACCATGCGCAAGTTGCGCAGCATTTCGTCGTTCAAGTCCGCCACCGGCCGCGAGAACCCCTTGGGCGCGCCCTGCGCATACTGACGGAAAACGGTGCCATCCGATACGGTCCGGCGCTTAATCGGGCTGAAGTTCTCAACATGCAGCTTGTCGGGACGCTGATAGTGCACCCGGCTCAACATGCGCAAGACCTCGCCATCCGGCAGGGGCATGTCGCGACGAATATCGCAACTCAAGCTCTGCACGGCGTCATACGTCGCCAGAAGCCGCTCCCGCACCGTCTCGGCCTGTACCCCCCCCGCCACCACCAGCCACGTCGCCAATCCAATCATCCATGCCCGCATATGCACTCTCCCGTTAGGCCATTTAGCGTGGCACATCCCCCCCCCGCCTGGCAAGCCCTGCGGGGGGGGGGAGGAAATTATTGGTCGTGTCGAACCGTGGTTGGATGCTCTGGCTGCCTATCCACCAGGCTTGCCCCGGTGTGCTTAAGGCTGCCCAGCCCTACAAGCTGCAACACCAACCTAACCATCCCCGGGACAAGCCCGGGGGATTTCCCATTCGTGAAATTTGTGTGATTCATAGTGTGGCTGCTCGGCTGCCCATCCACCGGGCTTGCCCCGGTGTGCTTAAGGCTGCCCCGCCCTACAAGCTGCAACACCAACCTAACCATCCCCGGGACAAGCCCGGGGGATTTCCCATTCGTGAAATTTGTGTGATTCGTAGTGTGGCTGCTCGGCTGCCTATCCACCGGGCTTGCCCCGGTGTGCTTAAGGCTGCCCCGCCCTACAAGCTGCAACACCAACCTAACCATCCCCGGGACAAGCCCGGGGGATTCCCCATTCGTGAAATTTGTGTGATTCGTAGTGTGGCTGTTCGGCTGCCCATCCACCGGGCTTGCCCCGGTGTGCTTAAGGCTGCCCCGCCCTACAAGCTGCAACGCCAACCTAACCATCCCCGGGACAAGCCCGGGGGATTCCCCATTCGTGAAATTTGTGTGATTCGTAGTGTGGCTGTTCGGCTGCCCATCCACCGGGCTTGCCCCGGTGTGCTTAAGGCTGCCCAGCCCTCTTGACAGCGGCGCGGTGCGCCCCTACCTTCAATCACGAATTGAGCTGACCATTTCATGACACCTTTCCGCCACTCATGACCCTCCAATCCCACAGCCGCCTGTCCTGTTGCATTGTCATGTTTTGTGGACTACTGCTGGCGGCGCCCCCCTCGGGTCGGGCGGACCGCGTGGAGACCCTCGAGTACGACATCACCTGGATCGGGATATCCGTGGGGACGATGGCGGTGCACCATGAAAATCGTGCTGATGGCACCCAGTGGTGCTCGATCCGTATCTGGAATCGCCCGTGGATGGCGCGAATCTATCCCGTGGACAACCGGATCGAATGCTTGATAGAACCGTCCGCGGATGGCCCGCGGCACACCATTACCAAGCAGATGGGAGAAAAGGGCTTCACCCAGGATGATACCCTGACGCTGTGGCCGGAAGCGGGGATGGCCATCTGGAGCAACGCGGTCAGCAACACAGTACACACCTTCGAGGTGCCCCACGGCGCACAGGACTTTGTCTCCTTTTTCTTCGATTTGCGCGATGCGGCCGGAGCCGACGATTGGGACAACGAGGCCGCCTATAGCCTTGTGATGGATGACAGCCCGCAACACCTGAACATCCAGGTTGGCGACCCGCGCGTCATCCGCACACCATATGGGCGGCTCTCGGCCATCCCGGTTCAGGCCGTCACGACATCCAAAACCCTCTTTTCGCGTAACAAGCCCCGCGCCGTATGGGTCTACTTGAATCCACCGATCGTGATTTTTGCCGATGTTGACACGCGCTTTGGCACCGTGCGCGGCACCCTGAGGAAATGGGAAATCGATGGCCAGCCCGTCGCGTGGGGGCCCTCCAAACCACCCGCCAACTAGCCGGGTTTTTCACGCGTCACAGTGGCCCAGAGGGGGGCAAAAAATCCCGATCCAACAGCACCCCACCGCTCACTGAAATTATCGGAGTTTATAAAGTCCGATATACCTGGGGGGGGCTGATTATTCCCCCACCAGCGGGAGGCTGGGATCGGCTTCGAGAGCGGGAGGGTTGTCCAGTCCGGCCAGGACACGCAGCCCGGCGGCGGCAGCGACCATGGCGGCGTTATCGGTACAATAGGCCAGCGGGGTCAGAATCAGGGTGGCGGAATGGCGCCGGGCCAACGCCTCGAGCTTGCCGCGCAGTAAAGCATTTTTGGCCACGCCGCCGACACAGGCCAGGGTGCGCGCTCCGGTGACGGCCAGGGCTCGCTCGACGCGCTGCGCCAGGGAGTCCATGACCGCTTGCTGATAGGACGCCGCCAGATCGGCCCGATGCCCGTCCAGCTCTTCGGGGTGTTTTTTGAGATGGTAGAGCAGGGCCGTTTTGAGACCGCTGAAACTGAAGCACATGTCGATGGCCAACCCATTGTCGGTCGTACGATGGCGGGCGTGTTCGAGGCCGCGCGGAAAATGGACATAGTCCGGATGCCCCCCCTGGGCGGCGCGTTCGATGGCCGGACCGCCCGGATAGCCCAGGCCCAGGAGATTGGCACCCTTATCGAGGCATTCGCCAGCGGCATCATCCAGGGTCTGGCCCAGAATGCGGTACTGGCCGACAGCCGTCATTTCGACCAGGCAGGTGTGCCCTCCGGACACCATCAGAGCCAACAGGGGGCATGCCGCGTCGGGGGCGGGCGCGGCAGGAGCCAAAAACATGCCGGCCAGATGCGCCTCGATATGGTTGACGCCCCAGACCGGTTTACCCAGGGCCTGGCCCAGCGCCCGCGCGCCGGAAAGCCCGATGAGCAGGGAGCTGACCAAGCCGGGGCCGTGGGTCACCGCAATGGCATCGAGGTCGCGCCAGGCGATGCCCGCCTGCTCCATGGCGGCGGCCGTCACCACGGGAAAGGCACCGACATGCGCGCGGGAGGCGATCTCCGGCACCACCCCGCCATAGGGCCGGTGGCTGGCAATTTGGCTGTGAATGACCGACGAAAGCACATGGCGGCCGTCGCGCACCACGGCGGCGGCCGTTTCGTCGCAAGAGGATTCAATGCCCAGCAGAATCATGGGGGGCCGCCGACTCAGCTTCAGCGTTTTTGGTAGACCAGAATGCCCCGGAGCATATCGGTGGCGCGCTCGAGCTGCAGATCGGTGACGTTGTCCAGGTCCACCGCTTCCTCCGTTGGCTGCTCCAGGAGCGAGGAAATTTCGACGCCCTCTTCATCCACCCAGCCGTCGTCCGGGGAAGCAACCTGGTCCTCGTCGCCGTTTTTCTCTTCGGCCTTATTGCGGGCCAACAGGATGTTGCGCCAATTGTCGACGGACAGGGGCACGACGATGTCCGGCTCGATGCCGTTATCGTGAATGACGCGCTCGCTGGGGGTGTAGTACTTGGCGGTCGTCAGGCGGATGGCCGTGCCGCCATCCTGCGGCAGCACGCTTTGCACGGAGCCTTTGCCAAAGCTTTTTTCACCGACAAGAATGGCGCGCTGATTATCCTGAAGGGCGCCAGCAACAATTTCCGATGCACTGGCGCTAAAGCCATTAATGAGCACGGCCATGGGCACATTGGGAAAGGTCGTCCGGGCACGCGCGCGATAGGAGCGTTCCATCCGGTTATCGCGCCCGCGGGTGAACACAATGAGATCGCCGCGGCGCAGGAATTTCTGAGCCACTTCGACGGCGGCCGAGAGCAGGCCGCCCGGATTGCTGCGCAAATCCAGCACCAGGGCCTTCACCGCTTGCTCTTCCAGCGAATCCAATTCCCGTTGCAGGTCATCGGCGGTGCTCTCGCCAAACTGCAGCATCCGTATATAGCCGATCTGCCCATCCAGTACGCGGGTATCCTTGACGCTGGGCACATTGATTACCGCCCGCTCCAGTTCGAATTTCTTCATGAGCTGAACCGTGGGGCGAAAGATTTTGATTTCAACAGTGCTGCCGGGCTCGCCGCGCAGTTTTTTGACGGCATCTTCGAGCGTAATTCCCTCGGTGGATTCGCCATCCACTTCCATGATTTTATCGCCCGAGAGCAGACCGGCCCGGAACGCCGGCGTCCCCTCCATCGGAGCGATCACGGTGAGGACCATATCTTTCAGGCCAATGGTGATGCCCAGGCCGCCGAACTGGCCGGCCGTTTCTTCGCGCATGGCCTTGAAGGCCTCTTTGTCCATAAACTGACTGTGGGGGTCGAGGGATTGCAGCATGCCCTTCAAGGCACCCTCCACCAGCTCCTCATAGGTGCTTTTGTCTTCCTCGACGTAATGGGCGCGGACCTGCTCCACCACCTTGGAAAACAGTTCGTACATTTGGTAAGGCGAATCCAGAACGGCCTGTTCCTCGGCAGCGGCGGCTTCCTGCGAATGCAGACGCGCACCGACCAGCAGGTTGACAGCCAATACGGCGGCGATCAGCAACCATGTGAACTTATGGGCCATTTTTTTCATATGCGATCCTTGCTCAAAAAAAGTGAAGCGGCCAGTCGATCTGCCGTCCTCTATTTATAGCGGCCCGTGCATATCAGGCCGATAGCGGAAATAGACGGCGCCCAGCGGCGGCACCACGACAGGAATGGAGTGGTCACGGCTCTGCCATTCCCGGGCTTCCGACTGGATATAGCGGGAATTGCCCATACCGCTGCCGCCATAAATCGCGGCATCCGTGTTGAGCACCTCTTCATACACTCCGGGTTGCGGGACGCCGATACGATAATTTTCGCGCGGGATCGGGGTAAAGTTGAAACCGCATACCAACTGATCGTCGGAATCCGCGCCCTTGCGCAACGTGAACAACATGCTGTTTTCCCAGTCATTGAGATCGATCCACTCAAACCCCTCCCAGGAAAAATCGATTTGATGGAGGCACCCGAAGCCTTTGAGCATTTCATTGAGATCGCGGACCAGCCGCTGGAGCCCGGAATGGGAATCATATTGCAGCAAATGCCAGTCGAGACTCTCATCATGGTGCCATTCGCGCCACTGGCCAAACTCCATGCCCATGAACATCAGTTTTTTACCGGGATGCGCGTACATGTAGGCGTAGAGCAGGCGCAGGTTGGCAAATTGCTGCCACATGTCGCCGGGCATCTTTGAGAGCATAGCGCCTTTGCCATGGACGACCTCGTCATGAGAAAAGGGCAGAATGAAGTTCTCGTTAAACGCATAGATCATGGAAAAGGTCATCTGGTGGTGATGATATTTCCGGAAGACAGGGTCTTTGTGCATGTAGTCGAGGGTGTCGTGCATCCAGCCCATATTCCACTTCAGGTCAAACCCCAGCCCACCGAGATAGACCGGACGCGACACCATCGGCCAGGCGGTCGACTCTTCGGCAAACGTGATGAACCCGGGATACTCCTCATGCACCTGCTCATTGAATTTTTTGAGAAAGTCCACGGCATCGAGATTTTCCCGCCCGCCGAACTTGTTGGGAATCCATTCGCCCTCATCGCGGGAATAATCCAGATAGATCATGGACGCAACGGCGTCTACGCGCAGGCCATCGATGTGATAGATATCGGCCAGGAACATGGCATTGGACAGCAGGAAGGCGCGGACCTCATTGCGACCGTAGTTAAAGATATACGTTCCCCAATCCTTGTGCTCACCAAGGCGCGGATCGTCATGTTCGTAGAGGTGCGTGCCGTCGAAGTAGGCGAGGCCATGACCATCTTTGGGGAAGTGCGCCGGCACCCAATCCACAATCACGCCGATGCCCTCCTGATGGCAACGGTCCACAAAGTACTTAAAGTCGTCGGGCGAGCCAAAGCGTGAGGTGGGCGAATAATAGCCAATGGTCTGATAGCCCCACGACCCGTCAAAAGGATGCTCGCTGATCGGCAAGGTCTCAATGTGCGTGTAGCCCAATTTCTTCACATAGGGAATTAAGGTGTCCGCCAACTCGCGGTAGCTCAACATGCGGTTGTCCTCGTCCGGTTGGCGCCGCCACGACCCCAGATGCACCTCGTAGACGCTGATGGGCTCGTTGAGCCAGGTCTTCTTTTGCCGCACCTGCATCCACTCGGCATCGTCCCACTGATACTGGTCGATATCCCAGACCATGGAGGCCGAGCGCGGGCGCAGCTCCGAGGCAAAGGCATAGGGATCCGCCTTTTGCGCCAGGAAATCCTGATGGCCCTTGACCTCAAACTTATAGAGGTCGCCCGGTTTCAGATGCGGCACAAAGAGCTCCCACAACCCCGTAGTGCCCCGCTGCTGCATGGGATGGATGCGCCCGTCCCAGTTATTGAACCAACCCACCACACTGACCCGGATGGCATTCGGTGCCCACACGGCAAAATGCACCCCCTCGACACCCTCCAGGCTCAACGGATGAGCGCCCATCTTGGTGTAGGCCCGATAATTGGTGCCCTCGCCCAGCAAGTACATGTCCAACTCGGTCAACTGCAAGGGAAAGCGGTACGGGTCTTCCATCTCTGAGGCGGTCTCGTCGAACCACATCAGACGCAATCGGTAGGCAAAGGGCTTCTCGTTGGGGAAAAACAACTCGTAGAGACCATCATCGTGAATGCGCGACATCTCAAAGGCCTTGCCGTCCGATATCCGGACCAGCTCCACCTTCGTGGCATAGGGGCGAAACACCCGCGCCACCACACCGGGGCGCTTCTTGCCGGTCTCCTGCATTCCCAGCAGGGAAAAGGGCGCACCGTGCATACCGTAGATAATGGCATTGATTTCCGCTTCAGACAGGATGGGCTTCATGCGCAAACTCCTTAAATAGCTGGTGCGAGGCTGCCCCGCACCGTTTGCCAATCATATTTCCATAGAACCCTCTTGGGGTAAAGACGCAATCCTCGCCCCGTCCCAACCAGACAGCGGTGAATCTCTGTCCTACAATCCCGCTAATCCCGAAAAATCCTGTCATCCTGTCACAGTTAATCTGGAACTCAGGAAAGAGCAAAAGGGGGAAAGAGGGGGGGGATTCAATTTTCAATATCCAATATTCAATTTGCAAGGGGATGGGCATTTGTAGGCCGGGGTTACATCCCCGGCGGGGTCCACACCAGCCGTACAAGGCTGGCCTACAAGGGGAGCGAGGGGATTCAATTTTCAATATCCAATATTCAACTTCCAAAATCCGGGTGTCCCATCCGCGAAATCCGTAGCTTCTTCTCTGACTTTTCCGCTCCCCATCCCCGACGGCACAGGGGGTTCAATGTTCAATATTCAATATTCAATTTGCAAGGGGATGAGCATTTGTAGGCCGGGGTTACATCCCCGGCGGGGTCCGCGCCAGCCGTACAAGGCTGGCCTACAAGGGGAGGAAGGGGATATCAATATTCAATATCCAATATCCAATATTCAAGTGAAAATCCGGGTGTCCCATCCGCGAAATCCGTAGCTTCTTCTCTGACTTTTCCGTTCCCTCAAACGGCGGGCTATTCTCAGCCGGGAACGGCGGACTCAGTGACTCCTCCGTGAAGGGCCGTCAGCGGCAGTTTGCGGCGGATCATCTCAATCGACATCCAGCGGCCCTTGCGGAATCGCCACCATAATCCGCCTGCCAGCAGACAGACATACGTCGTCATCCACAGCCAGGCCGCCATCAGCCCGGCATCGAACCGCAGCAGCAGCACCAGCTCGCCCGGAATCCAGACCAGCCAGGTGACGGCCATCGTATAGAGTAGGGTGAAACGCGTATCGCCCGCCCCGCGCAGCGCGCCACCCACCACCAGGTTGATGGCATCCACCAGGCCCCACAACGCCATCAATACCAGCAGCCAGCGCCCCTTCACGATCACCTCGGCCATCGCCACCATCCCCTCGCCATCTCCGGTAAACAGTGCAAAATACAGGCGGGGCATGAGCAGAAATGACGCGCCCACAACCCCCATGTAGGCCCAGGCCATCTTCATGGCCGTCATGCCCGCACGCGCCGCCGTGGCCGACTCGCGCGCCCCTTGGTATTGCCCAACCACAATCGTTGCGGCCATTCCCATGCCCATCAACGGCATAAAGGCGATGGTGTTGATGCTTAACGCAATATTGCTGGCGGCCATATCCACCGCGGACAGTCGCCCCAGCAACACCACAAAGAAAGCAAATGCGCCGATATCCTGGATGGCATTCACCGCTGCCGGTGTCCCAAAGCGCAGCAGCGGCTTCATGTGCCGCCAGACCGGACGCCCGATCCAGCCGGTGCCGTATTCTTTTCGCAGCGCGGGGCGGGCATACCAAACCAGCAGCAGCCCCAGCCCCAGCGCCGAGGAGATCACCGTTGCCACCGCGGCCCCGGCAATGCCCCAGGCGGGAAATCCCCACTTGCCAAAAATTAGCGCGTAATTCAGAGCGATATTGGCGGCATTCGCCACCAGACTCGCGCGCATGGGCGTGCGCGTATCCCCCCGGCCTGAAAAGAATCCCGACACGGCATGGGTCAGCGACCAGAATCCGCATCCGCCCATCAGAATCGTCAGATAGATTTTCTCGGCGGCCAGCATGTCGGGCGGATGCCCTGCCACCGACAGCAACGCAATCCCCACGGGAATCAGCGCCACCCCCAGCGGCCAGGTCAGTATTCCCAGCCAGATGCCCTGTGCGGTGATCTCGCCGCACTCGCGCTTGCGTCCGGCCCCGTGATACTGCGCCACAAACGTCCCGGCATACCCGGCCAACGCCTGAAAAAACGTCGTCAGTGTCAGCGCCAGAATCCCCGCTGGCAGCGCCGCCCGCAGCGATACCGACCCATGCCGTGCCAAAAATATCCGGTCGCAAAACTCCATCAAGGCAAACGACGCCATCGACACGATGATCGGCGCGGCCACCTGCCACACCTCACGATATCCGCCCGCCCCCCCGCCCCTCTTCCACATCTGTCTTAGCCACCACACCGCAACCTCCTGTCAGCATCAGAACAGGGCCTCGGAATTCGCATAAGACTCGCTTCACTACTAGGGTGGTCCCCGCCGCACTTTCCACACCACTGAACATCCACCGCCCCTTTTCCCACTCGGCGGTCCCGCTGGCGCGAAAGGGTCCACATCATGGAAAACCCGCAAGCGAAACTCACCGTTTTTTTGCCTTCGGCTCACCGTGGCTCGAACGATAGCGCAAGAGCAGTGGCACCCCGGCCAGATCAAACGCCGCGCGCAAGCGCCCGATCAGAAATGCCTGGTGCGTGGGAGTGCTCAACGTGGGATCGTTGACAAATAGCGTGATGCGCGGCGGGTGCTTTCCCGTTTGTGTAGCATAATAAAACTTGAGCTGCCGACCGTGCGAAAAGGGCGGCTGCGACTTGGCGAAAGCGTCGCGGATCACGCGATTCAGCACACCCGTGGGTATTGTCGTGCTCAGGCGCGTGGCAACGGCATCGATCACCGCAAAACTGCGCTGAATCTGGTGGCCGCTCAATGCAGACACAAACAGGATGGGAATACCGCCCAAAAAGAATAGCTCTTTGCGCATCTGCGCTTCGTAGTCCGAGGCCTTTACACCGGTGCCTTTGGCCAAATCCCACTTGTTCACCAGCACGACACAGGCCTTGCGGTGCTGACGGATCAACGCGGCCACCTTTTTCTCTCGCGTGGTCGGCCCGTCCTCGGCATCCAGCATCAACACCACAATGTCCGCCTCGGCAATGCCTGTTTCCGCGCGAAACAAACTGAACTTTTCCACCGAATCGTGGACACGGCCTTGTTTACGCATCCCCGCAGTATCCACCAGCATATAGTGACGCTCCTCGCCATCGCGGGTCGTACGTGTGAAGGGCACCGTGATCGTGTCGCGCGTCGTCCCGGGCACCCCGGACACAATCACCCGCTCCTGCCCCGTCAGGCGATTGATATACGACGACTTGCCCACATTAGGACGACCCACCACCGCCACCTTCAGTCGCACCGGCTCATCCGCATCCGATGGCGAGGGCAAGGGCGGTAGAACTTTTTCCATCAGCGCCTCAATCCCGCGACCATGCGCGGCCGAAACCGGCACCATGGGAAATGCCAGCGTGGAGAAATCGTGGGTGCGCTCATCCCATTCCGGCAAATCGGCCTTATTGAGCGCCACGGTCACCGGACGGCCCGACTTGCGCAACAGGCGTGCCACTTCAACGTCCAGCGGCTGCAACCCCGCTTTGATATCCACGACCAGGATCACCGATGCCGCGTCTTCAATGGCAGCATGCACCTGCTCGGCCGTCGCCTGCATAATCTCGTCGCGCGACTGGGCGCGGTCCATCAAGGCCAGTCCGCCGGTATCCACGACCTCGAACCGCTGGCCCAGCCATTCGGCTGGCGCCATCAGGCGGTCTCGGGTCACCCCCTCTTCCGCATGGACAATCGCCAGGCGCCGACGGACCAGCCGGTTAAACAAGGCCGATTTGCCCACGTTGGGCCGCCCCACGATCGCGACGATCCGCTCGGGGCTGGATGGTTGATGTTCAGTCATGTGGGGGCATGGTAGCGCAACAGACGCCGGCGACGCAACCGCGACAACCGGCCACCTCCCGGTCGGGATAAACCGCACCATCGGGCCAGTACAACGGGCCAATGGCAAAATGCCCCCCGACGAGGGGGGGCGGGTTAGGGTGACAGGCCTAGTACCGGAAGAAACTCTTCCCGATAAACTCGCGAATGACGCTTGTCGGCGGTACGCGGTCCGTCGGGATCACCATGAAGTTGGAGAGGAACTGCTGAATGCGCATGGCCTCGGCATACTCCGGCATCGACGGCTTGATTTCCGCCAGCAAGGGTTCCGCGTAGGGCCGCAGCACCGCGAGTTCGTAGTCCAGGGCCGAGTTGAACGCCACATCGGCCTCCTTCTGGAACGGGAAAATCCAGGTCTTCTCGCCCCGCCGTACCTTGGGCCACATTTGCAGCGTCTTGATGGCCGGATGATTGCGGAAGTTGTTATCCCGAACCATACGCCGGATCAACCGGTTGTCGGTCGTCGAAATCCGGTTGTTGCTGTCGATGTTTAATTGGGTCAACGCACTGATGTAGATTTTGAACTTGTGTTCGGCGGGCACGCTTTCGGTCAAGCGGGGATTCAACCCGTGGATGCCTTCGAGCACGACCACGTCGTCGGGCCCGATGTGCATGAATTCGCCACGAAACTCCCGCCGACCGGAATGGAAATTGTAATAGGGCAATTCCACCCGCTCGCCGGAGTCCAGCGCCATCAATTGCTTATCAATCAACCCCAGATTCAAGGCCTCCAGGTGCTCGTAATCCACCTCGCCGTTTTCATCCAGAGGGGTCTCGCCGCGCTCGACAAAATAGTTGTCCAGCGAAATCGGCTTGGCATTCATGCCGCTGGCCTTCAATTGCAACGAAAGGCGTTTGGAGAAGGTTGTCTTGCCCGACGACGATGGCCCGGCAATCAGAATCCACTTCACCTCCCCGCGCCGCTGCACAATCTGCTCGGCCAGCAGCGCGATCCGCTTCTCCTGATACGCTTCGTTCACATCAATAAAGTCATCAATCTTCTTGCGAGCAATGCGTTCGTTCAGATCGCCCACGGTGCGAACGCGCACAATCCGGCCCCAGTCCTTGTGGCCTTTAAACACGTCATAAATGTAGTGTGCCGGATCAAACGGCGGGAACGCACTGGTATTCATCCGGTCCGGCCCCATCATGATGAAGCCCTGCTCATAGGGAATCAACTGGTAGGTGACCAGCGCCGCCGCATTGTCGGCCAGCGGTTGGTGCGCCAGGTCCATGAAATCGCCGCACTCGTAGACCGTCACCTTCGAGGTGTTTTTATAGCGCAGCAGGTTGAGCTTGTCCGTCGCACCCGCCTCTTCGAAATGCGCAATCGCCTCGTCAAAGGTAATCTTGATCCGATTGATCGGCGCCTTGTCGTCAATTAACTGGCGCAACGCGGCATCCAATTGGGCCAATTGCTCTGCCGTGATTCCCCGCGCCTTATCGCCCAGTTGAAAACTGCAATAGAGCCCCTTGGACAACGAGTGTTCCACCGCAAAATCGCAGCCGGGAAACAACTCATGGGCCACTTTGGCCAGCAGGAAGGCGATCGTGTGCCGGTAGATTCGCTGCCCGTACGACTCCCGGTATCCCAGCAGTTTTATCGTACTGTCGGTCTCGATCCGGTACTCCACCGATACAAATTCATTGTTGACCAGCGCCCCCAGCACCGGGTAGTTGATCCCCGCGATCACGGCCGGAAAATCCGCCATAATATGCTTCACCGCGCTGCCGGACTCTACTTCCTGTTCGGGTCCGTGCGTGAACGTTACCTTAACCATTCTTTTGGTCATGCTTTTCTCCTTCTATATAAACCGTTAACTTTATCCGTGCGCCACCCGCTAAAGCAAGTTATATTGCCCATCATGATCGAAACGCTCCAGCCCCCCCAGGCCGATTTCTTGCGCGACGAATCCCGGCGCACCGGCCAAGCCGAGCATATTGCCTTTCCCCGCACCGAAGCCGAGGTGCTCACCATCCTGGCCGATGCCCGCCGCCACGGCTGGCCCATCACCATCCAGGGCGCCCGCACCGGTATCTCCGGCGGCGCGGTCCCCGACCGCGGCCTCATCCTCAACCTGTCACAGATGACCGACATCCGCGTCACGGACCACACCCTGCGCGTCCAGCCCGGCGCCACCCTCGCTGCGATTCGTGCGGCCGTCCCCGCGGGCTTCTTCTTCTCCCCCGATCCCACGGAGACCACCGCCAGCATCGGCGGCATGATTTCCTGCAACGCCTCCGGTGCCCTGTCCTTTCTCTATGGCCCCACCCGCCGACATATTCTTGGCCTGCGCGTCGCCACCGCCGCCGGCGAAGTCCTGGATGTGCAGCGCGGACGCGACCATGCCGAAGGCCTGCGCTTTACCCGTGGCTCCCTGTGTGGGGACCTCCCCCTCCTGCCCCGCCCCGCCGTCAAAAATGCCGCCGGCTACTTTGTTGAGCCCGACATGGACCTTGTCGACCTCTTCATCGGTGCCGAAGGCACCCTGGGAATTGTCACCGAGGCCACTCTGCGCCTGCTGCCCATCCCCGGTGCCATCTGGGGCCTTATGGCCTTCCTGCCCGACACCGCCGCCGCCGTCCGCTATGTCAACGCCCTGCGCCCCCCCCCCCCCCCCCCGGACCATCCCGCGCCCGAGTCGGCGGCGCGCCTTGCCGCGCTGGAATACTTCGACGCCCCCTGCCTCGATTTCCTGCGGACCCACGCGGATGAACTCGCCTCCAAGAATATCGCCGTCCCCCCCCTGCCCGATGGCACCGCCTGCATCTATGCCGAATGGCACGCCCCCGAAGACGCCGCCGCCGAAGAGGCGGTCATGGCCGCCGCTGACCACCTGACCGAATGCGGCGCCGATCCCGACACCGCGATCCTCGCCGATCATCCCGCCGAAATTGAAAAACTGAAAATCTTCCGCCATGCTGTCCCGGAACTCGTCAATAGCGTCATCGACCAACGCCGCCGCACCCATCCCGATCTCGTCAAACTCGGCACCGACATGGCCGTACCCGATGACCGTCTCGCCGACGTCCTCGCGCTCTATGAATCCAATCTGGCCGCCTCCGGCCTCGAGCACCTCACCTTCGGCCACATCGGTGCCAACCATCTGCACGTCAATATTCTCCCCCGCGATCCTGCCGACTACGCCGCTGGCAAGGCCCTCTACACCCGCTGGGCCGATCAAGTCATCGCCTGGGGCGGCAGCATCTCCGCCGAACACGGCATCGGCAAACTCAAACGCGACCTCTTTCGCCAGATGGTCGGCGACGACACCCTCGCCCACATGCGAACCCTAAAAACATTATTCGACCCTGCCACCCTCCTCAACCCCGGCACCTTGTTGGATTGATGCTCGCCGCCGGACGGCGGGGTTCACGGTTGGTGGGTCATGGTCGAACCCAGAAATCCATCCGCGCAATCCGCGAAATCTGTAGCTATCTCCTGTCCCCTGGCCTCTGTCTCCTCACTTCTGGTCTACGGCGAGGTTCATGGTTGGTGATTCATGGGTCATGGTCGAACCCAGAGATCCATCCGCGCAATCCGCGAAATCCGTAGCTATCTCCTGTCCTCTGGCCTCCCCCTCCTGTCTACTGACTCCTGACTACTTCCCATTCCCCCTTCCCCCGTTTTCCCAATCCTGAAAATCCTGTAAATCCTGTCAAAATCGCTGTCCGGCTCTCCCCCCATCCTCAAAATCGGATAAATTAGCGTTTTCAGGCCCGAACATCACCCTAATCGGCCAAAACAGGCCCAAAACTCACGGATTTGCGCCAATATTCCGCCGGTTTTGTCCCCAACTTACCAAAACCGGAGGCATGGACGTCAATAATGACTTTCGTATCCAATTCCAGAGGAATGGAATAGATAAAACATTAAATTATAGAACCAACCTCTTTTCATTTAGAATCGGCCCATTTCTTCTCAAGAAATCACTTCTTTTTCGGCCCCTTTTCCCAGCTTCGTCTTCGGCGGGATTTCCGCTATTCTTCGTTTTGATTTCCATCTATCAAAATCGCATGACCTCCCGGCGCTGCCATATGGACATCTACAACCAATCCCATTTCATCTAGATACTGCCTGTACTGTTCACTGATTATTGGTTCATTTAATCTCTGAACTGCAATCTTGATGCTTACTCTTGATCGCTTATATTTTGCCTCATCCATATTGAATATTGTCATATAATATACGCCTATGGGAACTCTAGCCTTAACAAAGGCACCAGACTCGTCGGTGCTAACTGTTTTACTGAAATCAATCATCCAGGATGCGGAACTTGGCATCTTGTCTATATCCTCCGGAGAAAACTCTATTTCAGCCATTATCGGCTCTCCTGAATGAACCGAAAGAATGTGGCCACTTATTTCTACATAATCAATTACAGATGGAGTAATGCATAGATTTGTAACACTATTGGTTAATTGTATAATGACAGGTGTGTAATTGACGGAATCATAGTTTTTGCCTTGCACAGGGTCGTCAAGAATTATTAAGACATACATTCCTTCTCTTAGTCCTGTGAATTGGAATCGTCCCGCTTTATCGGATATCTGAAGTATCTCTTGTCTATCACCTCCATCATTAGTTCGATTCTCTAGTGAGAATCGAGAGTCACATGTATTTGCATCTTGCTCCAGAATTGCTATTCTTTGTTCTATATTGGGACGATTCGCGTTATCATACACAGTGCCACCGATCATATACTCAGCCCCATAGCAGTATACACATGAATATGTTAATAGTAGTATGAGTAATACTTTCATAATGAAACTCCTTTTTATTCGATTATGCATTTGAGGCAATCTTTTAATAGTTTGTTTGCATCTTTTTGTTCTATTTCCGCAAGATCTAAATGGGATTTCCATATTGATATTATTCCTTGTTGAAGATCACGTTCATTACAGGGATCCGGTGGCTTAGGATACTGTTCAAACTTAGCGAGGTTACATGAAAATCTACTGCCATTGTCACAATCGCACCATATACTGGCGATATGTTCTTTTCGCCTCGCACTCGGTAGTTCAACAAAGCAAATACGTGCTATGATAATATCGATTTTATGAATCATCTCTTAGCGGTGGTCCCGGGAAACGGAGCCAGTGAAGTAGCATAGACAAGCCAGGGTTCTCCCGATAAAAAAGAGTAAAGGAGAACCGATGAAGAGACCGAGAAAGAATCACAGTGCGCCGTTTAAGGC
>JAQUJC010000040.1 GCA_028681135.1 Kiritimatiellia bacterium | reverse complement strand
CTGAGCACATGCGCCCCCCGATTTGCCGGGCCCACCGTGTCCGGTTGTTGGCAAACGGGATGCTCTGCGCCTTGAGAATGCGCCTTGCGAATTGCATAAGCATGACTGTAGCGGTATAAGGGTGGCGTCGCAATGGGGCGGCCTGATGCAGGAGGTGTCATCATGAAGAAGACGGTATGTGTGCTCTTGGCCAACGGGTCCGAAGAGATGGAAGTGGTCATTTGCGTGGATGTGTTGCGGCGTGCGGGAATCGACGTTCTTTTGGCGGGGGTGGGCGACGCGACGCCCACAATCGCGGCCTCGCGCGGCGTGCGGATTGCTCCCGACAGCGCTTGGGATGCGGCGGAAGCCAGCCGGTTTGATGCCATTGTGATTCCGGGAGGCATGGGCGGAACCCAGGTCTTGCGCCGGGACGAAAGTGTAAAGCAGGCCATCCGAGATTTTTCAGAAGTGGGCAAAATCGTGGCGGCGATCTGCGCGGGCCCCCTGGTTTTGCAGGATGCCGGGGTTTTGGATGATCGGACCCTGACCTGCCATCCTGGCGTCCGTGAAGAATTGACGGTGGGCACCTGGGTGGATCAACCGGTCGTGCGGGATGGGCATCTGGTCACCAGCCAGGCGCCCGGGACCACATTTGCCTTCGCCCTGACCCTGGTGGAAATTCTGGTCGACGCAGATACCGCGCGCAAGATTGCCGGCGACATGCGGGTGGCGTGGTAAGCGGTTACATGGTGCGAGACCTGACCATTCCGAAGGGGCTGGAACGAGTGGATATTCCACCCGAGGCCAGCGAGTTGCCCGTTCCGTATTTTGTGGATATATTCATCCGCGACGCGGAAAACCGCGCCGAAGAATATGGCGACCGTGTGGGGAGCGGCTCGTTTATTCCCAGTGATACCCGCTATGCGTTTCAGGTGGTGCAATGGCTGTTGCGCTCCGGGGCCTTGACTCGCGGGGCTGCCCTGCTCGAGTGGGGCAGCGGGCAGGGGGTCTTGGCAATTTTTGCATCGCTGCTAGGGCTGAATGCGGTGGGGGTGGAAATCGATGAGGTATTGGTCCGAGAGGCCACGGCTCTGGCGGCCCACTATGATTCCAAGGCGCGTTTTGTTCACGGCAGCTATGACGAGAGCACCCCCGGTCTGCCCATTTACACCGCCGCCAATCGCCAGGCCGTATATGTATATCCTTGGCCGGGCGAGGAAAGATATTTCCTGCACTTGTTCCAGGCGACCGCCGGCGTCGGTGCCCTCTTGCTCATGAGTCTGGGGCCGGAGGATATCCGCGTCTTACGCAAAACAGGATAACCGCATGCGCCGCATACTGATTCATACCTGTTGCGCCCACTGTCTGGGTCAAACCCTGGCAGGGTTGGCCGCGGAGCCGGAGGCCTATGAGCCGGTGGTGTTCTGGGGCAATCCCAACATCCATCCGCTAATCGAGTGGCGCCGTCGGCTCAAGGCGGTCAAGATGCTCGTTGAGCGTGCCGACGTGCCCTTTCTGGCGGATGAAACCTATGGCCTGGTGGACTTCTGCCGCGCCGTACACGAGCATGAGGCGGTCCCGGAACGCTGCACACGCTGTTATGCATTGCGCTTGAACCGAGCGGCAGAGGTGGCGCGGGAGGCGGAATGTGCCGCCTTTACCTCCACCCTGGTCACCAGCCGCCACCAGGATCATGCCCTGATTCGCGCCGCCGGCGATGCGGCCGCCCAGGCCACGGGCATCCCATTTCTCTATCGCGACTGGCGCGAGGCCGAGGCCGATGCCAACCTCGTCAAGATGCTCTATCGTCAGCAATATTGCGGTTGCATCTTCAGCGAATACGACCGGTTTAAGGACACCAAAACTCACCTTTGGCCTCCAGCAGCCCCCCGGCCCTCAGATTAGGCCATAGGTGGATATTGTATGGCTATGTGTCGACGCTAACAGTCGCGGCTCACTTCGCGGGCGGGCTGGTCCGCCCGTGGTGGCATGAGCCGAGGTGTTTTGCTCTTCACGACCGACTACCGACTAGCCGCATCCACTCGCGCCAAATCCAGGCCACGGAGAACGCTGCGGCGGCGGCACCGGACCAGCACTACATGCAGGTCGGGCTTGTCCGGGGGAGGTGGAACCGGCATACTGGCCCGCAAAGAAAAAACACATAACCCCCGGGAGAGTCATCCATGAGCAGTGAGAACAAGGAATCGATCATTGGCGCCGATGTTGAAATCATCGGTACCATCAAGAGCAACGGAAGCATCCGGCTAGACGGCAAGCTTGAAGGCGAGCTGCTGTGCGGCGGCAATGCCATCCTCGGAAAAAATGCGCAGGTCAAAGGCAATGTGACGGCCACCTCCGTCAGCATCGAAGGCAAAATCAACGGCAATCTGCTGGCCAAGGATAAGATCGAAATGAAGGCCTCGGCCACGGTCAACGGGGATATCAAGGCGCGTCGCCTGTCGGTTGAAGACGGCGTGACGTTTGTGGGCCGCTCGGAGGTTAATCCCAACGCCCAGCCAGCCCCCGCGCCCGCCTCTGCACCCGCCCCGCAGGGCGGTGCCCCGCAATCCGGCGCCTCGCAGCGATAAGGCACTCCGTTCCCTTCGGGGCGTCTCGTCGGCTTCCAGTGGAAGCAGGCGGGAGGGCCTGGGCGGGAGGATTCCAGCGTGGCGGCAGCCAAACGAACCAAAGTAGTAGACGGCTTCTCCGTTGTGCGCGGGCTCGCGCAGGCGAAGCAAAGCGGCGTTTTCCCCAAAGCGGGTGACAAACGTCCGCCTGAAGACGTCTCCTCGCGTTTGCCACCACCCACCCAGCCCGGCGACAGCCCGCACATTGTCAAAACGATCCAGCCGACCAAACGGACTATCCGCTGTTTTGAATGCGGCTATGAGTTCCAGTTGTCCGGCATTACCCGCACCATCTACTGTTCGAAGTGCCGTGAAAAAATCGATCTGAGCGACTATGTGATTGAAGGCCCCTGGTCCGAGCAAATCAAGACCGGCGGCAGTGTGATCATTCGGCCCACCGGGCGGCTTGAGCATGTACACATCAAGGCCGGCAACGTCATCTTGGAGGGCGACATGGATGATCGCTCAACCATAGAATGCAACCAGTGGCTGGAGCTGGGCGGTCAGGCAAATCCGAATCCGCGGCAACTCACCATGCGCAATCTGCGCATTGCGGTCGGCAAGGAGATGCGTTTCAAGTACAAGCTGCAGGTGAACCATCTTGAGCTGCTGGGAACCCTGGAAGCCGATGTCGAGGCCGCCGGCCTGGTGTCCATCCGTGACGGCGGCCATTTGAAAGGCACGGTGCGCGGTGCGCACCTCCAGGTGGAGGAGGGCGGGGGCCTCTCGGCCCGCGTCTTTATTTGGCCGCAAGGCAACCCGCTGGACACCGAGGCCTGACCCACGCTATGGGCGGGCACATCCACGTGGTGGGCGTAGCCGGCGTGGGCATGAGTGCCCTCGCGCAGGTGTTGTGCTGGACGCATGAGCGCGTAACGGGCTCCGACCGCCATTTAGATCGGGGGCATTCCATGCCTGTCCTGGATAGGCTGCGGGCGGCCGGGGTGGAACTGGTCCAGCAAGATGGCGCGGCCATCCATTGTGACACGGAAGCCGTCGTCTACAGCACGGCCATTGAAGCCGACAACCCGGATATGGCCGCGGCAAAAGAAAAGAGCGTGCCGCTGAAGCATCGGGCCGCCGTGCTGGCGGAACTGGCGCCAGGGCACGGGGTGCTGGCGGTGGCGGGCACAGCAGGTAAAACCACGACCACCGGCATGGTGGGCTGGGCGTTGGAACAACTCGGTGCCGACCCGACGGTTATCAACGGTGGCGCGCTGGTGCAGTGGGCCGATGCCGCACACGTCGGCAACGTGCGCCGCGGTGCCCCCGGTGCCCCCTGGGTCATCGAGGTAGACGAAAGCGACCGCTCGCTCCTGCAGTTTCATCCCGACTGGTCCATCCTGACCAATATCTCTCAGGATCATTTTTCGCTGGCGGAGGTCCAGGATGTATTCCGCGCCTATGCCGCGCAAGTCCAGACGGGGATCGTATGCGGCGCGGGTGTGAAAGAAGTGCTGGGGCCGCAATCGGTGCGGGTGGTGGAGGCGGCCGTCGTGCCCCAACGCACCGATGCCGGGTTTGACGTGCCCTGGCGTGGGCAGCGCTTGGCGGTGCCGCAGCCAGGCGCGCATAATGCGCTCGATGCCCTGTTGGCGGCCGAGCTGTGTGCGCAGCTCGGATATGCACCAAGTGACATTGTTGCGGCCCTGGGCCGCTTTGGCGGCATCCAGCGCCGTTTGGAGCGGGTCGATCAGAATGGCCCGGTACGGGTCGTGGATGACTATGGCCATAATCCCGCCAAACTGACGGCTGCGTGGGAGGCGGTTCGCGCGCCGGGCCACCGGGTGCTGGGAGTGTGGCGTCCGCACGGATACGGCCCGTTGCGGTTGATGCTGGCCCCCCTGGCCGATGCGCTGGCGACGGTGTGGCGACCGGGCGACAAACTGTGGGTGCTGCCGGTGTATGATGCGGGCGGAACCGCCGACCGCTCGATCCAGTCCGATGCCCTGGTGGCCGCCGTTCGTGCGCGGGGAGTGGACGTGGAACTGGCCGACAGCTATGACGCCCTGGGCACCGCCATGCTGCAAGCAGTTTGCTCAGGGGACACCCTTTTAATCATGGGCGCGCGCGATCCGCATCTGCCGGTGTTTGCCCGTGAGATGGCGACTCGGACTGCGTCGTTACCGTCGTTACCGGGAACAGATTCGACTTCACCCGGTGCAGGAGTTCGCGTAGGGTTTGGCCCATGAATGCCACCCCCCTTTTGCGTACGCCCCTGTTCGATCATTTGGTTCAAGCCGGCGGAAAAATGGTCGACTTTCATGGCTGGGAAATGCCCATGCAGTTTGGGGGGATTCTGGCCGAACACCGCGCCGTGCGAACGACCTGCGGGGTGTTCGATGTGTCGCACATGGGGCAGATTTTCGTGACCGGCCCCGATGCCCACCGCCTGGTCGAACGCCTCAATTGCAACCGCATGACGGCTGAACCCGGCCGGGGGACTTATTCACATCTGTTGGCCGAAGACGGGGGTATTTTGGATGATGCCATTACGTTTTGCCTGCCGTCGGACCGATTCCTGGCCATCGTGAACGCAGCCACTGACGCGGCGGATTTTGCCTGGATGCAGCAGCAGGTGCCGGAGGGGCTGGATGTGACCTTGGATCATGCCAGTTCCCGCTACGGGATGCTGGCCGTGCAAGGGCCTAACGCACCCGCGCTAATGGCGGAAATCTTTCCGGCCGTCCAGACGCTGCCGCGCTTTGGGGCCATCGAGCTGCCTTTTGCCGACGAAACGGCGATCGTCATGCACACCGGGTATACCGGTGAGGAGGGATTCGAAGTGGCGTTGTCTCCGCAAGGTATTGGCGTGTTCTGGGATGAACTGCTCACCCGCGGGGCAGCCTACGGGTTAGTGCCCTGCGGGTTGGGCAGCCGCGATACACTGCGCATGGAATCGGGCTACCTGTTGTATGGGGTGGATGCCGACGCTACACGTACCCCCTACGACGCCAACTGCGGATGGGTGGTCAAGCTCAACAAAGGCGATTTTATCGGCCGCGCCGCGCTGATCCAGCGCAAAGAAGCGGGCTTCACGGAAAAATTGACGGGTATCCGCCTATTGGAGCGGGGGGTGCCGCGCGCCGGTTGCGCCGTCTGGTGCGCAGACCGTCGCCTCGGCACCCTGACCAGCGCCACCTTTGCACCGAGCCTGGAGGGGGGCATCGGCCTGGGCTATCTGACCCCCGAAGCCTGGGCACCTGGCACGCGCGTAGAGGTCGAAATTCACAATCGAAAAGTGCCCGCCGAAACCGTCCGCGGGTCCTTTCGCGCCAATCGCGTCTAAGCCGTACCGCCAGTTGCACGCCAAGGCGCCATGTGTGCACAGGGGGGTCACGTGACTGTTTGGGGGGTCCCCTTCCGCCGGGAAGTAAATTCCCAGCCAACAGTCCATCATCATCATTTGACAGGGTCCAGGGCACTCTGGGAATGGGGAGCAGCGGACGAGCGAGCGATGCCTTGCAGAAGGCGACCAAGCAGGTCCGTCCCGGTGATGATGCGGGGGCGGTCGGTCCACAGGAGGATGACATCGTTTTCGACGATCCGAGTGCTGCTAGAATCGGTGCGGATACGGAAATGGGGGATGAGATCGCCGATTTTGCAGGCGGGATCGCGCAAAATCATGGGCAAGTGACAGTGACGGAGGGGGGCAAAACGGTCGGGAGAAAAGAGGGCTTCGCGAAGAAATTCGTTGGCGTTGAGAACGAGGCGGGGGGCGCGCTGGTTGTCGACTAGGATGATCCATGACTTACCGCTTTGCTGGAGGCGGCGGAGGAAGGGGTCCTCAGGCAAGGGGGAGATGGCGGGAAAAACAGGGAGTTGGTTGTGAAAGGGCAGGGATATGATCGTAGCGGGATCGAGGGGTTTGCCTTCGTCGGCAAGGGGGACATCGTCGATGTCAAGGAAGTTGAGGGCCCCCTGGCCTTCGACCCGCGCAATATCACTGTGAGCAGAATCCATATGCAATTGAAGGACGCGGCGCATGTCGCGCTCGCGGAAAAACGGGAGGGCTTCGTCGCCAAGCCAGCGGTCCAGTAGCCAGGCCGTAGGGCGGGCCATGGGCCAGAGCAGAATCTGGTAGACGCGCAGGAGTGGCACGAAGGCAGCACCAACGCGTAACGCATGGCGGGAAAAGTATGCCTGGGGGGCGACCTCCGCAAAGAGCGTGATCACGACGGTGGAAAAAAAGAATGCGATGACACCGCTGAGCACGGATTCACAGAGCAGCGCCAGCAGAACGTTTACAGCCACATTGCCCCACAAGATAGTGACAAGCGTGTAGTTGGAGTTCTGCCGCAACCGGAGGATTTGGTGGGCCTGCGGGTTGCCCTTGCGGCTTTCGACTTCCAGTTCCAGCTTGCTGATTGAAAACAGGGCGAGGTTCAGGCCTGAAAACAGGGCAGACTGTGACAGGCAGAACAAGACCCCGAGCCATGTCAGCCCAATGGTCATGCCGAACGGTTTTGGCTCGGGCTCGGAGAATGCGTGCCCACATTTCGCACCCGGGTCGTTTGAACCGTGGTGAACGGGATGCCCGTGAAAGCGCCGGTGTTGGCGATCTCGCCGCGGGACGCATTTGCGGGGCGACGGCTCAATTCCGCCAGCCCGCCATCCTCCGGTAGTGCATAGGGAGGATGGTGTTGATACGCGACTGAATGGAGAGCGATCTGGGCCACATGGTTGACTACTTCTTTGCCCTCACGCTATCCGTCGTTCTGAGATGAGTCAATGCTAGAACAGGGGAGCAAGACGGGACAATGGCAGGAGGTAGATGGTGTGTGTGGGGGGGGGGTACCTTCTACTCATCAGCAATCAAACCCAACGAGCGATGGACCACTACACCCCCTTATAGGCGAGATATGGCTGAAAGAGGACATTTTCGATTCCGGGCATCAGGCCCGTAATGGGGTTATTATGGGGGACCTCGTGTGATCCCTTTGTTGGGGCCGACGGCGTTAGTCAGAGAAGATTTCGGCGGTGAAGACGTAGAGATCGGTTTGGGGGTCTTTCCAGGCGGTGCGGGGCAGGCCGGCTTTTTGGGAGCAGAGTTCGCCCATGAAGGTGTCGAGGTCCCATCCGGTATCGGTGGCGACCTGGGGAAGGAAGACGCCGCGGCGGAAACCGCGTGAAACCTGGACGCCGTGGATGCCCAATTGGATGTCACGCCAATCGGAGATTTTACGCAGAGGGCTCAGGACCGAAATTTCATAGGTGAGGGAGGGGAGGTCGGCGGGAGTGACGCGGGGAAAGCGTGGGTCCTGGGTGGCGGCGGCGACGGCCATATCGATGACGGTCTGGTAGACGGGTTGATCGGCCTCGAAGTGGCCGATACATCCGCGCAGGCGTCTGTTTTGGTGAAGGGTGACGAAGGCCCCTCGCGGACGCTGGAGGCCGGGGAGATCGCCATCATAGGCCGGGGGGGTGCCGGTGCGGGCGACGGTTTCGACAGTCTGGCGGGCCAGGTTGAGCAGTTCCTGGCGTTCGTCGGGGGTGAAGTCGGGTTCTGGTGTCATAGGTTTCTCCTGTGGGGGGGTGGGGGCCGCCTGGGGGGAGCTGCCGGAGAAGGCAATGGCGGCATAGCCAACCACGCGGGCGTGGGTGCCGGCGGTATCCCCGGAATTGGCATACGTGAGCAGGGACGTCTGGTGAGCGCCCACGAGTTGGGCATAGGTCATGGCGGCGAGGACGGCGCTTTCGCTGCAAAGAAAGGTGGACATATTTTTCGGGGGATGTTTCTCCATGGCGCGCAGGCTGCGAGTGAGCTGGGCAGGATTGCCGCTGAGGATGGCGGCGACGGTCTTGGCGTCGCTGGCGCAGGCATCGGCATAGGTGGGGTAGTGGGAAAAGTCGGTGCTGGCGACGATCAGGGTCTCGGGCCCGGCAACAGCGGCGATGGCGTTGCCGACGGCGGCGGCAGTGGCAGGGTCGGGGGTGCCGAGCATGATGGGCACGAGCGTGAAGTCACCGAGGGCGCGCTGAAGGAAGGGAAGCTGCACCTCGAGAACATGATCGTCGAGGTGCGCGGTGGTACGGGTGGCGAAGGGCGGTCCGGAGGCGAGCAGGCGGCGCGTTAGATCGGCATCGATGGGCACATCACCGAGGGGGGTGCGGAAGGCACCGGCGGGCCACAGAGCAGCTTCGGGGAAGGCGGCACGGTGGCTGCTACCGATGAGGACAACGGTGGAGAAGGGCTGGTCGGCGATCAGGCGGTAGGCGTGGGCGGCCACGGCGCCAGAGTAGACATACCCGGCGTGGGGGACCACCAGGACTCGGACGGGGGGGGTGTCCGGCACGGGTGCGGGGGCGGCAGCAAGATATGCGTCGACGTCCCGAGCCAGTTGGTCCGGGGCGGCGGGGTAGAAGCTCCCGGCCACGGCCGGGGGGCGGATGGTGCCGTCTTCGGCGGGGGCAGGGCGGCACGATAGGCCGAGGGCGACCAGCAGCAGAATGCCGGCGGTACGGAGGGTGTTCATTTCCAGACTCCTGGGATGGGCTCGCCGTTCGGGGCCAGACCGTCGACGAGGTGATTATGGATGACGTGATAGCCTTTGCGCTCGATGACAATGTCGCCGGTTACGGGGGAGCGGGTGGAGTCGCCCGCGGCGGAACGAATATTCCCGGTATAGACATAATGCAGGCCCTCTTCGAGGGCGATTTGGCGGGCGCGCAGGACGGTTTCGATGGGGGTGGGCGGGAGGTTGGCGAGCTTGTGCATGGGGTAGAAGCGGGAAAAGTGCAGCGGGACATCGGGGCCGAGGGTGTCGCATACCCAGCGGGCCAGTTGGCGGACATCGTTTTCGCTGTCGTTTTTACCAGTGACGAGCAGGTTGACGACTTCGAGCCAAACGCCAGACTGGTGGATGGTCTTCATGGTCTCGAGCACGGGATCGCGGGTGCCGCCGGTCAGATCGGTATAAAACGCGGGATCGAAGCCTTTGAAATCGATTTTATAGGCATCGATATGAGGCAGGAGCGCGCGGAGGGGTTCGGGGTTGATGTAGCCGGCGCTGACGACGAGAGTCTTGAGGCCCTGGGCCTGGGCGAGTTTGGCAATGTCGAGCATGTACTCGTAGAAGATGGTGGGTTCGGAGTAAGTGAAGGCGATGGATTGAGCGCCGCTCTGGAGGGCGGCCGCCACGACGTCTGCCGGGGAGAGGGTGCGGGTGGTGACCTGCCAGGGATAGGATTGGGCGATCTCCCAATTCTGACAAAAGAGGCAGCGCAGATTACATCCGGGGGTGGCGAGGGAGAAGGCGCGGCTGCCGGGCAGGACATGGTAGAAGGGTTTTTTCTCGACGGGGTCGACATGGGCCGCAGCAACTCGGCCATAGGCGATGGCGTAGAGAGTACCGCCAATATTCTGGCGCACGCGGCAGATGCCGATTTGGCCCTCGCCGAGGCGGCAGCCATGAGGGCAGAGCTGGCACTGGACGCGGCCATCTGGGAGTTTCTGATACCACATGGCTTCGTGGTGATTGGCGGTGGGGGGGGCTTTGATGGCGGGCGTGGTGGTGGCGGGGGCCGCCGGGGTGGTGGCGGGGGCATCAGCGGAGAGGGAGCGCTCGCGGGAAGAACGGGCGAAGAAGACGGCCCCGCCAACGATAGCGATGGCCAAGAGGCCGACGCCGGCCCTTTGCCAACTGCGGCTGGGGGGGAGCGGATTCATGGGGATGGGAACGCCGGCAGGGGGTAGATGTTCTTCGGTTGCAGCATGTCGGCATCTAAGCAGGGTGGGGATGAGAAATCAATCCTGTTGGTCGTCATGGAATTATTGGTGGGCTTGGGCGTTGAAGTTTGGTGTGTGATTGGCTATATTTTTTTTTGTCTGCCGGGCTTGGCCGGGCATCCAGAACGCGACGCATTGTGACCCGTAATGGTCTGGATTCTGGCTCGGAGCCGGGATGATCTGACGATAATTGAGTACACGTAAAAGCGGACTGAAACATGCTGGTTATGATTGATTATGGCGTTGGCAATGTGCAGAGCGTGACCAACGCGTTCCGCCATATTGGGTCGGACATTACCGTTAGCTGTGAGCCGGCGGTCATTGCCAAGGCGGATGGCCTGATCCTGCCAGGTGTTGGCGCCAGCGGGTATGCGATGGAAAAGGTCGCCCCGATTGCGGATGTCATCAGGCAGCAAGCGCTGGCTGGCACGCCGCTGCTGGGGATTTGTGTCGGCTATCAACTGTTATTCGACGAGACTCACGAGATGGGGACGCATCAGTGCCTGGGGCTGATCGGCGGTAAAGTTATCCCGATCCCGACCGATATGGGCTTAACGATTCCGCATATGGGCTGGAATTACGTGACGTTCGGCAAGGGCATGGGCCTGTTCGATCGACTGGGCGACGGCAAACACTTTGCCTTTGCCAATTCATTCTATGCACAGGTGGACGATCCGGATGCGAAAGTAGCGACGACCGAGTATGGCATCACGATGGCCGGGGCGGTCGAAAAGGGCTCCATTTATGGCACGCAGTTTCACCCGGAAAAGAGCGCCCATGACGGCTTGCGCGTCCTCAAGAACTTTGTTTCCATCTGTCGGCAGAGACGGACATGCTGACCAAGCGAATTATTCCCTGTCTGGACGTCAAAGATAACCGCGTGGTCAAGGGGGTCAACTTCCTGAACCTGCGCGATGCGGGCGATCCGGTCGAACTGGGCAAACACTACAGTGCCGCCGGTGCCGATGAACTGGTGTTTCTGGATATTACCGCGACATTGCGATCGAACAAGACCATCGTGGAACTGGTGAAACAGGTGGCGGCGAATGTGTTTATTCCGTTTACCGTTGGCGGTGGGATCACCAAGGCCGACGAGATCGGCACCCTGTTGCGAAGCGGCGCGGATAAATGCTCGATCAATACCGTTGCCGTCCGCCATCCCGATATTCTGCGTGAATCGGCCGAGCGGTTCGGTGCCCAGTGTGTCGTGTTGGCTATCGATGCAAAGCGGACGCCGCATGCGACCGGTAAATGGCATGTGACCATCAAGGCGGGGTCGGAACCGACTGATATTGATGTGATTGAATGGGCACAGCAGGCCGAAGCACTTGGTGCCGGTGAGATTCTACTAACCAGCATGGATGCCGACGGCACGCAGGCCGGCTATGACATTGCCTTGACGCGGGCAGTAGCCGACGCCGTGACGATACCCGTGATTGCGTCCGGCGGTGCGGGCACCCTTGAGTCGCTGACCGAGGTGCTGAAGGTTGGCAAGGCGGATGCCGTCCTGGCCGCGTCGATCTTCCACTACGGCATGACCACGATCAAAGAAACTAAAGAATATTTGCATCGCAACGATATTCCCGTTCGGCCGGTATAGCGCTCGAAGGATAGATGCGCGAACAGCAAAACCCACCTCACCTGCAAAAAGGGGGGGGGAGGGGGAGAAGCCGAAAGGCCGCGGGATTATTCCCAGACGTAGCCGGATTTCTCGTTGGGGGCTTTCATGTCGGGATGCAGGGCTGACTGTCCGAATTGGCGAAAGACGCGGCGGGTGGGGGGCTTGGTTTCTGGCGGCGTCAGCGTGTTGCGTGGGGCAGTGGCCGAGGTGTCGGCGTCCACCTGCGACGGCGGCCCGTATGGATTGACAACGTGGTAAGGCTTGTTGGACGAGTCTGTCTTGGCGCGGGCCGATGGTGATGCGGCATGCCGTCTGCGCCGGACGGCCATCAGAACAAAGAACAAGGCCAGCAAGGTGGCGATGATGGTGATGGGATTTAACATCAGCTCGGTGAAATGGGTCATGGGGACTCCTCTGTTGCGGCAGGGGCCAGGGTGGGGGTCAGTCCGATATCCTGGGCGGCCTGGTTGACAATGGGGGCGGTAATTTGATGGGTTTTGGCGGCGAAGCCCAGCATAAGGGCGGTGTCGCACAGCAGATTGATCTTGCGCGGCAGCCCTTCGGATAAGCGGCACAGGGCGTCGAGCGCCCCTTGGTCGAAGACCCAGAGGTCGCCGCCGACCGCGCGCATGTGGTGCTGGATGTAGGCCGCCGTGTGGGCAAAGGGAAGGGGGGCGAGACTGACAATTATTTGCATGCGTTGCCCCAGGGACGGTTGCGCCCGGATGGCGGTCAACAAAGCGGGCGAACCCGCCAGGATGATGGTGAACAGCGGTATCTCGCTGTGGGTGCGCCGGTCGGTGATACGCAGATTACTGAGGTAGTGGACGAGATACAGGCCGTTCCCTTCGGTGAGGTAGTGGGCTTCGTCAATGCACAGCAGGGTGCGCGTCAGCGCGTCCGCTTGATGCTGTGTCGCATGTCCAAAATTCATGAGGGTATCCGCCAGGGTGGTGGTGGGGCCGCTGATGTTCATGTCGGCGAGGATATGGCGCGCCATGGGCAGGTGCCCCCCGGGGATGGCGTCCAGGCGGATGAGGGGGAGACGGAGACGGGAGTCGACGGCCGCCATAACATGTTTAAGGACGGTGGATTTGCCCACGCCGTAGGGGCCGGTCAAGACACCGCCCAGGCGACCGCTTTCGGCCAGAAAGATAAAGCGGGCGATGGCCTCTTCGTACTGATCCCCGGCATAGAGAAAACGCGGGTCAATGACGTTGAGGAAGGGGTTGCCTTTAATGTTCCAATAGGAGGCATACATGGCGGGGGTCCAGACCGGCTCCTAGGTGTGGATGGCTGAGGAGAATCGGATGGGGGAGGGGGCGGGCCTGGCGCGAGTCGCGGGAGCGGGCACGTCTTCCGGAATTTGCTTGGGGGCGCGCAGGAGGCCGGCGCCGCGGGTGATGATGAAGGGGATGGGGGGGGGGAGGGTGGATTGGCCCAAATACTTATTGAGTTGCAGGGTATGCTTGCCGGTATCGTCGCGATCGAGGGTAAACACGACGGGAATCTGCTGCACGAGAAGATTTTTCAGCGTGTGGGCAAGGGGGGAGACGGGGCGGGGGATGGTCAGGATGGGGGTGACGCCCATGCGCCCGATGGCGTGGACAAAGGAATAGATGTGCTTCACGAGCCGATCCTCCTGGGGGATAGCGACCCAAGGCAGGATGTTATCAATGACGACACGGCTGATGCCGCCGGTTTCGATAATATCCTGAAACTCCGTGAAACTACCCGGAGGCAGGGTGCGGTTTTGCTCGAATTCGGGCAACGGCATGATATGGGCGTATTCAAGGAGGGTGACCTGCCCCTGCTCAATAGCCTCGGTGAGCGGCAGACCCATGTTGTTGGCAATAATGGTCAAGTCTGAAGCGCGCCAGCCGGAAAGCAGGATGCCACGTTCACCCTGGCGCGCGCTCTGCAGGACGGCCTGGAGGGCGGCAATGGTTTTGCCACTGCCCTGGCGGCCAATGCAGAGCGAAGGCCGCTTCTGGTAGATGCCACCAAAGCGTTCATCGAAGAACGGAATTCCTAGCTTGGTTTTGTCGGTCATAGGTTTATTTATTATCAATAGGTTCTATTGCCCTGCTGTGTAACTAATAAATCTTACGCCAGCGCACAGGTCTTGTCAAAGCGTGAAGGAAGGAGAGCACGCGGTTGGCCTGAGGCGAAACCGCGCGGTGCCTTTGCACCCACGGCCATGACCTTACTGAAAAATAATATGACGCAGAGGTGACAATGCGTTTTTGACGTGGTAGGGTGCGCAATCACACCGGGTGCGGGACAGCGCGCCTCAGGGTGAAATGAACGTGGAGAAGCGAGGCATGGAGTCAACCCCATTCCAATTTGAGACGGCGCAGGCACTGATTACCCATTGTCATTGTGACGGGTGTGGGGTGACGGTGCATGTGCACGAGACCCCCGCGCCGGTCGCCTGTCCCTACTGTCAGCGCCCGCTGGAGCAGAGCCGCAGCGAGGAACCGCTGGCGGAGGTGGCGGAATTTCCGTCGCTGGAAGCCGCGCGCGAACGGATGGCAAGACTGTACACGCGTCCGCCCAAGTGGCTGGCAGGACTGATCCTGACGGTTGCGGTGCTCATGCTGGCGACAGCGGTATTCATGCAGCTACGCAGTGCCGGTAATTATTTCTATCAGCCTCTGGTGAGCCTCTACTCACTGGTGGCGGGCGTTTTTGTTGTGTCGCGGTTTTTAATTGCGTCGATGTACGTGCCGCCGCGAGACCAGGGGTATGAGCCGACCGTATCGGTGCTGGTCCCCTGCATGAACGAGGCGGGGGTGATTCGCCAGACCCTTGAGCGGGTCTTCGCCGCGGGCTATCCCGACGACAAACTGGAAGTGGTCTGTGTCAATGACGGCTCGACCGACACCACCCTGCAGGAGATGCTCCAGGCGCAGACGCGTCACCCCAACCTGGTGGTGGTGGATTTTAAAAAAAACCGCGGTCTGGTTCATGCGTGGGCGGTGGGCGTGCTGCTGGGTCGCGGCGAGATGGTGGTGTGCGTCGATTCAGATACGTTTATCTTCCCTGGGTCCATTCAGAAGCTGATGCAGGGGTTTACGGACCCGACAGTGGGGGGCGTCAGCGGGCACTGCGATGTTGAAAATGCGCAGACGAACCTGCTGACGCGTATGCAGGATGTGCGCTATTATTTTTCGTATAAAGTGATGAAGGCAGCGGAAAGCGTGAGCGGGACGGTGAGCTGCCTGCCAGGCTGTTTTTCTGCATATCGGCGGGTCTGTGTGCTGCACGTGCTCGATGAATGGCTGAACGCAAAGGTGATGGGCGAGTACGGCAATTTTGGCGATGACCGGAGTTTGACGAATTTGATTTTGCGCGACTACAAGATTGTCTATACGGACCAGGCGTTGGCGACCACGATCGCTCCGGAATACTGGGGACAATACGCGCGCCAGCAAGCGCGCTGGAGCCGCTCGTATTTGCGTGAGATCGTGAAGGTCGGGCGCTGGATGTGGCGCAAGCATCCGGTGCCAGCGCTGTCGTGGTATGCGATGATGTGGATGCCGATTATCGAACCGGTCGTGATTACCTCGGCCCTGGTGGTGGCCCCGGTGGTGGCCTTTATGGCCGGGGGGACGAATCTGGGGATGGCCTACCTGCTGGGGGTGCTGGCGATCACCCTGGTCTGGACGCTGCATTTCTGGGAGCAAACGGGTCGCCGTTACTGGTGGACCGGGTTCCTCTATACGTTCAGCTATATGGCTTTTTTCAGTTGGCAGTTGTACTGGGCCCTGGCGACCCTGCGGGGCCGTCACTGGGGGACGCGCGGATGAAAAAACCTGACGACACCTCTCTGCCGCCCCGCGAGGCCCCCGTTGAACCCGCTGCTCCCGGCGAGCGTCCGGTGGACGATCCCACGGCACCGTCGGCCGACACGCCGCCGTCGCCACCCCCCCTCACGCCGCTTTCGCCTCCGCCGTCGGCTGCCAAGAACGGACCGCCGACAGAAGCGGAGACCGAGGCGGAGCCGACTCTGGACGCGCCGTCCCCATTGCCGTCGGGCTGGGCCCGGCCCCAGCCGGTGCAGGCCGACAGCAACTTGCGGGCCTGGCTGTATTTTCTGGCGGGTTTGTCACTGCTGGTGGCGCTATGGATGCCGCTGCGTGCGCTCTATCAGCGCCTGCGCTACAAGCCGATGGTCGAAGGGGTGCGGGATGCCGACACCTTTATTGCGTTGGCCTATGGGGGGGTCAGTGCGGGGACCGTGCAGGGTCCCGAGGAAATCTCCCGCCAGCAATTTGAGCAGCAGATTCGGGCCTTGCGAGAGCGGGGGTTCAATCCCATTGGGCTGTCCGATGTGCGTAATTTCTACTTTCAAGGGGTGCCCTTGCCGCGCAAAGCGGTACTGATCACCATGGAGCAGTCCCGCAAGAACTCCTATCTGGAGACCCGCGGCATCCTGCAGGCGAACCGCTGGAAGGCGGTCATGTTTGCCCGGGCCGACACGATTCGCCAGAAGGATCCGTCGGCTCTGCGCTGGCCGATTCTGCGCGACATGGCGCGCTCGGGCCTCTGGGAGGTGGGGGCCGAGTCATTTGGCGGGTTCCAGCGGATTCCGACCGGGCCGGATGGTGAGACCGGCAATTTCCTGTCCTCGCCAATGTGGATTGAGCAAGAACAGCGCCTGGAGACTCCGGAGGAATTTGCAGCGCGCATCCGGGCCGAGCATGGGCGGATGGTGGAGGAGTTCCAAACCGGCATGGGCGTGGCTCCGCAGGCCTTCGCCTTCCCCTATGGCGACTATGGGCAATACGATCCCCGCGCGGTGTTTACGCGCGTCATCAATGTGGCCGAAGTGGAAAAACACTATGGCATTGGCTTTTCGCTGGGGCCGTTCCTGCTGAATACGCGCCAATCGGACCCGCGGGCCCTGAACCGCATGTTGGTCAATCCGGATTGGAGTTTGGACCAATTTCTGGCCATCATGGAGTCGGGTCGGGCGGTCCAGCCGTGGACGCTGACAGAGCCCTTGCAGGCCAGCCACTGGATGACGGACTGGGGCCTGACCGAGCATCCGGCGGACGGCAGTCTGTGGCTCAAGGCCATCCCGACAGGAACTAATAGCGGCCGCTATGCACCGACCACCGGGGCCTTGACCTGGTTGGCGGGTAGTGATCTGTTCGATAATTTTGCCCTGCGCATGACGTTTCGAATTCAGTCCGGTCAGTTTGGTATCCGGGTGCGGATGCGTCCCGGCGGAGAAGAGGGGGTGCGCTTGATTTTTGATGAGAGCGGCAGTGTGCGGGTGGCCCAGAAAGTCTATGGCATAGCCGAATTCACACAAGCCACGACTCGGCAAATCGGCATCCAGCCCGGCAAGGAGCAGGTGCTGGAGCTGTCGCTGAATGATCGGACCCTGGTGGCACTGTTGAATGGTCAGCTCTTGTTGAAGGAACCACTGGACCTGATGGGCAGTACTCGTCCCGGACTCTTCGGCCTGGAGGTCTGGGACCCGGAGCCGGGGGCGGCCGCCACCCAGATCAGCGCGCTGGAATTTCCGCGGCCACGACAGGTCCTCAAGGCGTGGGAGCCGAACGGCGATCTGACCTCGCCGCAATTGATGCAGCAGTTGGCCACCGAAGCTTACCGCCTGGCGGCGGTGAGCCCGCCCTGGATGGATGCCGTGAAAGCGGTGCCGCTGGTGCTGCCGCCGTGGGATGACGAGGCCCTGAGCGTGTTTACCCGGATGCACGGGATTGCATTACTGCCGCGCATGACCTTGCGATCGTCCGAACTGGCGCTTCAGATTCCTCCTGAGTTGCCGGTGGCAGAAGTGGCCCAGCGGAAGGCTGATGGCCTGCATCTGGATGCCAGCCGGGTGGCCCCGGATGATATCCCCGAACTGGTCCCGTGGCTGCAAGATGTTCACCACAGCATAAAGGAACGGAATATGAAACTAGCTATTCAATTTCCCGCCTCCGTGTCGCGGATGGCCTCATTTGCCTCAATCGCGGCGCTATTTCCCGGCGCGCTGATCGCAGTGGATACTTCCGCGCGGGCCGCCGAACTCGAACCGGCGCTGCCGGACGTCGTCGTGACCGAAGAGGCGACACTGCCAGCGGTGGACATGCATCTAAATCTCTACTATCAGTTGGCAACCCGCGCCCTGCCGACGGAAGCCCTGTCGCCGCAGGCTCGCCAGGAAGCCCACCGTCGCGACGGCTTCCTGGCCTATCAGGAAGGCGACTATGATCAGGCAATCAGCCAGTGGCGGCAGTGGTTGGAGGCCGATCCGCGAAATGCCGAGGCCCTGGAGCTGATCGGCGGGGCCTACATTCAGATGGGGGACTTAAAGAAGGGGTTGGACTACTACACACAGAGCTTGGAGGCCGGCCCCGGTAAGATTTATATGGTCATCCGTCGGGCGGAATTGCTGGAGCGGATGGACCGCCCCGAAGAGGCCCGCAAACAGCTCAATCTGTATGCGCGGATTTTTCCGGAAAATCCCGACATCCTGATCGCACAGGCGCAGTGGCTGGACCGCCGGGGACGCAGCCAGGAAGCGCGCAATCTGGTGAAGCAACTGGTGGCGGAGATGCCCCTGAATCTGGAAGCCCGGTTGGCTCTGTTGCATCTGCAGGAGCAGCCGGCGCAGCGTCATGCCACACTACGCAGCATCCTCGATCTAGGGAGCGTGCCGGATTCGCAGGTCGCTTTTGGGCACTCGCTGATCGGAATGGAAATGCTGTCGTTGCCTGAATCGGGCCTCTTCTTCGATTATATTCGCCAACAGGTGGCGCATGGACACACCGCGCAACTGCGCGACCTCTATGCAGGATTGCTGCCGCTGACGAACCGGGTGACCGACAATTTTGCATCGGGCCAATTCTCGGATGGCTGGTCGGCTTCAGGCGGCATTCGCGCTCTCGACCGCGGGCGGTACGATTTGCGCACGGCGATCAATCAGGCCGAGGCCTACCTCCGCCTGCGCCAATCGGAACTGATCCGCGACGGTGAAATGGAAGTCGAACTGGACGAAACGCATGGGTTCTTTTGGCTCTATGCGCGTCGCAGTTCGCACAGCATGTTGCGGTTTGGCTTCGACCAGGATGGATTCATTCACTTGCAGGCGTGGAGCGACGGCACCCTGCTGGCGCACCGCTCCCGACCGTGGATTCGCCCGCCCGGCAGCATGACCATGCGGCTGGAGGTGCGCGGCGATGGTATGCGCGGGTTCGTGAACGGGCTGGAAATTTTCGATGGTCCGGTGGACGTCCCGCCTGTGGTGGCCTATGGCTGGTGGGGGATCGCCCCGTTTGCATTTGATTTAGGTGTGGCGCGCGCGCGCATCATCCGCATGACTTGCGCCCCGCTGCCCGCCACGCTGGTGTTGGTTCCGCCAGGGGATTCGACGGAACAGGCCGCAGCGCTGCGTCCGTATGTGGGCGCGGTGTCGGCCCTGGCCCCGGCCTGGTTCTTCCAAAATCCGGACGGCAGCCTTCCCGATGAATGGCCGGAAGACGTGGACATGCTGAAGATGTTCACGGCGTTTCACTGCATTCGGCTGCTGCCGGTGGTGGACCTCTCTTACGATGGTGATATTGCCCCGGCTAAACTCGTGGAATTCATCCAGCGCCATCAACTCGATGGCCTGGTCGTGAAGCGCCGCTCTCCTCCGAAACCGGGCTGGCTGAACGCGCTGACGGCGGCGTTGGATGAGCATCCCGCTCATGTCGTGGTGCTCCAGACCGAGGCCGCGCTCTGGAATACGCCGCGCGCCGGCGAGGAGTCCCGGGGCGAGCGCGTCGTACGCCCGGAAGCCGGCGATCATCTGCGGCCCAAGCCGGGCGAAAAGCTGGTGCTGCATGAATTGCCCGTGGGCAGCGTGCTGATTCCGCCCTTGCGTGCGACATGGACCATTCCCTTGCACGAGCCCGAGGCTGACCCCGCCCCGCGAGACAACGACTTGACGACGCCGCAACTCTATCTGCTGGGCACGGACGGGCGCCTGTCCATGCCGCCCCCGCCCTAAGCGTCTTCTCGAACGACCGCCATGCTGTTCCCGACCACCGTCTTTGCGTTCTTTTTTGGTCTGGTGTTTCTCGGGCACTGGGCCCTGGCGCGCCATCCGCGCGCGCGCAAGGTATTCTTGTTGTGCGCCAGCCTGTTTTTCTATGGCTTCTGGAGTTGGAAATTTGCCTTGATGCTGTTGGGCTCGGCGCTGGTGAACCACGCCGTGGCACTGCGGTTGGAACGGATGGCCGAGGCCTCCGCTCCGCCGCGTTCCCGGCGGCGACTGCTCACCCTGATCGTGGCGCTGAATCTCGGTTTGCTGGGATTTTTCAAATACACGGGATTCTTGGTGGCGGACGTGCTGTTTCCGTTGCTGCGGCCCATCGGCGCGGCAATCGGCCCGGAGGCGGTCTGGGCGCTGGTGCGCGCCCAGGAGGAAATCTATCCGTGGATATCCCGAATCGTGCTGCCGGTGGGGATTTCATTTTTCACGTTTCAGGCGCTGAGCTATGTGGTGGATGTGTATCGTCGCCGCACCCCCCCGGCGCAATCCTGGCTGGATTTCGCGAACTACCTGGCGTTCTTTCCCCAACTGGTGGCCGGGCCCATCGTGCGCGCGGCCAACCTGGTGCCGCAGATGGAGCGGATGCCGGGGCGCACCGCGCCCATTGAGGCCTCGCGAGCGATGGTGCTCATCCTGGCGGGGTTGTTTAAGAAAATAGTGGTGGCGAATTGGCTGGCCTCGCACCTGGCGGACCCGGTATTCGCCTGGCCGGAGATGTATAGCGGGCCCGACATTCTTCTGGCCGTCTATGCCTATGCCGTTCAAATCTACTGCGATTTTTCGGCGTATTCCGACATTGCCATCGGATCGGCCTTGTTGCTGGGATTCCATTTTCCGGCCAATTTCAATGCGCCCTATGCGGCCACCACGCTGCAGGATTTCTGGCGGCGCTGGCACATGTCGCTATCGTCATGGCTGCGCGATTATCTGTACATCCCCCTGGGCGGGTCGCAGCGCGGGGTCGGGCGGACGTATGTGAATCTCCTGCTGACCTTCCTGTTGGGCGGGCTGTGGCACGGTGCCGCCTGGACCTTCCTGCTGTGGGGGGCCTTCCATGGGCTTTACCTGACGGCAGAGCGGGCAGTGCGTGGATGGCTCGGGGGGGCGGATTCGGCGGCCGGGATGCCCAGCAAAGTGGGGGCCTGGCTGGGGCGGATTTGGATTTTTCATGTGGTGTGTTTTTCGTGGATTCTGTTTCGCGGGGGGAAGGTGGAAACGGCCAGTGCGATGTTGCAGGGTATCGGTGCCTGGCGCTCCTCCGTGGCGGACATCACGCTCTGGGCGCGTGTGCCCTTGATCATGGTGATCATCGGTCTGGCCACCCAGCTATTCGATGGCGACCGCCTGTGGACGCACCTCCACCGTCTGAATTCTCTTCCGGCGTGGGCCCTGGGCGCGGCGGGGGCCGCGGTGCTGACGATCATTCTGGCCCTGGGCCCCGAGGGTGTAGCCCCCTTTATATATTTTCAGTTCTAGGACGAAAGAGGACCATGAACACGAATCGACACAACCTGGCGCAGAAGACCGGCCCCAACGGCCGCCCGCTGGAACGCAGGGGCGTCGACGCTCCGTTGCCCGACCCGGAGCTGCACCGGCCCACTTGGCCGCTGAAGCAGGTGTGGGGCGGACTGCTGACCTTTTATCTGGTGGCGCTGGCCTTGAATGCGGCCTCGTTGCATCGCAACAACGAGCACATGCCCTATGGGCCGGTCCGCTCTTTCTGGGTGGCGGTCAGCGCCCCGCTCGCCCGCGTAACCACTGCGGTGGGCCTGGACCGTCCGCGTGCAACGCTGACGCGAACGATCGGAGATGCCCTGAACAGATGAGTCGGCATATCGAGTTGAATCATTACTATAATACAGTAGAATCAAAGACATGAAATTATGCAGATGGACAAGCTGGTGGGCGGTAGGCATTGGGGTTCTAGTAATGGGGGGGGGGCTGGCCAATCCTGCGCAAGCCGAGACGGTACCGACAGACTCCTCCCCAGCCAATAGCCCGGTCCTGATGCTGGGCGATTCCATGATGCGTCTGCCGGGCCGGGCCATGCAACGGAAACTCTCGCGCATGCCCGGCATCGAGGCCAGGGCCTTTTCGGGGATTGGCACGGGGCTGGCCCGCTTGGATGCCTTTGATTGGCTGGGCAAAATCGACGAGCTGTGTGCGGAATTTCATCCGAAGGTGGCCGTCATCGCGTTGGGCGCGAATGACCGCCAACCCATGCAGTTGTCCGGCACCCAGGTCGTGCAACCCGGGACCCCCGCTTGGAACGCAGAATATGCGGGGCGCATCGGCCAGGCCATGGACCGTCTGAAGGCGGGGGGGTGCGAACGAATTATCTGGCTGTTGCTGCCGCCCATGCGTGATGCCGTGGTGGATGCTTTTGCTCAGGACGTCAACCAGTCCATCGTGGCAGAAGCCGCCTCGCGGAGCGGGGTGGCTGCGCATGATTTCACCCATCTGGTGGCCGACCGGCGGACCGGGGGCTATACCGACCGGGTGATGGATCCGCACACCGCGGCCGCCATCCGGGTGCGCGATCCCGATGGGATTCACCTGACGCCTGATGGCGCTCGCTTGCTCGCGACGGCATTGATCCAGGAGTACTGGCCATGAAACACCACCCCCCGCCCATGATCTGGCGCCGACTGCCTCGCCGACGCTTGCGGCTGAACGTAAAAACGGTCTGCATGGTGCTGGGAATCTGCGGGGCCTTGGTGCTGTTGCCCGGCTGGACTCAGCAGGCGCCGGAAGCCTATGAGCCGGCGACCACCCAGGCCCTCGACCGACTGATCCGCACCACCCGCAGGGGGGGGGAGGGCCGCGAGACGGTCATTCTTCAGGAGGGAGAGGCGGACCCGATTTCGGAGGTGCCGGTCAACGATGATCTGGAACAGGCCATTCTGCTGATGCAGGAGAAGGACTATGCGGCGGCGATTCCACTGCTGGAGAGGTCGCTGAAAGTTCAGCCAACCTACGAGCCCATCTGGGAAGCGCTGGGCTGGTGTTATCACAATACGGGGCGCAGTGCCGAAGCCGAGGCGCTTTGGCAGCAGTACCTGACCCTGCGGCCGGAGTCGCCCAAGGCCCACAGCTTGCTGGCACAAATGGCCGTTCTGCGCAGCGATTGGCAGGCGGCGGACCGCTATCTGACCGGTTCGCTCCGCTATGATCCCGACAACTATGATGTGCGTTTTTGGCATGCCCAAAATCTGTATCGGCTCGGGCGCCTGGATGTCGCCTCGGAGGCCTTGGAGCAGCTCGTGGCCGAGGATGACTACCGCTTTGATGTCCAAGTGGATTTGGCGCGTATCCATACCCTGTTGCAACGCCATGAGGCGGCGCTGGCACTATGGACTCGGATTATTGAGGTAATTCCCGGCAACCTTTCTTTCCGCACCGAATACGCCCGCGCCTTGATGCTGGCGGGCGAGTTGGAGCAAGCCGATGAGCAGGCCCGCCGTATTCTAGAGGAAGACCCCGATGAGTGGAATGTGATGCTCCTGCGCGCGGACTTGGCGGAAATGACGCAACGCCCCGAACAGATGGTCGACTCCTTGCAGGAGCTTATTGATTCGGCGCGCAATGATGAAGTCCGCGGCAAGCTGCACGCACGCTTGGCGGCGCGCTTGGTCGATCTGCACAATCGCGATGCCGGTCGCTGGCCGCTGAATCTGGCCCTGGACCAGTATGCCGCCGCCATCGACACCGCCCCGAACTATGTGCCTTGGCTGAACCAGTATGCTCAAATTGCGGTCATGGCTCACCAGCCGGTCAAGGCGCGGCGCGTGACCGACCGCATTCTCAAGGAGTTGAATCCCAATAACCATCAGGCCCTGCGCACTCAGTTCGAAGCGGACCTACTTGAACGGAACTTTGATGCCGCTGAGCGGGATTTGGACGATCTGTATGACCGCTTTCAGCCCAAGGATCCCTACCGCTTTCTTGACCGGGCGCGACTGGAAGTGCAGCGCGGCCGTTACCAGAATGCCCTGGATGCCCTGGACCGCCTCGAAGAGATCGGCAACCAAGGTGCCGTGTTTACCTTGCTCTACCACGGGCTGACAGAGAGCGAGTGGTTGGCGTTGACCTCTACCCGCCGCCTCCAGGAGCATCTGCGGGCGCTGCAGCAGGCGGGATTCACCTTTATTGCCCCGATGGATATTCAGCCCTATTTGGAGGCACGCGAACGTCCGCCCGAGCGGGCCACCCCCAAACCCTGGCTGGCCCGCCAGGTCGACAACATCTATTATGCCTTTACCGGCAACCGCCGCACCCCTCCGCCAACCGACGAACTCCGACCCGTAAAAATTGCCGCCGTGACGTTCGACGATGGCCTGCGTAGCTCCTTCCGCCTGGGTACGCCTGTCGCACACGATCTGGGGGTGCCCTTTGGGATGTTCGTAATTACGAGCCTCGAGGAACTCAATGCCCCGATGTATGCCGCTTGGGAAGAAGTCCGCGCTGCCCATGAAACCGGTGCCTGGCAGATTGGCAGCCACCTGATGTATGCCAACACCGATATGCCCATCGGCCCGGAAGATAAACCGCTGGTGTATCCGCTGCCCAACCGCATCTGGGTGCCGGAGCGCAACCGGCTGGAATCCCTGCGCGAATGGACGGCGCGCGTGCGCCGGGAGTTTGAGGAAAGCCGGGCACGCATTGAACAGCATCTGGGATTGGAAAAAGACACGCCGATGGCGGTTGCCTATCCGTATGGTGAGATCGGCCAGGAAGAGGCGAGTAATGTGGCCCGCCTGCTCAATCCCATCCGAACCATTCTCGATGAGGCGTCGCGGCAGTATAGCGCCGGTTTTGTCGTGGATCGCTTTGGCTACACGACGCCGGAAGATAATCCCTATCTGACGCGCCGCTACGAACCCCGTTGGAACGAAAGCGCCGAGGAGGTGGTCGAGCAGGCGCTGGCCCACCATCCGGTGTTTATCGCCCGGCGCTTGCGCGCAGAAATAGCCACGCTGATGAATCAGCCCTATCTGGCCGAGCAGCAGATCGAGTTGCTGCGCCGCGACGGCTATCCCGATCGTCTCTTGCGGGAACTGATCGCTTACACCCAAAACCGCTTGCCCGGTGCCGCCGCGGCGGGGCCGGAAGCGTCCGACCAGGCGACCAGCCGTCGCTGGCGGGTCCGGCCGTCCAATGTCTATCTCGCCGGTGCCTATCGAGAAAATCAGTCCAACGAGGACATTCTGCAGCGCTATGGCGAAGCGCGCGCGGGTCTGAACCTCAACCCGCGGATTGGCGTCGAAGTCTCGTACCGGGCTGGCACTATCGCCCAAACCATCACCTCCAACTATTGGTACACCATCAAGGTCAACGACTCGACGACCTCGCAGGAAACCCGCACCGACACCGTCAACGGCGAAACCACGGTCAGTTCCGCCACCGTCACCACCACCACCTCGCGGGAGGTGCAGACCAATCGGGTCGAGAAGTATGACTACGATGCGGATGTCGAGGAAATCCGGGGCATGCTCACGCTGCGCATCAATGATAGCGCTACCCTGACGGCCACCCTCGGACAGAAAACGCTCACGCTGAAGGACGGCTTTCAGCAGATGGCGTCGACGGAAGAGGAAATCGTGGGATCGGCCGCCCTGTCCTGGCGCCCCTATCGCGCGATCCAGGTGATGGCGCTCTATGATCACGATCTGGTGATTTCTGCCCGGAGAAAAATCGCCTATAACGCGGTGGGTATCAATACGCTGTGGAAGGTGACCGACAACTGGGATATCAGCGGCAATGCCCGCTACTGGAGCTACGACGACGACAATGCCATGGTCCATCTGCTGGGGAATTCATTCTGGCAGGTCTTCCCGCGGCAGGGGATTTGGGCCGGCGTCGAAGCCTCCATCCATTCCATGGACGAAGACTCCGAGTTTTACTGGTCGCCCTATTGGGACAAGCGCTTTAGCGGTATCCTGCGCCTGCGCCGATCCTACCTGGACTACTTCTTCCAATTCGATGTGCGCCTGGGCGTCCAGAGCGAAAAGGCCCGCCCCGAAGACAAGGAACTCTATCGCGGTCTCAAGGCCCGGGCCGACTTCGACGGCAACTGGTATCCGGGGAATAATCCCGAGTCGGGCTGGGATACCTATGTCGGCCTGGGCGGCACCTACCGCCAGCGCCTCTGGCGGCATCTGGACCTGATTGGCAACCTGTCGGTCAATTTCTTGCGCGATTACTCCGAGCACGATTTCACCCTCGGCCTGCAATATACCTTCTAGCCTGGAAATATTGCAGGCTAGCAGGAGGCGCGGGAGCCACGGAGGTCGGGGGCGGCGGAAAACTGTTTCAATCGCCAGGGGGGCTATGGCATAGTGCCCGGTATTTGAGGGCATAAGCCAATAGAGGGATGATGGCCAAACGGAGCAGCAAACCAAAACGCGGACCCCGTCGCCGCGAAAGCGTGCCGCGGAGCGCCGCGCGTACCGTAGAGCGCCGCCAGGCGCGACGCCGGGCTTGGAAACGGCTGGGGCTGCTGCTGGGGACTCTGCTGCTTCTGGCGGGGGGGGCCTGGGGCGGATGGGCGGCCTGGCGGGCCATGTTCTCTGAAAATGTGTTTTTTGAGATTCAGCAGATCGATGTGACAACGGACGGGGACTTGCGGCGGGGGCATATTCTGGAATATGCCAGGGTGAGTGTGGGGCAAAATCTGTTTGCGGTGAATCCGCAGGACATTCGCGAACTGCTGTTAAGTGTGCCGGTGGTGGCCCATGCGCAGGTGGGGCGGCGGCTCCCGAATACGCTCGTGATTGAATTGACGGAACGGGTGGCGGTGGCGCGTCTCGGCCGGGCCGGTTCCGGCAGCCCCCTGGCAGTCGATTCGCTAGGCCATGTGTTGGGGCCCAGTTCTGTGCGGGCGCGCCTGCCCGTGGTGGTGGGCATTCGCGACAAGGGGTTGCGGCCGGGGGATCAGGTGGAAGATTCCATGTTGGCCGAGGCCCTGACCGTCCTCGAGGTCTGCAATCAAGCCGATGTGCGCCCCGATTTGACCGTGACGACGATTGACGTGAGTAACGACGAGCAACTGGATGTGGGCTTGGCGACAGGGGAACGGGTGTTATTGTCACGCACGGGGATGGAAAAGAAATTGCGTCAACTGTGCGCGATGCGTGAGGAAGCCCGGCGCCGGGGATTGGCCCTGGGGGTTTATGACATGACGGTGGAGCGTAACTTCGTGGGACGCCCGGCGGCCTGGCAGGACCCCGCGGAACGGCCCTGAAACGGGCGCGCAGTAAGTGGAAAGGGATGTAGCAGGCATGAACATGGAACCAATCGTCGCAGTGGAAGTCGGCACAAACCGGGTGCGGGTATTTGTGGGCGAGGCGCGCGAAGATGGCGGCCTGATGATTACGGCGGTCGGGGATTGTGCCAGCAGCGGTGTGCGGAAAGGCGAACTCTTCCATTTTGAAAGCGTCAGCCAGTGCCTGGAACGGGCCTTGCATCAGGCCGAAGATGCGGCGGGCCTGACGATCAATGACGTCCATGTGGCCTTGTCCGGATCGCAAATCGAGGGCTTGCCCAATCGCGGGGAAATTCCGGTGGAGGGGGAAATCGGGCCGACGCACGTGGAGCATGTCTGCCGGGTCGCGCGCGAGGTGACCTTGCCCGCGGACCGGGAAATCTTGCATAGCATTGTGGGGCAGTTCAGCGTAGACGGGCTGTGCGGGGTGAAGCCGGAGGGGATGGTAGGGCAAACCTTAGCGGCGGATGTGCTGATCGTGCACGGCAAACACGCGCGAATGTACAATATGGTCCGGGTCGTGAAGGGGCTTAAATTGGAGGTCACGGATATCCTGTTCAGCGGGCTATGCGCGGCAATGGCGGCCCTGTCGGCAGAGCAGAAGCTGCAAGGGGTGCTGTTGATCGATCTGGGGGGCGGCACCACGGATTACATGGCCTATGCCCAGGCTAAAATTGCAGATGCCGGGGCGCTGGGGGTGGGCGGTGACCATGTCACCAACGATATCGCCAAGGCGTTTCGCCTGTCCACCGTGGAAGCCGAGGAGTTGAAAATGCAGCACGGTGATGCAATGGTCAGCGCGGCGGGGCGTACGCGGCGGCTGCCGCTGCCGGCGGGCGCGGGGGAGACTTTGCGTACCGCTAAATTGTCGGACTTGCAAAACGTGGTCCATTTGCGCATGGAGGAGACCTTCGGGCTGATCCGGGCCCGGTTGCAGCGCCAAAACCTGCTGCCCTTGCTGGGGGGAGGGGTGGTGCTGACAGGGGGGGGGGCCTATCTTAAAAATGTAGCCCAGTTGGCCGAAAAAGTCTTTGGGCTGCCGTGCGTCATCGGTGGTCCGCGCAACGTCAGTGGCCTGACGGCGAATCTGGCCGGACCGGAATATGCGACCGGGGTGGGGGCCGTGCTCTGCGCCTATAAGAATGCTTGTCAGCGGCAGGAGCAGGCGCGCGGCCTCTGGAAGCGCTTGGGGCACTGGTTCGGATTGAGTTGACGGGCAACAGGGAGATAGGGCGATGAATCTTGGTAAGGACAATATAAGCAGCAACCCGCGGTGCCGCATCCTGGTCGCAGGCGTAGGCGGTGGGGCATGCCGTGTCCTGGACGGTATCCTGGCGGATTGGGCGGAGCCCCCCCCGATGGCCGCCATCAACACCGATGACCGGGCGCTGGCCGATTCTGCGATTCCACTGAAACTTATGATTGGGCGGACCATTGCCAAGGGCATGGGGGCGGGGGGCGATGCGGAACTGGGACGACTGGCCGCCAGCGAGGATAAGGATGCGTTGCGCGCCATGGTCACGGACTATGACTTGCTGATACTCGTGGCGAGTCTGGGCGGGGGCACCGGCACCGGAACCGCACCGGTGCTGGCGCAGATCGCACGCGAGGAGGGACTGCTGACGTTGGCCTATGTCACGACCCCGTTTGCGTTTGAAGGTACCCGGCGGCAGGAGCAGGCTCAGGAGGGCATGGCGCTGCTGCGGCAGCAGGCGGATGCCGTGATTGGCCTGCCCAACGAACGGCTGCACGCCATGCTGCCGGAGGGTACGCCGTTGTCTGAGGCCTTTGCATTTGTCGATCGTATGATGGGGGCGGGCATTCGCGGCTTATGGACCCTGCTGGCCCGGAACAATATGCTGAATCTGGACTTTTCTGATTTGCAGACACTGGTCGAAAATAGCGGCAATGAATGCTGTTTTGGCTATGGCGCGGGGGCTGGAACCGACCGGGTGGAGCAGGCGTTGGGCGAATTGCTGGAGGGGGCCATGCTGGAGAAAGGCCGGGTGATCGCCAATTCAGGGGCCATGCTCCTGTGCGTGGCCGGGGGGCCGGATCTGGCGCTCTCGGAACTGGAAAAAATTCATCGCCGCTTTCAAGATGCCGCGCGTCCAGGCGCGCGGATATCAATGGGCGCAGTGGTGCTGGAGGGATGGGAGGGGCGCTTGGCCTTAACCGTGTTGGCTGCCGAGCACTGGATGCCGCCAGCGCGATCGAGCGGAGACATCACCGCCGACGATTTGTTTGGGGCCCCCCGGGAGACGGCGGTGCCGGAGGGGAAGGGCCGACGTGGGCGGCGGGCGGCGCAGCAGTCTGAACTGAGCCTGGTGGACGACCGGGGGCGGTTCAAAGATGTGGCGCCCACCATTCATGATGGCGCCGACTTGGACATTCCCACCTTTATGCGCCGGGGTATCCGAATCCCCACCTGAAGTGCCGTGTCATCATCAAACAATTTGATTTTGTACTGAAAACCTGTATACGTTATTGCAACTGGGAGTTAACACAGGCCCACCTCTGACCCTGATCTCAACAACGATAGAAAAAAGAACACAATAGGAGACGATAACATGAAGTATATGAAATGGTTGACGCTCGCTTTGGCCGTGGCCGTGGTGGTACCGTCGGCGATGGGAGCAGCCCTGATCACCAAGGGGGCGAATGAGCTGGCGATTGCGGGGATGGTCGATTTTCAGAGTGGAGAAGGCATGGAATCCTCTTTGGATGTGCGCTATGCCTATTTTGTAATGGACCGCCTGGCGCTGGGGACCAAAGTGTCCCTGCAGTACAATGACTATTATCGTCATATCGGCATCGGGGGCGTCGCGGAGTACAACTTCAAGTTGCCGCAAGGCATCAAGCCCCTCTTCGGAACAGACTTGGTCCCGTTTCTGGGGGTCGCCCTCGACTATCGCTATGCGGACATCGACTACATCGGCGATGAAAGTGCGGTGGTGCTCGGTGGCGAAGGCGGCTTGAAATTCTTCCTGACGGATACAACGGCCGTGACCCTGTCCCTGCTGGGCGAGGTGGCCACGGAAGATGTTTATGTGGATGACGACGAAGCCACCAACCGGGATTTGCGCTTGCTGCTCGGTATGCGCTTTTACTTCTAAGACCCATAAACGGATCCGGGCGCGGGCTGAGCCCCGCGCCTTTTTTCTGCACCACATCAAAATGCGGTTGAATTTCGACTCAGGCTAGGGTAATGAATGACACGTTTTCCGGACCCCTTTTGCGGTCCGCCTGCGGAGGGATGGCTGAGTGGCTGAAGGCACCCGACTCGAAATCGGACGGGCGTTAAAAGCGTCCCGTGGGTTCAAATCCCACTCCCTCCGCCATTTTTTGCCCCGATTGCGCCGCACCTCCCCCTGCCCGCGCTTCCCCCCATGCCGCCGTCTTCCACTTTTGCGCGGCCTTGCCTTCCCCCCCGTGCCCGCCGTCCCCCCATGCGCCCGATCTTCCTTTCCCCCCGCTGCCGCGGTCTGCCTAAGCCCCTATAGGCCGCGGCGCTTCGCGCCGCTACGCTAGACCCTCGCGGCGCGTGGGCGCCGCTCGGGGATGGCCGCCCCCGCTGGCGGCCACGGCCCCGCCGCTCGCGCGGCGGTGCGCGGCCTTGCAGGGGGCGGCCTTCCTCGCCCGCCGTCATCCCGACACACTTCGTGGTCGGGATCCACGGCTGGGCTCCGGGTGGAACTCGCTCGCTGGCGCTCGCTCGCCTCTGCCTCGGCCAAGGGCCTCGGCGTTCACGCGGGCCTGTGCCCTTCGGGCAAAGCGGCCCGCGTGAGGAGCGGCGGCGGCCCGCCCGCCTTCCTGCCGCGCCGGAGAACCTGCCGCAAGGTTCCGCGCCCCGAAACGGGGCGGCCTCGGCACGCGCGCA